>JAZQHA010000170.1:0-60079 GCA_045540315.1 Acutalibacteraceae bacterium | reverse complement strand
GTCATTAAATGCACCTATCCTGTTTGATACATCTATTCCCTGCAATCGTGGAAATGTATATCACGAGGGCAATACCGGGAATTTTATTCTCAAGGGTGCAGGTTCCAATAGTTGTTGCAACCAATTCGCACAGTACCAAGTGACATTTAACGGGAATATTGCGATTCCGGAAGGCGGAACCGCAGGTCCTATCGCTGTGGCTATCGCCGTGAACGGAGAGCCTAGGCTGACAAGCCGGGCAATCTTCACGCCTGCCGCAGTTGAGGAATTTGGGAACGTGACAAGCACAGCAATCATCAAAGTTCCGAGATGCTGTTGTTTCAGCTTAAGCGTGGATGCAGTTCCCGCTACGGCCGACCCGACAGTGACTCCGGCTCCAGTGATTGAAGTACAGAATGCGAACCTGACCATTACAAGGATTGCATAGGAGGGAATAACGATGCATAAACTTTACGAATTAAAAGAAAAGCTCATGAAAGAGCTTGAGGATTATTCCGAAAACGGAAAATTCTCCAAAGATGATGTTGAATCCATCAAATATATCACTAGCGCAATCGACCACATCTGCAATATCATGGAAGATGCTGACGAAGAAGAGTACAGCATGGCCGGCGGCATGTATGACGGCGGAACCATGGGCGGCAGGTCATATGCTCGCAGATATGCGAACAGAAGCTATGCACGTGGTCGTGGTAGAAACGCAAGGCGTGATTCCATGGGCAGATATTCCAGAGAGCCCGGCTATTCAATGGCTGGAGAGGACTTTCGCATGGAATTCGAGCAGATGATTGATGATGCTCCCAACGAACGTGTAAAGCAAAAGATGCGTGATTTAATGCGCGAGATGTAAGAGGGGGTGGCCTTTTGTGATTACAGAAAAAGATTTGCAAGAGGCCATCGCTGAGTGTCAGGGCGAGCGGAATCCGAATGCGAATACATGCATCAAGCTGGCGGCTTATTATACAATATTAAATCAGATGAGTCCGCCAGAGCCGGTATCATATTCTTATGCTTCGGAACCGCACGCCTATGCATCACTGCAGTATGTTAGCGATACAGAATTCGGAAGACTGGTATCCGGTAAGAATATCGAAGACATAATGGCTGTGATGGATGAGCTCATGACGGCTCTGGAAGTTTTGCACAAAAACTTATATCATGCAACAATGCAAAAAATAAGCGGCCTATAGCATCGCCTATAGGTCGCTTATTTTTTTTGTCTGGAGGTTTTTCTGCATGGTACCATAAGATACCAAAATAAAGATGACAGCATGATTTCTGTTATTAATTTTACTTTATTTCCTTTGATTTGTCAAAGGAAAAATAAGTGTATTATAATCGTGCATTTTTATAAACTTTCCTATATATTTTTCTCTATAGGGACTTTTATAGAAATGTATGATTATTATACATTATAAATGAATAAATATTAAAAATAATTAAAAAAGGTATTGACATAGCGTCGCAGAAATGGTAATATGGTGTTAGATAAAGAAACGGAGGTAAGCAAGATGATTAAAGAAAAAATCGTGAAAAATGGCAAAAGATGGCAGAAGGCTGGCATGGATAGAATATATCTCAACTATAGTCAGATTGAAAACATCGAAGTTGATGGTTTTACGGCTTATAATTGGCTTAATAGATTTCAGCGTCAGAACATCAAGATTTATTGGGATAACAAGAAAGACGAATTGGTTATTACCCAAGGAAGCGATGAGGCAAAGGAACATATCAAAAGAGCCATTGAGGCGATGTAAGGAGGTCGGAGATGTATCCAACATTAGATATCAAGAAAGTCAGAACGGCAAAAGTTATCGGAGATTACAAAATCGTAGTAGAGGAAACCAGATATCGCGACCCATACACCGGAGAGTTAGACCCAAAGAAAGAGGTTTGGTACATGGTCTATCACGATGGTTATATGGTAAATGCCTGTCTCTCATTAAAGGAAGCAGAAGAGTGGATTCAGAACGGCGGGGAAGAATATAAAAAAGCAGAGTGACAAGGTCACAAATCTGCAGGAGAAAGGGAGGATGCAAGCATGGCAACGACAATGTGGGTAAAGGGATTTGTGCATGAAGATGCTGACAATGCTTTTTTAGCAAGTGTACAGATTGTCAGCAAATGGACAGCAGACCATAGAGCTGGCATCCATGTAGGTTACATGGAGTTTACAGACGGGTCTTATGCAGAGGTATACAGGCATCCCGGTGGAACGTTTTATGGATACGTAGTCGAATAAAAGGAGGTAAACGGGCATGACATATAAAGAGATTCAAGAAGATGTCATCAAAAAATATCATGTTGTTATTAAAAGCAAATCAGGATGCTGGGGCCGGATGCATGCTCACGTTAAGGAGCGTACGGTTTGCAAGTGGAGCCCTAAAAACAGCGTGCAGGCAACATTCGATTTACTTCACGAGGTTGGGCATATTGAAACAACAACTTCAGGAATGCGAAGATATGAGGCGGAACTGTATGCAACGCAATGGGCGCTGGATAAGTGCCGAGAATATGGCATCATGATTCCAAGAAAAACATATGAAGCTTACAGAGATTATATCCAAAGGACGCTTGACCGGGGCGTAAGGCGTGGCGGTTCTGGTTATCCAAAAATGAACTTGACAATGGATGTTGTCAATGGGTGATGGGGGCACCCGGTTCTGAAGTGTTATCCAAAGCGGTCACGAATCCGAAGAGCAGAAAGGAGGCCGAAAGATGGCAGAATACAAATATGTAATAGATATCGGGAGGGAGTCAGCATACTCTCTCACAACAAAAATCAACTGCAACACACAAGGTTCCGTATGTTTTCATGCTGGCAAGGCTATTCAAAATAAAGAATGGTTTTGCATATCAATGTACAGGACAGGCATTGGCTATTCAGCGATTGCCGAATACAATTATTTGTTTGGCGGGTTAAAGACCAGTGTTATCTGCCCGCCACAGCTTAAGAAGCGTCTGAAAAATATGGTCGATAAATACAAAAATGAAGGAGGTCGAATATATGACTGAACTGGAATATAAGGAATTACAGCGTAAGTTCACAAAGAAGATTATCCGGAATCCGAACAACAAGCAGGATGCTTATAACAAGGGCATCTTGGCTTGCAAATCTATTTTGAAAGAAATTTATGAAAAGGAGAAAAATAAATAATATGTGGTACGTGTACAATGTAGAGGACAGCTGGGAGCATGGGTTTGCAGTTGCAACCAGAAGCGAGGCAGAACGAATCTGCCGGGAAGATGAAAGCAAGACATACCGTTATGTAGGGAGGTAAAAATGGAGTTTATAGAAATTAAGGCGCCAGTTACCGGATGGAAAAAGACAACACCGACCCATGCGTTTGAGTTTGCGTGTGGGCGGTATCGTGCTCTGGTTGGCGTAAGACGGGAGTATCGTGCTCAGTATATCAATGATTTTCTGTTAAAGGGCATTTCTTTTACAGATGAAGAATTAAGGGCGGAAAGGAGAAACTGATGTTACCGAAGTTAAACAATAAAAAGATGTACGGCTTTGTTCGCAAGGATTATGAGTCTAAGATGGCAAAGAGTCTGCTGGATGTAGAAGACCATGATGGTTTTACAAATAAAGCCGGAGCACAGCTGGTGCGTGCGTACAATAAATATCTGTCTGAGGCGCTGGATTTTACAATCCATACATCGGTTATGTTTATGTTCATGAAAGCAATGTATGACAAGAAGATTGACAATCCGATTATCCAAAAATATTGCAATGCTGTGGACAATGTCGTGCTGGGGCATGCGATGAGCAATGTCATGCGCATCACACGAAGCGTTGCAAGCCAACGCAAGTTGTTAAGGGGTATTAAGAATACTGTTAAGAAAAATCCGGTAACGCCTGATTGGAATGAGGTTCTGGCCGCCCAACTTGAACAAGCGCAGAAAAGGCTTGATCGGCTGAAGACGACCATCATTCCAGTCAACCTGTACTATACGCCCTTGGGTGTATATTCAAAACGTCTTGAACAGTCCGGCAAAACGATTTTTCAGGATATCGATGAGTTTGTGGGCACAACCGGCATGATATTTGAAGACGACCATTTTACACAGGATTATTTTGACCATGTACTGTATGTCCTGCATCAGGTTCCTGCGGAAGAGTTCGACCAGCTGATAAGTGATGCAATGCAGGAGATTGACAGGCGACTGGCTATTAATAACCAGCTGAAAGAAATAAAACAGAAAGAGGCTGAGGATAGTTTTGAGGCAAAGCTGGCGCAATGTCAGCAGGAGGTTTTGGCTCTTTGTTCAAGGGCAGAAAAGATTTTCGTAATAAAAAGAAAAGGCTATCTGTCTAGGATTAAAAATAGCCATAGAAACAGCGTGAACAGTGTGTGGGTCGTATGCGCTATCAGGGTAAAGCAGATGTACAAGGGATATCTGCATTACAATGGCAATGGTCAGTGGTGTGTTACTACAAGTCCTGAAAAGGCCAAGATATTCTTTAGTGCGGAAGATGCACAGGCAATAGCTGATGCGTTCAAAGATAAAGACCCTAATAATCTTGCCGAGATTTCTGAGATAAGAATCGGGGAATATGATTTATAAAAAATCAAAAAAAATAAAAAAAGGTATTGGCAAATGAAAAGGGATGCATTATCATAAGGGCATAAACAAAAAAGGAGGGGACAACATGTTAAAGAAAAGCTATATCGTCTCAAGCGCCGGAAGGTGTAGGTTGTTCGATTCAGCCGTGGATGTGAGAAATCTTCTCACTCCGTTTCGGCCGGGAGTGAAATGGATACTTCAGTGCCGGGTATCTGATGGCTCGACAGCAGTTATTAGAAAAATGGCTGAATGCGATGGTAAGAGCATCCGTTATGTTTCAAATAAAGAGGTGCCAAGCGCACTTAAGGTTTTAGGAGAGGGGGTGAAAGGATGACATTATCAGAAAGAATGGTTCTTTATAGAGCCAAGCACAATCTTTCACAGCGTGCATTTGCTGGAAAAGTGGGGCTGAGCCTGCAGACGGTAAATTCTATTGAAACAGGCCAGCAGAGTCCTAGCCGGGTAACAGAAGCAAAGATTAATCTTTTAATTGAAGAGGATGAGAAAAAGGAGATAGACAATGGAAGCGCAGACGCAGACAATGGAGAAACATCTGAGCCAGTCTCAGATTAAACTGTTTAAGGCGTGTCGCCGGGCATACGAGCTAAAATATGTTTACGATGTTGTGCCGGTTCAGACGGCGGAAACGTTGAGGACGGGAAAAGCGTATCATGCTTTGCTTGAAGAGTTGTATAAAACAGGGGATTTTGAAGCAGATTCTTCGAAAGAGTCTGCCATGGCAACAGCTTATAAAAAATACATCTATCCTAAGTTTAAGGTTCGGTCCGCTGAGGACTGGCTTAAATATGATGACGGGTCGGGTATGATTCCACTTACCGGACGTGCCGATGGCATTGCTGAAGACGGCAGGCTGGTTGAACACAAAACCACGAGCATTGACCCTCTGGAGTATGAATACAATCTTCAGTGGGATGAGCAGATTCTGGCTTATATGCTTATGACCGGGGCAAGGTCCTGCTATTACACAATATGCAGGAAGCCGACTATCAGGCTTAAGAAAAATGAAACTGAAGAGGAATTCTTTCAGCGGATGATTGAATGGTATGACGAGGATACGGAGCATAAGCTGGTAGTTTTTCTGGCTGAGCGTACCGATGAAGAGGTTCAGGCGTACAAAGAAGAATTTGAGTCTATCAGGGCGCAGATGTTTGACCCTAATGTCAAGTATTATAAAAATACATGTCATTGCAATGCATGGGGGCGCAGATGCGAGTATTCGTCAATCTGCATGCATTACAATCCAGACGAAACATACATCGAATTTAAAAGGAGAGAATATGATGGATAACAAAGAAAAGCTCTTAAAGATTATGGAAGCGTGTATGGAACTGAATACACTGTCAGTCAGGAAAAGAGAAAAAACCGGCTACCTGCCGACAGTATTTTTTGATTTCTCCGGTCATGTTGGATGGCTTAATATTAAAATTCATAATACTGGATGGTATCCGGATGCAGACTATGATGATTACATTACAGTTGATTTTACTGAACCTATTTCAGATGACACAATGAATGATGTCCTCAGTAAGATTAAAGCGGCGGGGGAAGAGACGAGCATGCAGGTCGTACTTGAAAACGACATCCAGAAAAAACATGACGAGGTTAAAAAGCTCAATCAGGAGATTCGAGCCCTGCGTGGTAAGCTGAAAAAAGTGAAAGGAGATGTTGAAGCATGAGAGAAATGAAGACTGTTGAATCCTTAAATAATGATAAGAAGATTACTTCCTTGCTGTATTGTCCACCCGGCATCGGCAAGAGCACGGCAATCGGGCTGATTGCGGAAGCGAGCGAGGGCATGACATTGGTGCTGGATGTGGACCGTACAATTTCTGGCACTCTTGCCAAGCATGAAATTGTAAAGGACACAAGCAAGGTCCTTGTGTGGCAGGTCGATAATATCAACACTTTTGCAGACTGGACAGCTTGTCTGCAGGAGCTTGTGAATATGAGAGACAGCGGAGAGCTTGCAAAGAATAAAATCACAACAATTGCTGTGGACAATATCAGTGAGCTTGAGCGCTGTATCCTGTCAGACCTTGGCAGGCAGGGCAAGAATAAGGGCGTTCCTGCGCAGGCTGACTACCAGTACATGCAGTTCAAGCTTGTGAACAGCCTGCGTCTCATGAAGACGCTAGGCGTGAATATTGTTTGGACAGCATGGGAAGACGTGCGAAGCATCGTAGCGCCGGATGGAACAAGCTATTCCCAGCTTATCCCGAAGATGTCAAACAAGATTGTGGATAATATCTGCGGTCTGTGCGATGTGGTCGGTAAGATTTTTGTAAACAAGGGCCAGCACGGTATCCTGCTTGAGGCCCAGCAGAACATCTATGCAAAGAACCAGCTGGATAGCAGGAAATTCTGCAAGGTAGAAGAGTTTATGGGAGTAAAGGATAAGGAGGTGGATGAATAATGGCATGGGATTTTAAAGATATTAAAATCGAGGACATTCCTATCAGCGACCGGTCAACGCTGAGATACAAAGAGCTGTATGACCGCATTTTCTCACTGAGAGTTGGAGAGGCGTTCGAGGTCAAGACCAGTGAGGCAAAAGACGCTGATAACATCAGAAAGAGCGTTGTGAAAAAGCTCAGGGATAAGAAAGTTGAGAGCAAATATGTAGCTACGAAACGTGGAAACGTATTCTATTGTGGGAGGGTAAAATAATGGCATGGAATTATAAGAGAGAGGAATCGCAGTTTAGTTTAGTACCTGCAGGTGACCATCGAATCAGAATTGCGAGTGCGGAAAAGGCATATTCAAAGTCCGGCAGGGAAATGCTCAGCCTGCAGTTCGATGTAAGTGGAATGAAGCAGAAGCTTTTTCACTACATTGTTTTTCTGGAAGACCGGCCGGAAATCACAAACCGCATGCTGACCCAGTTCTTTGATGCATTTCCCGGCATTCCCGATGGTGATTTTAATACGGCTCATTGGGTAGGCAAGGTAGGTGCCTGCAGAGTAAGGCATGAGGAAAGCGATTACAACGGTGGAAGTGTTCAGGCAAGAATCTACTACTTCATCCGTGCAGACAAGCAGAACGAGCTGGCACCTTGGCAGGAGCCGCCGAAAGATGTTGCTAACCCTAATGCGCTGAAAGAAGATTACAAGATAGTATCTGGCGAGGATTTGGATGGCTTTGCGGAAATCGAGGGACTGCCGCTTTTCTAATCCTATAACATACGTATCTGGTGGGGTGGGGGCTTCGGCTCCCATCCTATTTTTTTTGGAGAGGGAAAATGAATAATAAATACATAGGCACTGTTTTTGAACGTAAAATGTGCGCACATCTCGCACAGGCTGGATGGTGGGTGCATTTTTTATACCCAGATGCTAGAGGCGCACAGCCTTTTGATATTATTGCAGTAAAAAACGGCGAGGCGATGGCCATCGATTGCAAGACGTGCAGTGATAGTGTTTTCCGAATAAGCAGGCTGGAAGACAATCAGGTGTTTGCCTTTGAAAAATGGCTAAAATGTGGGAATGATTATGCCTGTATCGCTGTTCTGCACGACAAAAAGATATATATGCTGGAGTATCCGGAGCTGAAAATAAAAAAGAAAATAGATTTAAAAAAGGAGGACCCAATTATTGATGAGGGCGGACGTTGGAGAAAAGATTTATATATATAACCCGTCACCGGCAGTTGTAGAATGGTGCCGGGGCAATTTAACATTAGACAATCCTGATTACATAAAAAAGATGCGCATGGGGCTATGGACGGGGAACACGCCAAAAGTGCTGATTCTTTATGAAAAAACAGACGAATATATATCGGTCCCGTTTGGGTGTCTGCAGAAGTTGCATGAGTATTTTCCTGACATGCCCATGAGAAGCTGTATACGGCCGTTAGAGCGTGTGAAATATGACAGCCATATAAATCTATATGGTTATCAAAAGAAAGCCGTAGAAGCGATTCTAGGGGCTAGAAACGGCATTATAGTGATGCCGTGTGGAGCTGGCAAGACGCAGACGGCGCTGGATACGATATCACGGATTGGGATGCCAGCGCTGTGGCTGACACATACGCAGGACCTTTTGACTCAGTCTTACAGCAGAGCTAAGGCGGTACTCGGAGTCGATATAAAAACATATGGAATGATAACGGATGGCAAAGTTGATATTGGCTCTGGCATCACATTTGCCACAGTGCAGACGGCCAGTAAGATTGACCTTAGACCTTATAAGGATTCGTTTGGGTGCATTATCGTGGACGAATGTCATAGAGCCGTAGGAAGCCCGACAAAGGCCATGCAATTTTATCGTGTGCTGAGTCAGCTTTCCTGCAGATATAAGATAGGTATTACGGCAACGCCAAAAAGGGCAGATGGCATGAGCCGGACAATGTTTGCGCTTTTAGGGGATGTCGTGCACGAAGTATCACGTGCGGAAGTCGCAAGGAATACATGTCCTGTAGAAGTTTTTCAGTATGAGACAGGATATCAGCCTGATGTTGACGTGGTCTTGTGCGGAGACGGCACGATTAATTATTCGAGTCTTATCACAGACCTCACGCACAATGAAAAAAGAATGGATTTTGTCAGCAACATTATAAATGATATTCCTGCAGGCAATTCCATCCTCGTGCTCGCAAACCGTGTGGAGTATCTCCAGACGTTGCAAAAAAAATGCGCAGGAAAGAAAAGCGTATGTCTGTCTGGTATGGGGACCAGCAAAAAAGCACGGGCAGAAAGAAAAGAAGCGCTAAGCGCTTTAAACAATTGTGAAATTGATGTATTATTTGCCACATACCAACTCGCCAAAGAGGGGCTTGATGTGCCGAATCTGCGATATGTCGTTTTTGCAACTCCTGAAAAAGATGAGTCAACTGTGATACAGGCCGCAGGGCGTGTGGCAAGGTGTTACGATGGGAAAGAAAAAGGCATCGTGCTTGATATGGTTGATGATTTTGGAATGTATCTCGGCTGGGCAAAAAAACGCCGAAACATTTATGAAAAAAAGCTAGATTTTAAAATAAATATTGACAAAAATGTATGATTGCAGTATAATTAAGAAAACTTGTAAGAAAGGAGCAACCATGAAAAAAAGTTATAGCATTCGTGAGACAGCGCTTATGCTAGACGTAAAAGTGCGCACAGTACGTGATTGGATATCCAAAGGGAAGCTGAATGCGCACAAGGCACCAAATGGCCGTTATTGGCGAGTGTACGAAGACGATATTCTCAAAAAATTGGAGCAAAAATATGATGAAAACGAAAACACAAAATCTGCCGGATGAGCTTAAGACGACGTCCAATTGGGTGTGCTGGGCAGGAGCTGATAAAATTCCCAAGAATCCTTATACGGGAGGAAATGCGCAGAGCAATAATCCTGAGACATGGTCTGACTTTCAGACTGCCGTAAATGCATGTGACCAATATGGATTTGACGGGATTGGATTCATGTTTGCGCCGCCGTATTTCGGGATTGACCTTGACCACTGTCTTGATAATCTGGATTTTGTCGATGAATTTGTGGAGACCCTGCAGAGTTATGCAGAGGTCAGCAAGAGTGGAACCGGCATACATATTATATGTCGTGGCATACTGCCTGATGGGGCAAGGCGTAGGGGTGGCGTAGAGATGTACTCTAGCGGCCGATACTTTATCTGCACCGGAGATATTTACAATCCGGCATTTTCCGAAATAAAGGATTGTACGGAGACTGTAAAAGTGCTTCACAGCAAGTATTTGCCATCTGAATCGCCTAGGGTTGAGGCTCGGCGGATAACAACACCGGTTGATATGGATGACCAAGAGGTTATTGATAAAGCGAGAAATTGCAGGACAGGATATCTTTTTAACATGCTGTATTCTGGCATGTGGGAGGGCGTTTATCATTCACAGTCAGAGGCTGACCTTGCATTGTGCAACCAGTTGGCATTCTGGACGCAGAAGAACGAAGCGCAGATGGACAGGATATTCCGGTCAAGCGGTCTGATGCGCAGGAAATGGGACGAAAAGCGAAGTGGAACTACATATGGTGCTATAACGATTGGCAAGGCTTGTGCGAATTGTTTAGAGGTGTATGAACCACAGAAACATTCTGATGATACATCTCTTGCATTATCTTTTTTCGGGGATGGCAAGCTGACAGCGGATGGTCCAAAAAAACAGTATGATATGACTGATACGGGCAATGCGCATCGGCTTGCCGATAGATTCGGACATGTAATCAGATATTCTTATAACCGAAAAAAATGGTATTACTGGGACGGCAAGGCGTGGCGCATTGACGATACAGGCGAGATTAAAAAGCTCGCAGACATCATCTGTGAAGAGATAAAGCGTGAGGCTTTTATGGAACAGGATGACCAAATGCAGGCAGATTTGCTTAAATGGGCCACACGGACGGCATCGAGCAAAGGCAAAGAAGCCATGATTAAAGAATGCCAGCATCTGAACGGCATACCCGCATCTCCGGATGATTTTGATTCATACGTGGAATATCTTAATGTGCAGAATGGCATTGTCAACCTGCGGAACGGAGAGCTTGTACCACATGACAGCAACTTTATGATGTCAAAGATTTGTTACTCCGAATATGATACGGAGCACGGCAAGCCGGTGATGTGGCTTAAGTTTTTAGATGATGTAACCGGCGGCGATAAAGAGCTTCAGGCGTATATCCAAAAAGCAGTCGGGTATTCGCTGACGGGGTCTAATCGTGAGCAGTGTGCATATTTCTTATATGGCATGGGCAACAACGGCAAGTCAACTTTTCTGGATACCATTGCGGACCTTTTGGGCGGTTATGCGGCGAATGCACAGCCCGAAACGATTATGATGAAAAAGTACGGTGACAGTGGGGCATTATCGGATATTGCCAGACTCAAATCTGCGAGGTTTGTAACATCCGAGGAACCGACAGAGGGCGTAAGGCTGAACGAGGGACTGCTGAAACAATTGACAGGTGGAAGTAAGATAACCTGCAGGTTTTTATACGCAGACGAGTTTGAGTATACGCCAGAATTTAAAATATGGATTGCGACAAACCACAAACCCGTCATCCGGGGCACGGACGTTGGCATCTGGAGACGTATTAAACTCATTCCGTTTGAGGTTAATATCCCAGCAAGCAAGGTTGACAAAAATCTTAAATACAAGTTGCGTCAGGAATTTCCACAGATACTTGCATGGGCGGTTGAAGGATGCAAGAAGTGGCTTGCCGAGGGTATCGAAGAGCCCAAGTGCGTAAAAGATGCCGTGAAAGAATACAAGCAGGAGATGGACCTGCTGGCTGGATTCATCGACCAGTGCATCGAAATTGATTATAACTGCAAAGATAAAGTTCCTGCAAAGTATCTTTTCAGAGCTTATAGTCAATGGGCAAAGGACAACAACGAATATGAAATGTCCAGCAAGAAGTTCTTTACAGAAATTGGAAAGAAACTTCCGGAAAAAGGCAGAGACGGCAAAGGCATATTTTATCGCTATATCAAGCTGGTTGGTGACGCAAGACAATACAGCGCTTCAGATTTTACTTGAAAATGGGGGGAAGTAAAACATGAAGATAAAAGAAAAAAGCGTCAAGCCAATGGTTTATACTGGATACATGCTAAAAGTAAAATGTGCGTATTGTGGGAAAGATTATGTGAAAATCGAGCCTACTATGTGGCGGTATAAATTTCAAAAAGGATTAAAAAAATATAGCTTTTGCAGTTATGGCTGTATGCAATCTATGCGCAGAAAATTTGCCAACAAAGACAGTGACCGCATAATGAAGGCAACGGTATCTAATAAAGGGGTTGCTAAACAAATGCGGCTTGATATGAGCATTGATGCAGGAGAGGAACATAAATTAAAAGACTGGGCGGAAATGTACGATGTTGATTTTTATCAGCTGTGGTCAATGTGCATGGAAATGAGAATGAGCGTAGATGAATCAATATTCATTTTATCACAGAGAAAGGCGAATTAAAAAATGAGTATATCTTATCTGCTGGGTATTATGACCGGTTTTTTTCTGGGGATAGCAGTTATGGCTATCCCCGGAAAGTTAGAAAAATATAAAAAGAATTATATTGAATTAAAGTGGAAAGGAGGTCGAACAAGCCAATGACGGTAAATGTATTATGTTTTATCTTGGGTGGAATGGTTGGAGCGCTGATTGGGCTCTTCATTGCATCAACCGCACAAATGAATGAGCTCGAAGTAATGGGTAGCAGGATATCAAGTCTGGAAAGAGAAAGAGAAATGCTTTTAAAGCAAATAGCGAATCTCAAATCGTAATAGGTTAAGGAGGGGACAAAAATGAAAAATAAAAACGACGATTCTGGAGCACTTATGGGACTTATAGCTTTTGCGGCTTGCCTGTTTGCTTTTATGTACTTCGTAGATATCGATAAATTCAGCAAATCAGCTGAGAAGTTTTTAGAGAGTGACGACCCGATGAATTTTGTCGTTCTTGTAATTATCGGATTTGTCATCGGCGGCATTCTCATGGCGATTGAATATCGCCCTAAAGATTGAGGTGAGCAGGATGGAAAAGTCAAGCGTTAAAGTAGGCATTGAAATTGTCATTTTCTTGTTTGTAGCTAGTTTTATAATCTGCTGGTTTACGGCTCCAATGGGCTTCGGAACGAAGCCGGACAAGATGCTTATCTGGGATTACGGACACGGAAGAGGGACATCGGTAGATGTCCCCGATGAAAAGCTGGATGCCTTTTACGATAAGGTGATGGATATCCCGCCGAACAAGCGTGGGAAGCTCCAGAAATACAAGAAGAAAATGATGCGAGAATCGGAAGGCTGGGAGTATGAATCAGACACAGCTTGGAATAAATACTATAAAAAGCTGATTCAAAACGAAACTAGACGATGGAAAGAGAAATATAAAAAATGAAAAACAGTAAAAATAAGGAGGGTAAGGAATGAGCAACTTTGATAAGGCAATCAAGATTATCATGGCTCAGCCGCCAGAGCCGAGATATCCTGCATATTTTGCTGACCTGCTCAGACAAGCTGACGTTCCAGACAGGGATGACGGGAAGTGTTCGGAGATTCCGAACAGCTTGGATACGATAAGCCGGCAGGCGGCGATAGACCGCATTAATAAGCAGAGAGAACATCTTGAGCCAGATGTATATCCACAGGATAAAATTGGTGATGCGGCATACAGAATATGTGCAGAGTTTATAGAGCGTTTGCCATCCGCACAGCCAGATAGAAAACTAATTGATGACTATATGCTGAAAATCAAACAGAACGTTAGTCCTCACACTACTGCGGAAGGAGTTGTTGCTATCAATTACTATCTGGAGCAGATTTATAAGCAGATATATGGAGAAGGGGAGAAACCAAAATGGATGAGTTAGTTAGTAAACGAGATGTTATACTGATGTATAAAAGACTTGTTGATTATGAGCACTTGGATGAGGAAACTTTTATTGAAAATGTTAAAGTGTTACCATCCGTTGAGCCTAAGATTATCAGATGTAAAGATTGCAGACATGGGCTTATGGATGATGATGGATTTATCGACTGCGTAAAACTCACGAAAGATACAGACGAGCTTGGTTTTTGTTCATGGGCAGAAAGGAGAACCGATGAGTGATACAGAAAGAGAAAGAATAAATGCAATTTGCGAGGTTGCAGGCGTAGCAGATATTGACGATTTATCCGATGGATTCCACACATTCAGACAGCTTTATTATCAGCGGATGATGCTATTTGCCGTGATTGTAAAGCAGAATAAGGATAGGGCATGGAAGTCTTTCAGGCATGAAGACGGTGAATACTGTTTCGGCGGTGGTTGGTTTATCGTTGGCATTGATACGCCAGAGGGTAGCTATACATATCACTACGAAAACGAATACTGGGATATGTTTGACTGTGTTGACCTGCCAAGGGCAAAACATTGGGATGGACATACAGAAAAAGATGTAACAAGACTTTTATCTCTACCATCCGCACAACCAGAGCGGAAGAAAATGTCAAACAAAGAATGGGTTGATTTCCTGTCTGAACAATTCACTGTTAGCCGTACAAGTGCAAGAGAAATGTTGCATGGACTGATGAGGTGGAAAGCTGAGGATAATTTCAAAAAGCAGTTTTCAGGAGGTAGAAATGAAAAAGGATGAAGCAATCAGTATACTTGCCACATCTGCCAGACCGAGAGAACCGAAAAATAGGACAAGATATGATGAAGCTGTAAAGATGGCAATTGAAGCATTGAAAGCGCAGGATGTTCCTGAAACAAATGTCGAAGATACGATAAGCCGACAGACGGCGATTGATACAATAAACAGTCTCCCAAAGTGGATTGACACGGAACATGGAGTGTGCCTTGATTATACAGATGTGTTAGCTGTTTTGTCAGAACATTTACCTTCAGTTGAATCAGAAATCATTTACTGTAAAGACTGCAAGTATTACGGTAGGGCAGACAAGAAATTGTTTTATCGTGGGGCAGACTGCTTAAACAATCATATCCGTACTATCGTTGCGGATAGGGATTATTGCAGTAAAGCAGAAAGGAGAACCGATGGGAGTGCTGATTAAGGATATTAAAAAGCCTAAATCCTGCTATGCAGTAATTGATGGAGAATCTAAGTACTGCCCATTTGTAAACAAGGACGATGACTGCGTTCTGCAGTTAAAAAAAGGCATAGTGACATGGGATGAGCAGTACAGTGAGTGTCCGCTTGTGGAAACACCAGAACCGTGTGAGAATGTTATCAATCGACAGGCGGCAATCAAGGCGATTGAAGAGAGTAAACTTGAAGTTTGGCTAAATTATTACGACTATTGTAATGGCTACAACGAGGGATTAGAAACGGCCCTTGAAGAAATCAAAAATTTGCCACCTGCAAAGTCGGAGAGGCAATAAAAGTATGGAATAGGAGAGCAGGTGAACGAGATGTATAAATATGACCGCAAGATTCACAAAGAAATACCGTACACTCCGCCAGTAAAAGGTGGTAATTATCCGGTATACTGTGACAGTATGGATGAAAAAGTAAATTGTGCTCAGTGTGGGAAAGAAATCAAGTATGGAAATGGATACGTAAGCATAGAAATCTTTTCAGGAGCATTTGGGCACACGGTGTGTGAAGAATGCCACGAAAAGGAATGGGAAAAAAGATGCGCAACATGATTAAGCGATTTAGGCGCTGGAAAAAGTGGCAGGCACGATGTTTCGACTCAAGAATTTTTAAAATTTTGGTGCTTTTAGGAGTTGTTAGAGCGGAAACATTTGATTGGTTTTGTGCCATTGAAGACTGGCAAAGAAAGGAGTAAAGGATGGGCAGAATAGAAGAAAACGAACAGATACTTGAATCTGTGCAGAAGAATCTTGACAATATATTATGCGAAGCCAGAGATGAATATATTGTCAATATCGACATGAAATTCAATATCTCAATATGGGCAAATGTAATTGGCTTACTCTGTGATATCAGCCGGTCGCTTGCCGTGATTGCAGATAAAGCGTGAATACGAGAATGGAGGGAGAGCACGATGAAACACAAGGCAATAGATAACTTTACAGAAGAGGAAAAAGAGATGATGGATACGATTGCGACAAATTATATTCTGGCGCAATCTGACGGGTTCCAGATGGGGTATGCTCAGGCCATATCGGATTTTACGGATTCTATCATGGACTACTGGGAAGGGAGCGATGATAAGCCACAGCAGAGCGTCCTTAATGCGCTTGTAGACCTTGGCGAAAACCTTGCCAGACGCAAGCAAATTGTCAAGAAAAACATAGAGAATGCAGAGACTGCCGGCTATGAGAAGTATTATAACTGGCAGTACAAACCGGACGGCAGTCCTTTTGGCCAATTCATTAATCTGTTCACAAAGCGCGAGGAAGACGATGCTCCAGCTAACTGAGTGCACCAGACAAAACCTCTGCATCGACTGTGACGATGCAAGATGTATGCATAAGGGGCAGTTGATAGCTGACTGCCCCAAATACAGATGCGATAGAAAAGGTGAGCTGTTTGAGGACTGTGAAAGATGTGAGTTCCTTAAATGGTTCCAAAAAGAAGAGAGGGCTAGATATGAACAGCGAAGAGATAAATGCAGTGATTGATAATCTGTGTGAGAAGTTGGGGACAACGGCCAGCAAGCTATTGCCTGAAATTGCGAAGATGAAAACGGCTGAGTGCATAACCACTATGGCGATGCTGGTCATTGCCGTGATGTTAGGTGCTGTTTGGCTGAAATATCTTGTGAAAAGAAATGTACAGGCAGAGTGGGAAGACGAAGCCGCCGCAGGTGCACTGGTTGTATCTATCATGGTGGAGATAGCGATAACGATTGGCTGTATGGTCAGCATCACGAGTCTTGCAGGATGGCTTGCATCTCCCACGGCAAAAGCACTGTTTGAAATCATCGACATGGTTAAGTAGCAAAAGACAGACAGTTCTAAAAAGAATTGACAGAGAAAAAACAAGATGGTATGATTAAAAAAGGAGAGTTGCAATGGGAAGTATTAGCCGGGCTGAATATCGAAGGCAAAAAAATCAAAAGGAAACAGTTTATAAGCTGACCAAATCTCAGATTGATGCCATCAAAAGACAGGCCACTGAGGATGTGTATAAAAATCTTCAGGGGATAGACCTGCAGATTCGGGCGGAATATGAAAGACAGCTTTTGGAAAAAGTCTCTGAGAATGAAAAGATGCTCAGGGACCAGCGATTCCGGGATTTTAACCTGATGATAGCGGCATCACTTCATGCAATGCATGTTGCATTCGGCTGGAAAGTATACAAAGGCGACCGGTATCAGCGATATCTGATAGCGTTGATGGACATGCTCAATTCAGATGAACTGGATTTCGTCAAGGAAGAACGCTGGGTAAAAAAGAATCTTGGCATCGAGCTTAAAGAGGTATTTGAATGACTTATGTGTATAAGTATGAAAGGGGAATTATCTTCCATCGGGTTGTGTATGTGGGCATCACCAACAACCTTGCAAGACGACATTCTGAACATCTGGCCGAGCATCCGTATTTCCAATCGAGCAGGCTTTGGTACATAAAAGTCAGGTCACGGCAAAAAGCTAAAAAGATAGAAAGCTATCTGATTCGCAAGTGGAAGCCGCCTCTAAACCGTGCGGAAATCGATGCAAGGCCGTTTGCTATGATACACTTTCCGTTTATTTGGAAACGATATAAATAAAAAATGTGCCTGCGCATAGGTAAGGAGAAGCACCTGCGCAGGCACGTAACTGGAAGCATGTCAGAGCACTTCGGGGACATTGAAACACATCTGACTTTTTTACTATACTCAGTTTTTTAAAAAAAATCAATAGTAAGGAGGCAGAAAATGGGAGAATTTCATAGAATCGACTTAGACAAGAAGATTTTTAGACCTAGCATGGATTATATCCGGGAGCTGGATTATGCGTATGTGTGTGCGGTACAGGAAGTTATGAGCTTGCGCGAGAAACTTTCACGGTCAGGCAATAGATTCTTACTCCAAGACGCAAATGAGTGGCAGACGGAAAACCGACTGTTAAAGCAGAAGAACGCGTCTCTGCAGGCTAGAATTACAGAGATGGAGACGGAGCACAGGATGGAGGTTTTAGAGCTTACCAACAGGGCTAACTGGTACGAATCCGAGTACAAAAAGCTCATAGAGCTTAACAGCCGAAACGTAAACACAAATCGCAACAAAAAGTCTGGGAGATTTACTTCTGCAGATGGTATGAGCCGTCAGCAGAAAGAGGAAAAGGCGCTTGAAATGTTTTCAAGAAATGTTGGGTATGCCGAGATAGGCAGAGTGCTTAAGATATCTGCGGAAACAGCAAAAACGTATGTTAAAAAAGCAAGTGAGCGTCATGCGCATGAAGACAACGTTCGGCGCTTTGAGGAAAGGAAAAGGCGTCTGGAGGCCATGTAATCTCCAATCCGGAATCGGATAGAAGATTGGTATAAGAATGGCGTATTAATGGCAAAAAACCGGCAAAAAACCGGGAAGAAACAGCCGATGCGCCTTTTCCGAATATTCTTAGGAGAGAGTATGAGAGGAAAAAGAGCAAACTGCAGGAACTGTGTGCAGTGGAGCTGGTGTATGGAGCGCTGGCGCATGATACCCTGTAGTGTGTTTGAAAGGAGAACGAATTATGGCAATGGCAAAGTGGAAAGAGGGAACAAAAAACCTAGAGAGGGTAAGCGCTCAAAAATGTGCTGATGAAATTGCAGGAATCGGACCGGATTTTATGACTGCGGATATTGTGAAGCTGGCGATGGACGAATCCACAGAACTGCACAAATGTTTTTGCTGGAATGACCGAGAAATCATTGACAAATATATGACTATGCAAGCCGTGGAAATCATAAAAAGTCTGGTCATTGAGGAATCATCTATGCCAAGTGACAGACCAGAAATCCAGATGTTTGTTCCGAAGAAAAAACCAGCCGGTCCGTATGTGCCCGTGCAGGTCATGTCACGTGATGACAATGCCTATAAAAGATTGCTGGCTCAGGCCACACGGGAGCTCAAGACATTCAGGCGAAAGTATGCCCGGCTGAAAGAACTGGATGATATCTTTAACGCAATAGGCTGATAAAAAAAATCTTTTGTTCTAAAAAGTATTGACATTCATATACGGATATGGTATATTGGATGTAACAAAAAAGGAGGGGACAAAAGATGAAGAATCAGACATTTGGTGTAGAAGTCGAGATGAACAACATCACTCGCAGGACCGCTAGCAAAATCGCCAGCGAATACTTTGGCACAAACATTTATAAAAACACCCAGAGTTCCCATGGCTACTACACATGGAGCACATGGGATGGACAGGGGCGCGAATGGATGTTCCAGCGTGATGCAAGCATTAACGGTCCAGATGAGGAAAAATGCGAGCTGGTTACTCCAATCCTTAAATATGAGGACATGGAGCTTCTGCAGGGGCTTATCAGAGTGCTTCGCAAGGCCGGAGCCAGAAGCAATCCGAATCGTGGATGTGGAGTTCATATTCACATTGGGGCAAATGGTCACACACCGCAGACAATCCGAAATCTTGTCAACCTAATGGCGAGTCATGAGAGTCTTTTGATTGATTCTCTTGGAATCGACAGAGGGCGAATCGGAAGATATTGCAAGCCGGTTGACCCTCAGTTTCTTAAAGAAATCAATAAAAAGAAACCGAAGACTATGCCGGAGCTGGCTGATGTGTGGTATCAATCACAGAACTGCGATTATGGTCGTAGCCAGCATTATAACGACAGTAGGTATCACATGTTGAACCTGCACGCTACATTCACAAAGGGCACTATCGAATTCCGATTATTCCAGTTCGACAATCCCGGTGTGACGGCCAATGGGAAACGTTATTACGGCGGTCTGCACGCAGGACAGCTTAAAAGCTATATCCAGCTGTGTATGGCGCTGAGTCACAAGGCAAAAGAAATGAAATCAGCGAATCCGAAAGAAGTCACGACCGATAATCCTAAATATGCTATGAGGTGCTGGTTGCTCAGGCTTGGATTCATCGGAGATGAGTTCAAAACTGCACGTGATGTTTTCACGAGAAACCTGCAAGGAAACAGTGCATGGAGATATTTAGCATAAAGGAGGGGGACGCGATGTTTTATGCGGCATATGGAAGCAACCTTAACACCGAGCAGATGAGGCGCAGGTGCCCATCTGCAAAAGTGTGGGGGACTGCTGTAATTAAGGATTATCGATTGATGTTTAAGGGAAGCAAGACCGGCGCTTATCTGACTATAGAAAAAGCGCCGGGCTATGACGTTCCTGTAGGCATCTGGAAGATTGGTCCAGAGGATGAAAAGAATCTTGACCGATACGAGGGATATCCAAGATTTTATTACAAAAAGACTTTTTTGCTGGAATGCGATGACGGCAAGAGACATAGGTGTATGGCGTATATCATGCATGAGGACCATCTGCTGGGCGTACCGTCTGAGGCATATGTACGCACGTGCGGCGAGGGATATTTTGATTTTGGTTTTAATACCGAAATCTTAAAGGAAGCTATCAGATACAGCGTGAAAAGGAAGGGGAATGTAGCATGAAAGAAGAAGAAGTTTTAAGAGCAACCGGGGTTTGTCCTATTTGTGGCAAGGAATATCACGGTCATCCTGCAGTCAGCAGGGTTGACAACAGGACATTGATTTGTCGGGAGTGTGGTCAGAGGCAGGCGCTTGAAAGCATCGGAGTATATGAGCGTGCGGAACAGGACCATATTATCGGACTGGCAAGAGCACATCACGATTGATAAAAAGGAGGGGGACAAAATGGAACTTATACTGACACGCGACAAAGCGTTAGAATTACATCGTCAAATGTGGAGCGATATGCAAAAAGAACTCGGAGACTGTCCAACCCTCGAACAAAGAGAGCTCTTCAAGTATCGTTGGTGTTATGAAAATACTCCAGAAGAGATACCATATGCCAATTGCTATCTGTGTGAATACATGAATCAGATAGATAATAACTGTGATGATTGCCTTATTGATTGGGGAAAAGGAAATTGCATGGGAAAAGTTGATTATCGCTACTCTCCCATTAGCGAAATTCTGGAACTTCCGGAAAGGAGGGAAAAATGATGGAGCTGACACGTGAGAAAGCAATTGAACTTCACAGACAGATGTGGAGTGATATGCAGACGGCGCTAGGTGACTGCCCGTCTCATGAAGAAAGACTCGAATTTGAATATCGTTGGTGTAGTAGCCATACACCCAGATGTAATCCGCTTTGCAATTGTTATTTATGCGAATATGTAATGCAAGCGCACATCGGCTGTGACGACTGTCCGATTGATTGGGGAACAAAGGATGGATGCGTGAGTGGTAAGAGTAAGATTGATTTTCGTTACTCTTCCATCAGCAAGATTCTAGCTCTGCCGGAGCGAAAGGAGGCGCGAAAAGGTGTACGACGAAGAAATGCGCATGAAGATTAAGAGATTGCGCGAAATGTCGGGCGTGGGGTCGTATGATTGTAGGAAAGCTATTGAATACTGCAAGGCACATCCAGATTGTACTCCGATAGGTTATCTGAGGGCAAAATCATTTGCGGTTGCAACGCCAAAGTTATCCTTTTATGAAAGAGTCAAGCTGTTCAGTGATAAATACAACGGAGAGACAAAGGAGGAACAGGAATGAGAAAACTTTTGATATGTTTGTGTCTGATGTCTTGTCTGCTGACAGGCTGTGCGGAACACGCTAACGCAAGCAAGACGAGCATCAGCGCAAGCGCCAGCAGGCGTAACGAAAGGATAATTTACAACTATCTCACAAAAAAGATGAAGCTCTCTCCTAGCGCGGCATGTGGAATTATTGCTAACATATATAGCGAATCGAGCTTTCGACCGAATGTAGAAAACGATTCTGGACATTATGGCTTATGTCAGTGGGGAGGAATTCGGCGAAAACGGTTTATGCGATTTTGCCGGAGACGAGGTTACAATTACAAAACAGTAAATGCTCAGATTCGGTATATTAATTTTGAGTTGAGGCACTACTATCCCAAAGTGCTTAAAAGGCTCAAGTCTGTCAGGAATAACTCCAGAGGGGCGTACAAAGCAGGTTACTACTTCTGCTATTATTACGAAGCACCGGGTAGCCGGGGTAAGGCATCGGTAAGGCGTGGAAATCTGGCTAAGAAGTATTTTAAAAAATATCAGAGATAAGGGGGACAAAAAATGAAGTATATGTATGGAATGAGACTCAGGGGCTTTTCACCGGGCTGTCAGCCTAGTGGTGTGAAAGACAGGCTGGATGACCCAACGGGAAAATATTGGGACATCATTGTATATGACAGAAAGTTGACAGAGCAGGAAATCAAGAATTATGATTTAGATGAGCTGGAAGCGGTAAAGGCCAAATGAAACATATGTTGATACTGGGCGATTGCATGAAGGAAATGTTGAATATAGATGATAAATCTATCGACATTTCTTTCACATCTCCGCCGTATAACAGGAAGCGTAATGACAAATACAGCTATTATGATGATACGATTAAGGATTATTATGATTTCCTAGTAAGATTCACTGACGAGCTGTTGCGCGTCACATCGAAATACGTAATAATAAATGTCCAGAAAAATTACTACAATAAGCAGGATGTATTTAAATACATTGGACATTATTGTGATAAAATCAAAGAAATCATCATCTGGGAAAAAAGTAATCCAATGCCAGCAAATGGATTCAACATCACAAATGCGTATGAATTCTTTATTGTGCTGGGTGATTATTCGTTGAAGTCGAATTTCACATACACAAAAAACCACATCACAAGTAGCGTAAACTCTGCTATGATAAAAACGCATAAAGCTGTTATGAAACAGGAAATTGCAGATTGGTTTATCAAGACATTCACAAAAGAATCAGACATAGTTCTCGATTGCTTCATGGGAATTGGAACAACTGGAATATCGTGTGCTAAATATGGCAGGCGATTTATCGGCATAGAAATCAACGAAGAATATTTTGATTTGGCAAAAGAAAGAATCGATAAAATGCAATAATATTTGCCCGGTGGCGAAATTGGTAGACGCTAAGCTGACGAGTGAGACATATGATTCATGCAGGGTTCGAATCCCTGCCCGGGCAAGTTGTCGGGTCGCTCCCGACTGATGTGAGCGTAGCGGAAGTCCTCACGGAGAATGACAATGCCAGAAGAAAAACATGGACCTATCAGCAAACCATAGTGTCGCTGACGAGACGGTCCCTGCTCAATCCTTATATCTCTGGAAGCCGCCCAAGGACCATCGCCAAATGGTTAAGGCACAGGACTTTGATTCCTGCACTTCCGGTTCAAATCCGGATGGTCCTGCTTGACGGTAGCGTGACTTTGGATGATTCTAGATAAGTTCATTGATTATGCCGTGACCCGTCTGCGGAAAGCGAAACAGTGCGTATTGTTTTTTTGTAACCATTAACTTTATTACAACAAGCATTATCATCAAGTCATGTATCACCGCTGTTTTTGCTATCTGCAAGAGAAAATTACTGCTTGCTCTCCGGCAGGTCCTTACGCCTGCTGGAGTCTATCGGAACGTGGCTTAACGGATGAGCACCCGCTGGACGGGATATGGGTAATAAAGGGAATAACCATTTTAATGCAGGTTCGAGTCCTGCCGTTCCGATTTGTGGAACTGAAACCACGTTAAAAAATGCAATGGGCACATAATTGGCGGCATCAGAACAGCCCGAACCGCAAGAGGCTACAGAGCATAGCAACGCTACCTCGGCGTACCCGGCTATGCTCTTTTTTTTATTAAATAAATTAAAAAAAGTATTGACATATAGGCTCGGCTATGGTAATATGGGGGCAGATAAAGAAGTGGAGGCAGACAAGATGAAAAGAAATGGTAATCTTAGATATGTAGAGTATGAACTGTATAAGAATGATGAGGCATGGTTCAGTCTTACAGCTTATTATAAGGGATATGGGTTTTCTGTAGAAATCGTCAACATTGACACTCAGGAAGTGGTTTTTAAGAAGTTCCTGAAAACGCAGGACGCAAAGTTCTGTGGGAACTATCTCAGAAAAGTAGCACGCAATAATTTTGGAGCAGTTGTAGCATAAGGAGGTTCACTATGCAGTGGGTAAGCATCTATGGTAATCATGTAGCAGTTATCAATGGTATGGCATCATGGGCAGTCAATAAACAGACTGGCAGATACGCAGAAATCCGGGTTGACGGTAAAGAGGCAGGGGGCAAAATCACAGAAAAAAACTTCGTGAAATGATTAAGGCCGGTAGAGCCACAATCGAGTAAGAACGGGAGGGGACATAAGATGTATAAGAACGGCAGATTTATTAATGCAGGAAAGTGTGAATTCTATAGATACGGCAAAAAGGCCGTATCTATGGTTCAGGATGGACTTATTGCAAATGAGAACGGCTACTGCTCTATTCCGGTAGATGGTGGCAAGTTCTATACCATTGGGACATCAATCGGACGTTATGGTGAATTTGCAAGACACGGTTCCACGTGCTTCTCGGTAAACCAAGGCGGTTACATTTATGCTAAGGTTGGGACCGAAAAATATGAGGCATATGTGTCAATGCTGGATGGTATCATTGAAGCGATGAATAAGAAGAACGCTGAAAGAATCGTCGAAGACGACGAGAAAGAATAAAGGAGGATTAAGAAATGGATAAGCTGGATAGAGCATATGAGGGGTCTTGGTATACTATCACAGGATGCGGTGGAAGTCTTGACGAATGGAAGAATGGTTATGCCGATATCATGCAGAGAGAGGGTATCGGCACACCAAAGGAATGGATTCATTTCACCGGCGCTGAGATGAATGACAAATACAATCTCAGAGGGGATTGCCGATATGCCGATGACCTTAACTTTTTGGCATTCAGCAACGAGGGTCTGAATATCGGAAAGCTTGCTATGTTTAAGATGGTCATGCAGGACCGGTGGTTCGATGACATCGTGGATAATAATGCATGGAGGAACATGATGTGAAAAGAGTAACGCCTAGTAATGTATATCGTGGCGTACCCTGCAGTGTAGTGGCTGTGGGGTGCGCCATGGGAGTTACAGCCAGAGAGCGCATACGAGCCCTTTACAGCCCGTCATTGAAGCCTAATGGATATTTATCCCTCGGAGCTATGGACCGGCTTGTAAGGGCGAATCTGAGCGTCACACGGCGTGTTAATTATAAACGGGGACAGCGTCCAATCTTACGTGATTGGGCACACGAAAATAAGGGCATAAAAGCTATCCTGCTGGTTGCGAGCCATTTTATTTACTTTGATGGGAGAGACTACCACTCTTTTTTCTGGAATGGTGGTGATATTATAACATCTGTATGGGAAGTTGGATAACGCCTGATGACAAACGTTTCTTTTTGTGGTAGGATAAGAACATGTTTAAGATTGAATATGTGAATACGGATGCCTTGATTGCGTATGATAAAAACGCGAAAAAGCATCCAGATGCTCAAGTCGATAGGATAGTGAATTCTATCCGGCAGTTCGGGTTTCGACAAAATTTGGTTATCGATAAAAACAATGTAGTTATCATAGGTCACGGTCGTCTGCTGGCGGCTCGCAAAATGGGCCTAGAATCGGTTCCCTGCATGCGAGTCGAGGATTTATCCGATGAGCAGATAAAGGCGCTTAGATTGGCCGATAATCGTGTCGCTGAGGGCGATTGGGACGATGGACTGCTGAGACTAGAATTAGACAATATTGTTGATTTAGATATGTCTGATTTTGGCTTTGATAACATTGGATTAGACAAAAACGATACGGCGGAACTAACTGAACCAGCCGAGCGTAACATCGATGAAGAAGATGATTATGATGATTGGTCCGACATCCGTCCTGCGTCAATAAGACATAATGTATTCGAAAATCAGGAAACCAGACAATTTCCAATCGAGAATTACTATGGGATTCCTGTGATGCAACCTACGCTCACGATAGGGGATAAGTTTGCAAGGTTCATCGATTTTCCAGATATCAAAAATCCAGAAGAATATATCTGTCATTTTTATTATGACGATTATAAGTTTATGTCGGCTTGGCGCTCTCCAGACAAATATATTCCAAAGTTGCGAAAGTTTAAAGCTGTAGTTGCACCGGATTTTTCCTCATATACCGATTTTCCTATTGCGTTGCAAATTTTGGGCGCATATAGGAGAAATGGGTGTGGGGCCTATTGGCAGAGTTGGGGTCTGGATGTGATTCCAGACGTTCAGTGGGGTGACAACGAAGAGACGTATAAGTGGTGCTTTGAGGGGATTCCAACAAATGCAACAGTGGCAATTTCCAGCTTGGGGGTTGCTGGCAACGATGATTGGAATGGCAAAAACGATGTCAATTGGTTTAAAAGGGGTTTTGATGAGATGATGAGACGATTGCATCCATCAACAATCCTTTGGTATGGAAACATGATAGAGGGCTGTGAAGGCAACATTATACGTATTCCATCTTTTTATGAACAAAAAAGGCAGATGCTTAATGAAAGGAGTAAGAGAAAGCATGGCAAAACGTAAAAAACAAAAAATCAGAATCTTTTTCCGGGATGGAAAAAAGGATGTTATTCCACAAAAGCTTTGGGATGATTATGATTTTATTGCAAAAGACAGCGGCGTATATCTTATCATCATCAAAAACGAGCAGTGGATTGCAGGTTACAACATGAAAGATGTAATCGCTTTTTCAGTGGGATAAGAGCGATTTGCGAAAGGAGTTTAATATGGCTAAAACAAACTTTGAAAAAGCTTTTGAGAAAATGACACCGGCTCAGCGGAAAAAGGCTTCTGCAGAGATTGGCTCTATGATGGGTACCATGTCAACTAAAAAAAAGACCACCACTAAAAAGAAAACCACACGAAGCAAATAGGGAGGTGTATAACAAATGGCAAAGGGTGGTTCAAAAATGTCATCAAGTGGTGGAGGCGCTAGTTCGTCTACGCCACCTAAATTCGCCGCAACAGATAGTGGACCGTTTCGAGCAATGTCTGATGCCGAAGCGTCCGCATATCTTGTTAGGCAGGCAATAACGCCTGTACAGCAAGCGGCTATTGACCTGTATACAAATCCAAATACAACACCGGGGTCCTTGTACAACTTCTCGCAGAACATGAATTATAAACATGCGCAGGGTCTGCCTATGACCCAGCAAGAACGAGATGTCTTTAATACAATTGATGGCGCAATGCACAACCTTGGATATAACGCAACCCTGTCGAGATACGACCATGCTAGCACCGTGGACGAGCTTCTACGACAGGTCGGCTCATCAGGAAACGCATCAACAATGACGCTGTCAAGGCTGAAGCAGGCTCTTGTGGGTGTGTCGTATAAGGATGACAGAATTCTATCCACGTCTGTGAATGATTTTAAAAATTCATCAGACCCGTCAACATTTAATACCAGACAGTATAAATTCACTTATCGGGCGAAAGCTGGAGCAAAAGGGTTTATGCCCGGACAAGGCAAGACACCGATGCGAAACAGCGGAAAGTCGAAGGGTGATGACTTTGGAGAAATGTTGCTGGGCAGAAGCAATAACTATCGGATTGTAGATGTAAGATATACAGGAAAAAAGGCAAGAGCAAAGGGACGCCCCAAGTGGGACCTTAGCAAAAGACAGATTGAAATTATTGTGGAGGTCGATGGATAATGAGTAAGAATGCAAGCACAAATTCTCCCCATGATGCTGATTATGATAGATGGGGAACGGCTCCGGGGTCTATCCGTGTGGTAAAAGCACCCAAGAGCAAGACAAGCAAAACGAAAAGTAAGACAAGCGCTACTAAAAGGAGGAAAAAGTGACGTATGAAAAACGACACAATCTTTCAGGCCGGCAAACGTGCGATTAAACATGTACTAGCCGTTCCAAAGCATGCAGATTCCCATGCACAGGGGGCAGAAATCGTTCTCGATGGTGGACAACAGATACAGCTGACCGGAGCATCAGTTGCGCCGGATGGCAACATTATCCTGCGTGAAACGCTTGTAAAAAATTAAAAACGGGAGGGAGCACGATTGCAAGACATTATTACCGTGCCTATCAAGCAGGTGCATCCTTATCCAAACAATCCAAGAGTAAACGGGGACGCTGTCGATAAAGTCGCGGCGTCCTTGCGTGCGTTTGGCTTTAGACAGCCTATCGTGGTTGATAAGGACAATGTTGTTGTTATCGGTCATGGTAGGCTTTTGGCAGAGAATTGTTTTTTTGAGTACGAAAAAAGAGGAACATTATGCACTATGTTTATAAATATGTATTAGACGGAGAGATTATTTATATCGGAAAATCGGATGCTAAAAAGCCGTTTTCAAGATTGCGTCAGCATGGCATAAGTGGTGATAATATCCCTTATGAATATCACAGCCTTATAAAATCGGCTGATATTTTCTATTGCGAGTTGCCAAACGCAATTATGACAGATGTTGTGGAATCTGAATTGATAAGAAGATATAAGCCGAAACTGAATAAGGATTCAAAGGCTACATCAGAGTGGGGCGGTTTGGCATTTGTTGAACCAGAGTGGGTTGAATATCGCAAAAAATACACACAGGAACAGCGACAGGAATTATTGGAGCAAGTAGAATTGTCACGAAAAAGTGTTCGTGACATACAAGCGAGAATAAGCAAATTGATTAACACAAAACTTTGGCTATCTGGCAGTTGTGGGCGGTATGCAAGCCGTTATCATTATGGTGCGATTGGGATTGATAATCCATGCTTTATTGGTGTCGGTACTAACGAAGAAAAACAAAATATATTAAATGGATTCACGATAAGCATTGATGGGATTTTATCTTATAACAGCAAACCGCCTATCATTACGGAAAGTGAATTTATCAGAGATAATTATGATTTATTGGAAACATCGGTGCTTGTCGAGGAAGATAAATTAAGAGAATGGCTTGATACGGAATGTCAGCCGATACTTGAAAAACTCAAAGATATTGAGTTTGAAATCAGTAATTATCGACTTTCTGCATGAAATGTGATATAATGTTATCAGGGATATAAGGCGAGGACAGAGGTTAGCTACCTTTTCAATGCCCTAATCATTGATTACTTGCTTTATATATAAAATAACTATTAGGGAGTTGATAACATGGAAAAATGGATTTGTAACAGGTGTGGTAAGGAATTATCCGAGAAGCCGTACAAAAATCAGACTTGTGATTGCAAGGGCAGATTTGCGAGGTTCACAACTTGTGAGAAATGCGGTAAATGGTTCAAGAATGAAAAAGGCTACAAGTTCTGCTCTGCTGAATGTGGAAGAGGTAAGCATGACAGAGATGGTAAGATAGAGGTTATCTGTGATTGTTGCGGAAAGACTTTTGCCAGATACAAAAGTGACCGAAAAAGCAAAAAGCATTTTTGTAGTTTAGATTGCAAGCGTGAATATGAAAAACAAAACAGAGTGGAGCGTACTTGTAAGGAATGTGGAAAAGTTTTCCAGATTCCTAAAAGTGTTGTAAGCGGAAAAACAAACGCAAGTGCAAACTTTTGTTGTCGGGAATGCTATGACAAGTATCTATCTGATTTTAACAGAACAGATACATACAGAGGATTCAAACAAGCCAAAAGGAAATACTTTTCGGGGAAACAGTTTTGTGCTATATGTGGTACAACAGAAAAGATACAGATACATCACATAATCCCATACAGATTGACGCAAGATAATAGCCGTGAAAATCTGATACCTTTATGCGTGAAACATCATAAAATCATAGAATATATCGGGTTAGACCTTATGAAAGCCGATACAGATTATGAGAGAGTGAAGTTCCTGTATAACAATATTTTGAGGGAAAGACAGATTATAACCTATATGAAAATAAAGGAGAGTCAGACAGTTGGAGATAATTAAGTTAGGGCTTGACGAATTAAGGCCGTATGAGAAAAACGCTAAACGCCATCCCGAAAAACAGATTGAGCAGATAAAGAAAAGCATTGAGCAGTTCGGAAACAACGATCCGATTGCCGTCTGGGGTGATGATAATATCATTGTCGAGGGGCATGGGCGGTATATTGCCTTGAAAGAATTAGGCTATACAGAAGCAGAGTGCATACGGCTTGACCATTTAACAGATGAAGAACGGAAAGCCTACACTTTGGCTCATAATAAACTGACAATGAACAGCGATTTTGATTTTGAGATACTGGATGAAGAATTAAAGGACATTATTGATATAAATATGTCCGATTTTGGATTTGATGTTGAAATTCAGCATGAAAGCACGTCCTCTACCACAAACGAGAATGATGAAAATGAGTTCGCTGATATAGAAAAACTTGAAAAGCATTATGGCGTACCATATCAGGGTAACAAGTCACGGATTGCTGACATTATTATAAATATCCTGCCAAGCGGCGAGCGTTTGGTTGATTTGTTTGGTGGGGGGGGTGCCATCACACATTGTGCGATGCTCTCCGATAAGTGGAAATCATTCCTGTATAATGATCTAAACGAAATGATAACCGGGTTATTCATGGATGCAGTTAATGGCAAATACCATGATGAGCGCAGGGTTGTCACAAGGGCTGACTTTGATGCGTTGAAAGACACAGATGCCTATGTAAAATATATATGGTCGTTCGGGAATAATGGTACAGAGTATCTATGGGGCAAGGATATTGAAGAAATTAAATGTACGGCTTGCCATGCACTGATGGATGAGACCTTGAAGGATAGGCGGCTTGCATATATACATTTTATTAAAATGTTGCAAAACCAAAAATCGGATAGCCTCAACAGACTGGAGTCTGTTGAGCATTTGCAAGCTTTGACACAGCTTGAAGCATTACAGAGGCTTGAAGCATTACAGAGGCTTGAAGTTTCTAACATAGACTATCGTGATTATAGATACCAGGATGGTGATGTAGTTTATTGTGATGTTCCGTATGAGCAAAGTGGTAAAGGCAAATGTGATGATTACGGTGTAAAGTTTGATTCCAAAGAGTTCTATGAATGGGTAAAAACAAGGGATTATCAGGTGTTTTTTAGCTCCTATGAAATATCAGACGGCACATTCTACAAACAGAAAATAAAATCCGTTATGTCGCTGATAGGTGCAGACACAAACGGTAAAAAAGTAAATGAGTATATTTACAGCAACAAGCCGATAAAGACAGAGAAGGTGGAATAAATGGCAATAGGCAAATATGCCGAATGGCTTGAAGAGGACAACCTAATACGGATTGAGGGTTGGGCAAGGGACGGTCTGACCGAAGAGCAGATTGCCTATAATATGGGCGTTTCATTAAGTACGCTTAAAAATTGGAAAAAAGACCATTTGCCTATTTTGACCGCCTTAAAAAAGGGCAAGGATGTTACTGACCGAATTGTGGAGAATGCTCTTTACAAAAAAGCCACAGGATATATCGTTACCGTCAAGAAACCGATTAAGATTAGAACAGAGAAACAAAAGGACGGTGCAAAAATCGTTACCGAGGAAATTCAGTATGTAGAAGAAGAAGTTTATTATCCACCTGATACAACCGCACAGATATTTTGGCTGAAAAACAGAAAGCCTATTGATTGGAGAGATAGGCAGATTGAAGCGGTGACATTTGAAGTAGAAGATTTATCCAGTTTGGCAGATATGTTAAAGGATGATGATTAAGTATGAAAAACTATTATGTTTATCGGCATATATTCCCGAATGAAAAAAGCTATATTGGCATTTCTGGAACAGCGATAACAGAGCGTTGGGGTGTAAATGGCATACAGTATTCTAATCAACCTAAAATGTGGAAAGCAATCTGCAAGTATGGTTGGGATAATGTGCGGCATGAAATCCTTTATTATAACCTTGATGAGGAAACCGCCAAAAAGATTGAGCAGGAAATGATTATTAAATATGATTCAATCAATGACGGTTATAATTCCTCAATCGGTGGAGATAACATAAACACAACATATCTGTGCGAGGATTTGCTTGCTATCTTACGAAAATTCAAGCAAGAGTTATCTTTTCAATCATGTTATGTTGCAGGCTTGTTAGAAATGGCAAAAATGGACGCAGAAGAAGCCGATTATTGGAATGAATGTTATAATGCCGTCATTCATAAAAAAGCCATGGAACAGGCGAAATACAAAGCAGAAACAGGGAGAGAATTAAAAGGTTATAGTATATCAGATTGGTTCGATGTGGAAACTATTTTGTTTGAAATGACAAAATATGACATAATCTATTGGTTACACGATTTAGGATGGGATGATAAAATCAATTCTATTCGAGATATGAATTATTTTAGGTTTAGATACGATAAATTATTTTCACAAGGCGAAAGAACGAAGATAGAGCAGACGCTTGATTTGATTTTGGAAGAATTAAAAAAGCGTAAAGGCGGTGATTAGTTGCCTACTCAAAAGACCACAACGATTGATTGGAAACCTTTTTCAGCCAAACATAAGCATTATATAAAAACAGCGCTCTCCAACAAGATGAATGTTGCTGAGGGCGCTATTCGTAGTGGTAAGACAATCGACCATTGCATAATTGCAGCCATGTACCTTGAAATTTGCCCGGATATGATACACCTTGCGTCAGGTTCTACGCTAGGTAATGCCAAGCTTAATATCGGTGTTTGCAATGGCTTTGGGCTTGAAAACCTCTTTAGGGGCAGATGTAAGTGGGGCAAGTTTAAGGACAACGAGGCGCTTTTTATAAACACGCAGACCGGGCAAAAAGTCGTTATTTTTGTCGGTGGTGGCAAAGCTGATGCTTACAAGCGCATACTTGGTAACTCTTACGGCCTATGGATTGCGACAGAGATAAATGAGCACTATGATTGTGATGATTCCAGGACGAGCTTTATCAAGGTTGCTTTTGGCCGTCAAGTAGCAGCGCAGAGGCCGTTGGTATTGTGGGATTTAAACCCTTGCAATCCGGCACACAGAATTTACAAGGAATATATTGATCTTTACAAGCAGACCTATGTCGGCGGCTATCAGTATGAGCACTTTACCATCCATGACAATCTGTCCATATCAGAGCAGAGAAAACGAGAAATCGAGAGTCAATATGTGCCCGGTTCAATCTGGTATCGCCGTGATATTCTGGGCGAGCGATGCATTGCAGAGGGCCTTGTGTATCCGATGTTCGAGGATGCCATCGGGGAGATTCCTGTCCGGCCAGAATATCAAAAGATATTGCCAGAACGTGTATGCATGTCAATCGACTACGGCACGATGAACGCTTTTGCGGCGCTTTTGTGGGTACATCATGCAGGCATATGGTATGCCGTGCGTGAGTATTACTACTCTGGGCGTGCTGAGGGCGTGCAGAAGACTGACGAGCAGTATGCGCAGGACATCGAAGCATGGTGTGCAGACGTGTGTCCGGGCGCACAGCTGAGGGTGATTATTGACCCGTCAGCGGCTTCATATATCGCATTGATGCGCAAGCGTGAGCATCGGTTTAAGGCGTTGCCAGCAAAAAATGCCGTGCTGGACGGCATCCGTGAAACAGCCAATGCGCTGGAGAACGGATACATCAAGATTTCTCCTCAATGCAAAAACTGGATAGCTGAAGCTGGGGGCTATGTGTGGGACGAAAATTCTGCAGATGATGTACCGGTCAAGGTTAATGACCACTTGATGGACGCTATGAGGTATTTTGTCAAGACTATGTATATCATAAAAAAAGCACGGAGAGGTGTATAAATGTATACTTATCAGGATTTACTGGAGATAGGGGAAAGCGAAGAGGTTCGCATGAATTTCATCCTGTCGGCCATCAGCGCACACAAATCATCCGATGTCTATACAGATGCTTATGACGCAAATGAATACGACTGTCGGCGCAACATTACCATCATCGAATATCAAAAGCTCCTGTATACAATCACAGGTGAAGCTATCCCGGACAATTTCTCGGCTGATTACAAGCTGAGGTCCAACTTTTTCAATAGATTTGTTACCCAGCAGACACAATATCTTCTGGGTAATGGAATTTCCATGACCGAGAGCGATGACAAGGAAAAGCTGGGCAAGGATTTCGACATGCGTTTGCAGGAGCTGGGGCGTGATGCTCTTGTGGATGGTGTGGCTTTTGGATTTTGGAATCTGGACCATCTGGAAGTTTTCCGGGTAACCGAATTTGCGCCGCTGTGGGATGAAGAGACGGGTGGACTTGCGGCCGGCATTAGGTTCTGGCAGATTGATGCATCCAAACCGTTGAGAGCCACTCTTTACGAGCTGGATGGATACACAGAATACATGTGGAAAGACGGCGAGGGAGAAATACTGAAGCCTAAAAGGAAGTACGTGCTGAGAGTCGCTAAAACGCCCGCAGACGGCTCCGAGATTATCGATGGTATGAATTATCCCTCGTTCCCCATCGTGCCCTTGTGGGGCAATCCAGCGCATCAGAGCGAGCTTGTGGGCATCCGTGAGCAGATAGACGCATACGACCTTATCAAGTCTGGTTTTGCCAACGACATTGATGATGCATCGCTGATTTACTGGACTATCAATAATGCAGGTGGCATGGATGATGTAGACCTTGCGAAGTTTGTACAGCACATGAAGACTATCAAGGCCGCTGTAGTAGACGATGATGGAGCACGTGCAGAAGCACACACGATGGAAATTCCGTACACAAGCAGGGAAGTCATTCTGGAGCGGCTCCGGTCCGACCTGTACGATGATTTTATGGCGCTGGACACAAAGAACATCGCAGGTGGAGCGGCTACGGCTACGCAGATTAAAGCGGCTTATGAGCCGATGAACAACAAGGCAGATATGTTCGAGTATTGTGTGCTGGACTTCATCAATCGGCTGTTTGAATTGGTCGGCATCGAGAGCGATGCAAGCTTCACTCGGTCCATGGTTATAAATACAGCCGAAAACATCCAGATTATCCTACAGGCGGCCCAGATTCTGCCGGCCGATTACATCGTAAAAAAGGTGCTTGAGCTGTTTGGCGATGGAGACAAGGCAGATGAGATTCTGGAGCTTTTAAAGGCTGATGAGTTTAGGAGGATGGCTGAAAATGACGAGGATGGATTTGGGCAGGAAGATGACGGACAAGGAGCTCAAAGCGCTGGAGGCCAAGATTCGTAAAGAATACGAGACTGCAGAGAAAGAGCTTCAGGCAAAGATGGATGATTACTTTCGCAGGTTCCAGATAAAAGACAGCATCAAGCGTGACCAAGTGAGGCGTGGTGTCATCACGGCGACCGAATACAAGCAATGGCGCACGGGTCAGACTGCTGTTGGCAAGCGCTGGCAGGCCCTTGTGGACTCCATCGCTGATGATTTGGACAATGTAGAAAAGATAGCCAAGGCTGTAGCCAACGGCTATCTCCCATCCATCTATGTAATCAATATGAATTTTGCGACTTATGATATCGAAAAAAAACTCAGGATGGATACATCTTTTGTACTCTATGATACAGATACAGTCGCAAGAATTCTGAGGGATGAGCCAGAGCTTTTGCCACCGCCGGGCATTCGTATGCGCAGGCGCATTGCATCCGGCGAGGTGAAAAGATGGCGCAAGGGGCAGATTCAAAGCGTGGTCCTGCAGGCGCTTTTGCAGGGCGAGAGCATACCTAACATGGCCAGCAGGATTGCAAGGGACCTTTGCGTGGCTGATAGGAAATCTGCAATACGATACGCCCGTACAGCCGTTACAGGGGCAGAAAACGCAGGCCGTATGGACAGCTACAGGCGCATGGAGAGGCTGGGCGTAAAGATGCAGAAGACATGGCTTGCGACTCTTGACGGGCGCACACGTGAGGCCCACAGGGAGCTTGACGGGCAGACCATTCCCGTATCAGAGCCGTTTGTCAATGCGCTTGGTGAGATTATGAGTCCGGGCGACCCGGATGCATCTCCGGGAAACATCTGGAACTGCAGATGCACGATGGTATCACAGATTGCAGGTTTTGAGAGGGATGTAGCAGATTTGTCTCTCAGAAACGTGAACAAGCTGGGTGATATGAGCTATGAAGAATGGCGAAAGGAAAAGATGAAATCGCAGAATATCCTTATGCCGGACATCGTAGCAAACATCATGAGGAACCGATACAGGAGGGATTATAAGAGATGATAGTTGTAAATGCTTTTTCTCACGCACAGGAAGTCATCAATCAGATGACCGGGGCAAAGCAAAAGGCGCTGGAAACTATTGGTGCACAATGCGCAGGGTATGCGCAGATGCTTGCGCCCGTTGATACAGGACGATTGCGCAATTCGCTCACATGGACAACGGATGCGGCGCTTGGCTGTCCAGATAGCGCAGTATGCGTAGGCTCGAATGTGGAGTATGCTGTATATCAGGAAATGGGCACGAGCAAGACCACAGCACAGCCTTATCTCCGACCGGCAGTCGAGGGGCACATGGACGAATATAAGGCGATTGCAGAAAAATTTTTCCGAGGGTATTGAGACACAATTCACTACAATTCGCTATTTATAACTATTTCGTTCGTCCTTTCTAATAAAGTCTACTAATCTAGTAGGCTTTTATTTTTTTATAATTATTTATATTTTTTTTAATGTAGTAATGAATTAAGTGTAAGATAATCATACATTTCATAGAAAGTCCCTATAAGGGAATTTTCTATAGGAAAGTTTAGGAAAATGTACGATTATGCTTCATCGAAATAATCTGACAATTTAGGTGTTGTATTCGGGGATTTTGTGTGATAAAATTGCACTATCCGAATAGCAAAGAAATGCTACCAAAGCACAGGAGGAAATAGACACATGACATATTGGAAAGACGTTGCCGGATATGAAGGATTATATCTCGTTAGCAACGAAGGCGATGTGTTATCACTGTCTCGTGATATTTGCACAAAGAACAAAAGCGGTGCTATAAAAGTTCATAGAAAGGCAAAGTTGCTTAAGCCACATTTGAGAGGCAAAAACGGTCTGATGTATCCGGCTGTTACGCTTTCAAAAGATGGAAAGAGCGTTGCTTATTCGGTTCACAGGCTTGTTGCCCAAGCATTTGTTCCAAACCCAAAAGGTTTGAAAGAGGTAAACCACAAAGACGAAAATGTTTTAAATTGTCATGCTGACAATTTAGAATGGTGCGACCATCAATACAACATTGATTACAGTAAATCAAAGAGAGTGTATCAATATTCTGCTGACGGAGAAAGGGTTGCAGAATACAAAAGTATAAAATTCGCATCTAAAATGACCGGGATTTCCAGAACGGCTATAAACAACGTCTTGTGTGGCTGGAGCAACACAGCAGGTGGCTATGTGTGGAAATATTGCGATTGATTTGAAAGGAGTGATGACCTATCGCACTTACAAGAAAGTTTCTGAAAGCACTCGAAATTGACGATGATAAAATCGACCAGATTATTGAGGCGCATACCAATGTGACCGATGCGCTCAAAGAAGAGCGTGACGGTTATAAGGCCAGCGCTGACAAGCTTGCCGATATCCAAAAGGACTTGGATGACGTTACAAAGGAACGTGACGCGCTCAAGCAAAAGGCTGATGCAGACGAGCCGTACAAAGAAAAGTATGAAAACGAGCATAAGGCTTTTGATGAGTACAAAAAGGGAGTTGCGGCCGATAAGGAAAAAGCCAAAAAAGCAGATGCTTATAAGGCACTTCTTAAAAAGGCCGGTGTATCTGAAAAGAGGATTGATTCCGTCATGAAGGTTCCGTTTGATGTGGAGCTGGCAGATGATGGTTCTGTGAAAGATGCAGATGCCGTGATGAAGTCCATCAAGGAAGAATGGGCAGATTTCATCCAGACGACACATACGGAGGGTGCGAATACAGAAAAGCCACCGGCTAATACGGGTGGAACAAAGACCAAAGAGGAAATCATGGCTATCAAGGACAGGAACGAGCGCCAGAAGGCCATTTCTGAGAATCATGAGCTCTTCGGGTTTTAAGAGAAAGGTTTAATTTTTTTATGGCTAAGACTAATCTTACAAAAAGCGTAAATATTGATGTAACCGCAAGAGAGGTTGACTTTGTCACCAGATTTGCGAATAACTGGACACACCTGCGCGAAATCATGGGTGTCATGAGAACCATCAAGAAGACTCCGGGTACCGTTCTTAAGAGCAAATATGCAACCGTAGTGCTCCAGAGCGGCGCAGTTGGTGAGGGTGAGGAAATTCCGTACTCTCAGGCTACTGTAGCAACAAAAGATTATGCTCCGATTAATGTTGAGAAATTCTCCAAGGGCGTATCTATTGAGGCAATCAATGAGCATGGCTATGACGATGCAGTAGGACTTACAGACGACCAATTCCTGTTTGAGTTACAGAATAATGTTACAGGAAGATTCTACACATTCGTTAATACCGGCACACTGATTTCTGCAAAGGCTACATTCCAAGCCGCACTTGCCGAAGCACAGGGCAGGGTTAGAAACAAGTGGAAAACAATGCACAAGGGAATTACTGAGATTGTCGGATGGTGTAATATCCTCGATGCATATGACTATCTGGGTGCGGCCAGCATCACTGTACAGTCCGAATTCGGCATGAACTATATCGAGAATTTCCTTGGTTATAGACGACTGTTTCTGTGTTCTGATTCCGAGGTTGCAAGAGGCAAGGTCATCGCTACTCCGGTTGAGAACATGATTCTGTATTATGTATCTCCAGACGATAGCGACTTCGCAAGAGCTGGTCTTGCATATACAACTGACGGCGAAACAAACCTTATCGGATTCCACGTACAGGGCAACTACAACACAGCAGTTTCTGAATCTTTTGCTCTTATGGGCATGACCCTGTTTGCTGAATACCTTGATGGTATCGCAGTAGTGGATATCGGTACAGCCACATTCACTGCAGTTTCAACTTCATCTGAGGGCTACTCCGGTAAGAAACCAAACGAAGAAGGCTGGTTCGAGAAGGATGCCAACAATGACTACTTCCCGTCAACTGATGCATCTGTAGTTACAGGAAAGACCTACTACACAAGAAGCGTAAGCGCAGGAGCATAATATGTACGTTGTGAAAGAAGAGTTCGCTGATATCCGTGACGGTGGGCATGTATACCATGAAGGGGATGCATATCCCAGAGAGGGTTACGAGGCTGACGAGTTGAGAATCAGGGAACTTGCCAGTCACACGAACAGGCTCGGAGTGCCGTTAATCGTTAAGGTTGAGAGAAAGTCTGAACCAAAGAAACGTACACGGAAGAAGGCCGAATAGGAGGTAGCTATGCTGACTGAAATCTGTCAGGACCTGAGAAACTGGTTCGACCGTGACCAGCCCAAATGGTATGGTGATTTTGAAATCATCGGGGGAGAACTGCAGTTGCATGAAGACATGTCGCTTCTCACGGGGCAGTATTATCGCATTATAGGCTCTGCGCTGAATGATGGGGTTTATTGTTGGGGTGACGACTCAGAGCTCTCAGACGAGGCGTTTACGGGCGCTGTGTGGGCAATGGCAGTGCCAAGGGCAGTGATTGCGCTGGCAGACGATATCAAAAACTGGCAGGATGAAAATCAGGCAGTCCTCAACTCACCGTATACGTCCGAATCTTTTGGAGGCTACTCTTACTCTAAAATGACATCCAAGTCCGGCGCTGGAAGTATCACTTGGCGTGAAGCTTTTGCGTCTCGTCTGAATAAGTGGAGGAAAATTTTATGAGTCTTTTATCGGACGCTATGACCACATGCGTCATGCTCAATAAGCAGACACATTCCGATGGCTATGGGGGGTATACAACCACATGGGCTGACGGTGCAGAATTTGATGCCGCTGTCGTGCTCGATACGTCAATGGAGGCACGCATTGGTGAAAAGCAGGGGGTTACGGCCCTATACACGATTACTACCAGCAAGGCGCTCAATCTGCAATATCACGATGTGTTCAGGCGTGTGAAAGACGGCAAGATTTTTCGTGTTACTTCTGACGGGGATGATAAGCATACGCCAGCGAGCGCCGGGCTGAACATGCGTCAGGTATCTGCGGAAGAGTGGGTGCTTGGAACATGAAAGACAAATGGCAAGCTATACATGAATTTTGGTCTGGGTTTGGGATTCCGGCATATGATGAATCATCTGTGCCGGATGACGCCCAATATCCATATATCACATACAGAGCCGAGATTGGCATTTTTGAGAATGTTGTAAATTTGACCGCATCTGTATGGTATCGTTCATCGTCTTGGGCAGATATATCCAAAAAGGTCATTGAAATCGCTGAAAGCATTGACCAGCACAAGCTGATTCCTTATGACGGTGGATATATGTATCTCGCAAAGGGCTCTCCTTTTGCACAGAGAATGGCTGACCAAGATGACCTTATGCGCAGGATATATGTCGTGACGCAGGCCGAATTTTTATCAAGATATTAAGAGGTATAAATTATGTTTACTGTTATTACGGAACAGACTTTCAATGAGTTGCAGGTTGACGCTGGTGTCCTTTTGAACTCATTTGACCCTACAAATCCGACAGCACCTACATCGTCAACAATCATCACTGCTACCACAGGTGGCATTGAGGCGTCTTGTGTGCCGTCATATTCTGACTGGGGCGAGGATGTGGACAATTGTCCACCCAACATGAAGGAATTAAAACATCTTGACGGTTGGGAGTGCAGGATTTCTACAACTGCTCTTAGTACATCTCCGGATGTCATCAGGCTTGCACTCGGTGCGGCCGATATCACGGCGGCCAGCGGAAAGATTACTCCACGCAGAGATTTAGAGCAGACTGATTTCAGTGACAGCCTTTGGTGGGTAGGTGACCGGTCCGATGGTGGACTTGTTGCAATCGAGCTTAAAAATGCTCTGTCTACAGGCGGCTTTACTCTGCAGACCACAAAGAACGGCAAGGGCCAGATTAGCCTTGAGATTACCGGTCATGTATCAATCAATGCACAGAGTGTTGTGCCGATGGTATTCTATTCTACTGAGGGATAATCCGGCGAACGATTTTCAATAGGGGGGCAATTATGAGAAAAATTTCTGAAATCAGGGGCGAGGATGCGCTTGACATTCTCGCTGAATTAATAGAGCCAGTGTCAGTAATCTTTATTGATGAGGCTTTTGTGCAGGCGATTCGTGAGAGTCGTAAGATAGATGCAGTTAAAATTGTCCTGCGTAACCACAAAAAGGAGATTTTAACCGTGCTTGCTATCTTAAATGGCGTAGAGCCGGAGAGCTACAATCCGTCATTGGCAGAGCTCCCCGTGCTGGTCATCAATCTTCTTAACGACCCTGACTTAGCAGAGGTTTTTTCGTCAGCAGATTCAGAGACCAATTCTGGGTCTGCTACGGCGAATATCGAGGTAATCGGACAAGGCTGAAGCCTTTTCTGAGCTACTTCAGGGCAAAAAAGACAGCCGATGACGAGCAGGAGTTGTTTCGCTTATACGTAACGGACGCCATGCACTCTGCTTATAAGCTAAATGTGCGCTATTCGGACCTTTTGAAAAAGGCGAAAAAGCCGATGAAAGAGGAAAAACCCGAAGAAATCATAGCACGTATAGTAGATAAGATTGAGAGGCTGTAATGGATGTATTTGATTTAACGGCAGTTTTGAAGCTGGATTCCAGCGATTATGAAACCGGTCTAGCAAAAGCCGAGGCCAGCTTTAGTCGCATAGGGCAGACAATGTCTACTGTGAGTAAAGTTGGTGCGGCCGCTGTAGGCGTGGCAACTGCCGCCGTGGGTGGATTTGTAAAGTCATCTGTATCTGTAGGACAATCTTTCGATTCTGCAATGGCTCAGGTGGGTGCCACAATGCTAAAGAGTGCCGATGAAATGGAGCGTGAAGTCGGCACGGTTGATTTAGCTTGGGGCACCTTTTCTGGTAATTTGAGGGATTATGCAAAAGATATAGGTGCAAACACGGCTTTTTCTGCTACACAGGCGGCTGAGGCTCTTAATTACATGGCGCTGGCCGGATATGATACACAAAAATCTATGGAAATGTTGCCCAAAGTGCTCAACATGGCGCAGGCTGGCAACATGGACCTTGCCCGTGCATCTGATATGGTCACAGATGCATCATCCGCTTTGGGACTCTCCAGCCGGGAGACGGGCAATCTTATAAGCCAGATGGCTATGGCCGCATCGAAGTCTAATACAAGTGTTGAACAGCTGGGCGATGCAATTCTTACTGTCGGTGGTACAGCTAAGAGTATGGTCGGCGGAACTACTGAAATAGCCACTACACTTGGTATATTGGCCGATAATGGTATCAAAGGTGCCGAGGGTGGTACAGCACTTAGAAATGTCTTAAAGGGCATTCAAACCAGTAAGTTTGACAAAAGCTTTGGCAAATTAGGTGTCAGTGCATATGATGCAGATGGCAATATGCGTCCTTTAAAAGATACGCTTGCCGATATGAATGCGGTCATGGCTAACATGAGCGAAAAAGACCGTACAAAGCTCATCATGAGCGCATTTAACGCATATGACCTTAAGAGCGTCAATGCTCTGTTGGGAACATCAGAAGAACGATGGGTACAGCTTGCTGATGCCATTGACAGTGCATGGTATAGCGTGGACTCGATGGACGAACAGCTCAGAAAGCTGACCAGCTTATCTTTTGATTCCATGTCTCAGGGGCTTGAAAAAATCGGCATTGATGCTGAAGAGTTACAGTGGGCGCTAATGTCATCAGGTGGCGATGCTCAGCTTTTTGCTGAGGGATTGCGTGAGATGGTTGACGAGGGCGTATCCACATCGGATGTCGTACAGGCTCTCGGAGGCGACCTTGACAGCTTGCAAAGAGCATTTGATGCCACATCGGGTGCGGCTGAGTCAATGGCCGGCATCCAAAAAGACACGTTGAGTGGTGCTATCACTCAATGGCGTTCAGCGCTGGAAGCTGTGCAGATTACCATTTCCGAGCAGGTCACTCCCGCTTTAAAGGATTTTGTAAGTTATGGCACAGAGTCACTTTCAGCGTTAAACAAGGCTTTTGCCGACAATGGGCTGGATGGCGCATTTGATGCATTGCCCGGCATCATCGAAAAAGGGCTTGCTATGGTCCTTGATAAAATCCCACTTTTTGTTGATGCAGGAGTGCGGATTCTTGGTGCTATTGGCATTGGTCTAGTCAATAATTTAGACCTCATCATAGACGCAGGCGTACAGATTGTGAGCAATCTGTGGGATTCTATCACATCAAGCTCGTCTGGACGAGGCGCAGTGATTGGCGAACAGCTTATCATGACGTTGTGGTCAGCTATCACACGCATTGTGCCAAGCGTCATTGCAGAGGGCACAAATATTGTCAAAGGACTTGCTGACAATATAGCATCTGGCTTTAAAATCATTGATGACAGCGGCGTAAAGGCAATATCTGCATTTATAAATGGCATTACAAATCAGGCTGGAGACCTGCTGTATGCTGGGCTCGACCTTATATCTGCGTTAGTGGATGGGATTTTCCGGAACGTACCATATTTGATTGAAACCGGTGGACTGATTTTAGCTCATGTTGGCGAGGGGCTTGTAGAGGGGATTCCGGCATTTCTGGAGCATGCGCTGACTATTGTTGGCGATTTTGCAAGCTATCTGCGCAGTAGCATGGGCGATTTGGTCGATATTGGCCTTGCCTTTATTACCAATATTGCTGATGGCATCATTAATTCACTGCCCGTCCTGATTGAAATGGCACCGCAGATTATCACGGATTTTGCAGGAATCATTAACGATAATGCGCCAAAAGTATTTGAGACAGGCGTGACCATCATCTGGCATCTTGTACAGGGCATCATCAGTGCGATTCCTACGATTGTGGAAAATCTCCCACAGATTTTCACGGCTATTGTCAGTGTTCTGATGGCGTTTGACTGGCTGAGTCTGGGCGGAACGCTGGTGAAGACAATCGGCAGTGGCATCAAGACTGCTGGGACCATTATCGTTAATCTACTTAAGAATATCGGGCAGACGGCACTTAATACCTTTAGCAATCCAAGCAATTGGATAGCTGTTGGCAAATTCGTCATATCCACATTGGGCAGTGCTATCAGAGGCGTAGTTGGGCTGGTCGTCAATGCTCTCAAGGGCGTTGGCACAAGCGCATTATCGGGCTTTAGAGGGCTTAATTGGGCAGGCATTGGTAGAACTGTTATCGGGTTTATATCATCGGCTTTTAGGGGCGCTATGACGCTTGTGGTGACGGCTCTGAGGACCATCGGTACTAATGCACTCAATGCTTTTAGAAACATTAACTGGCCCGGAGTCGGCAGGGCAGTCATAAACTTCATCGGAAGTGCAATTCGTGGTGCTACAGAGCTTGTAACCACAGCCCTAAAATCCGTAGGCACACGGGCGATGGAGGCTTTCAAGAATATTAACTGGAGGTCTGTTGGCTCTGCCGTAGTTGATGGTATTAAAAATGGCATATCTAATGGCGCTAAAAGAGTTGCCGATGCCGCAAAATCGCTGGCAAGCAGGGCGTTCAATGCCGCTAAAGATTTTCTCGGTATTCATTCTCCGTCAACGAAAGGCATCTGGCTGGGTGACATGTTTACTGAAGGTATTGGCGTTGGCGAAGAAAATAACGATAGCCCAGTAAAGAATGCTATCCAGAAGATGCATGAAATCATAGCAGGCGTAAGGTCAGCTATGCCGAAAGAGCTAGCTATTCCTATCGATATCGACAGAAACAGAAAAGGGCTTACAGGTCTGACTTTTGAAGATGTGGATGATGAAAGCATAGTGGACAGAGATATCCAGATAAAATCTATGGATGAAGAGCCCGGTCAGAGTCTGGCCGATAGGCTGGACAGGGTTATCGAACTGCTTGAAAGTTATCTTCCTGAGTTTTCCAACATGGATATTGTTCTTTCCAATGGCACTCTGGTTGGAGAGCTTACGCCCGGCATCAATGATGAGCTGGGGCTGGCAGAAGTTTTAGCGACACGAGGTGTATGATGGATTGGAATGTTTACAGTGGAGTGACTTTCGGAGATAAACATTCATACAGGGATTGGGGACTTTTCTTAAGAGAAAGGCCCCTGTTCTCTGCACCGAAAGTAAAAGAAACAAGAATAGACCTTATGGGAGCAGATGGTGATATTGATGTGACTGAGGCGTATGGCCCGGTTAGATATGAAAATGTCACGGGTGGCTTTATCTTTTCTATTTTGGGAAATCGCAGAACTTGGGAGTCGGTATATTCCAAAGTAAAAAATGCTATTCACGGGCGGAAGATGCAGGTCATCACGGACGAGAATCCAGAATACTATTATATCGGACGGCTGACGGTGGGCGATATGTCATATAGAATAGATAGCAAGGGAGGCTCACTGACTGCATATATCCCTGTGACCGGAGAATTTTACCCTTACAAATTCTCAGTGCTTAAGTCTACAGACGACTGGCTGTGGGACCCTTTCAGCTTTTACGATGGTATTATCAAAAATTATTCTGAGCTGACAGTGGGTGGAGAGACGACTTATACGATTGTCAATGACGAAATGCCGGTTGTGCCGACTTTTATTGTAACGTCTCAGCAAGGCAGTATTGCTCTTGAATTTGAAGACGAGACATATACCCTTTTGAACGGAACGACGAAAAACGCAAATATCATTCTCAAAGCCGGAGAAAACGAGCTCAAATTCTCCGGTTATGGCACAGTAACGGTAGAATTCCGGGGAGGGCGCTTATGATAGTAAATAAAATCACGGTCGATGGCACAACTATCTGGCGTTCTGACCTCGTGGATGATATCGATAGGGAATTTGCCTGCGTGCGTGCTGTACTCACGCAGGAACTTAATAAGGCAGGGTCACTGACTTTGGCGATTCCAAGTCAGAACCTTGCCTATAATAGTATCCATCCGATGCAGTCTGTGATTAAGGTATATCAGGACGGGGAAAGGATTTTTAAGGGCAGGGCTCTTGACCTTAAGGAGTCCTACTATAAAATCTTTACTTGCGAGGGATGCAGGAATTATCTTCTGGATTCTGTGCTGAGGCCGTACAGGGTGACTACTTCTGTAACCAATAGCATGGTCTTTTATCTCAATCAACATAATTCTCAGGTTGAGGCGGAAAAGCAGTTTAGGCTCGGCAGTGTCACGGTAAGAGATTCCAATGATTATATTGTTCGGTCTAACAGCAATTATTCATATACGTTATCTGAGTTAGACGATAAATTTGTTAATAATCTGGGCGGATATCTCATGCCCCGTGTTGAAGTTGAGGATGGCGTAGAGGTTGAATATTTGGATTACCTCGCTGTGTCTGGAGGCAATAATAATCAGACGTTGGAATTTGGGGTAAATATTTCTGACTTCGAGAAATATGTCACTTCTGAAAATGTATATACGGTCCTTGTACCGCTTGGAGCAAAAATTGAGGATGAAGAAACGGGAGAAACGACACGGCTCACGATTGAAGAGGTGAATGATGGCAATGATTACATTGAGTCTGCCGAGGGCATTGCTCTTTACGGCAGAATTGTCAAATACAAAGAGTGGGATAATGTGACCGTGGCTGCTAACTTGCTGAGTAAAGGACAAGCAGATTTAAGTACAGCATTTTACGAATCACTTAAACTGACCCTAAATGCAGTAGACCTTAAAATGCTTGGCGTGAATGTGGATAAGATAAAGCTCGGAGAATATAATCTCGTGCATTTTGCGCCATTAGGCATCAATGCATATTTCCAGTGCACAAAGATAAAATTGGACCTGCTTGACCCGTCCAATAATGAGTATGTATTCGGTTATGCTACACAATCACTGACCAGTAAAATTTCAAGCCGGGATGCATCTATCAAAAAGGAGATTCAGGAAATCTCAAAAATTCCCACAAGTATAAGGCGCATTATCGATTCTAAAATTGAGAATGCCACGGACCTGCTGACTGGTGTGGATGGTGGATATGTGCTGATTGATAGAGATGCTAATGGACAGCCTTGGCGAATCCTCATCATGGACAGTGCCGATATAAATACTGCCGTAAATATAATCCAACTTAATCAAGCAGGTATAGGATTTTCTACTTCAGGCATTAATGGTCCGTATACCAATGCATGGACGATTGACGGCAATCTGGTCGCATCGTTTATCACGGCGGCAGAACTTATAACCGGTCATATATCCGGGTGGACCATCACTCAGAACAGGCTCTACAGGAACAGCGTGCTGACCGTGGATAATGTGGAGTATGTATATCAAGTGTCATTGCAGTCTGTTGGTGATGAATCCGGGGCGAACAACTTCCTGTATGTAAGACGATACCCTGCATCACAAGATGAGCCTGCAGACGCATCTGGTTGGGAATATCTGCTGAGGATTGACAAGTACGGCAACTTGATTGGCCAGAGAATTTATGCTCCGCCAAGCATACAGTCGGGTCGTGTAAATATCACTCCGACTGCCGCAAACACACCTACGTCCGTGGATATTACATTTGCCAATCCAATGTATGACATTCCGAGAGTTGTAGCGACTCCTGCTACCGATTCACCGGGGACTGCTGTGTTAGGAGTGGGCGTTACAAACATTACAAAGACAGGCTTCAAGTTATGGCTGACTTGCGCGACTACTACCGCAAGAGCTGTGCTTTGGATTGCAAATTCCTATTAACAAATCGTTAAAAGTGGGTTATAATGATTTTATGATTGATAAAAACGGACTAACAATCAGCATTGGGGATATTCTTATCCCCGATGCAGGGCAAAAAGTGGAAGTCACTGGATTTACGACTTCTGAGGGAATTGAGTATGCGGAAGGCATACAGGTTGAGCATCCAGAGTTTGGATGCCTGATTGACCAAGAAAATCTATCTACACGATGGACAAAAGAAAAGGAGGTGACTCCACTTGAGTGATTACTCAGACATCCAGCAAGAGCTGGATGATTTCGAAAATGCCGTATACGGAGAGGAAGTCCGAGATTCGATGGTCTCGGCAATAAAGAAAATCCACGACTTAGCAGAGCGTGCCGCAGGCGCTCCAGACGCCACTACCGCCACAGCAGGGCAGGTCCTTACAGCAGACGGTAACGGCGGTCACTATTGGGGTGATGTGGTTACTGGCGGCGGCACAGGCCAAGACGAAGAATTGGTTGGATACGTAAAACCTGTGGTCAACGAATCTGATTGGGAGATAGGTTCGCTGTCGTCAGAGGACGGTTCTGAATCGGCGAATCCTTATACCATCCGAACGGGCTTTTATCTCTTTAATGGCTCAGTAAAAGCTAGTGGCGCGCGAATTGGGGAGAGCGAAAGCACAAATCGCATCTACTTTGCGTATTGCTATGATGCGACACACACATTCATCAGCAGACATACCATGTATTCGTCTGTAGGCAATCCTGTTGGCTTGCCTGCGAACACAGCTTATGTAAGATTTGTGTATGGCTTCGCACAGTCCACAGGCACACGCGTTGAAATATACGGTCTGGAGAATCTTATCGAAGAATGGGGCTGTGAATTTTATCTGACAAAACTTTATCTGCCGATGAAGCATATTGGGGCAGTCGGGGCGATGGTAGAAACAGCGGAAAGCTACTTCAACGTAGCTTATGCGCCGAATGACCAGATTGTATATGAGACTTTACATGGGATTTATACAGCCCCTGTGACCGAACAGGGAAAGAAAGCTACTGTCTGTAGTCAGTTTGTCAAATCCTTAATCACTGGCACAAAATACGAGGATAGCAGATATGTGGCAGACAGCAATTCCTCTGCGTGGTGGGGCTATGAATATGACTCTAGCACAGACGCTGTGTTTGATGGGGACATGGGCTATCTGCACGCTAATCAGATTGCAAAATACTGTGCTGATAAGGGGCTTTTGATTGAGTTCGATGCAAGCCACAACAACGTAAGAGCAGGCGATATTCTTTTCTGGTCGGATGGAAACACGGAGTCCGCATCTGTATACCTTGATATTAGACACTGTGCTATCTGTTTGTACACGACGCCAAGCGGATGCTATTATCTTCAAGCATCGGCAGGGATACCAGCAAGATATGACGGAATTGAAGTCGGTATTAATGTTCAGCAGGTTACATGGACAAGCGCAAATTGTCCGACACACTATGCAAGACTTCCAATCATCGACGGAGAATACACAAATCAACTCTTGTTAAAAGACACGGAAGTATACACGGGAGAATATACGGGCACTTCTGCTCTTGCGGTTGAATATGCTTTTGATAGCCTGCCAATCGGGTTCTATTCGATGACATGGGACGCAGACAACAGCCTGACTTATGTTAAATTTAACACAAGCGGGGAAAACCTTAATATCAGGTCATTCCGACAGGGCAGTAAAAATTATTGTGTTTTTTACGCTTCTACACCAATCGAAAAACTTGACATAAGAGCGTCAAATGGAACGTCGTATACGGTCAGCAATTTCTGTTTGTATAAGGGCTATTCAACGTTTGAGGATAATGCGGTCAACGTAAATAATGTCAATGAAGTTGAGTCCTCTGGTGGCTCAATCACAGTTGATGCGGCTTTATCTGATGCATCAGAAAATCCCGTCCAGAACAAGGTGATTAAGACTGCCCTTGATAATAAAGCATCAACTGCAGTTGCTACTACATCAGCCGCAGGTCTTATGTCAGCAACAGATAAAACCAACCTTGATACGCTCATGAGCGATTATCAGAGTGCATCTACGGCTTTAGGATAAGGGGTGATATTTATGAGCTTAACGAGCAGGATACAGGCATTAACCACTTATGCTAATGAAGTCACGGGGGCATCTGATACAACTCTTTCTGATGCAGTCGCAACACTGGCAGAGGGATATGGACAGGGCGGTGGTTCTTTGCCGTCCGTCATTTCGAAAATTGATGGCGGAAGTTTTACACTAACAAGCGACACGGCTTTATCCAATAAGCAGATTGAACATTCTCTTGGAACTGTTCCAAAAGGCTTTGCAATCTGGACGAATGATGCACTCAGCGGAACGGAGTCAATTAGATATGCGGTGCGTATTGAGTTCATGCAGTTTGATGTGATTGACAGCAATAACAATGAGTATCTTGGAAATCCGACTTTATTAATATTATATAATGGTGGAATTTCGGTGATATCAAATGTTAGAATAACTGCATCAAATATTAGTCAGTATGTTACATCAACTGATTTTGGATATAGTAACGGGACTGTATATTTTAAGGCAAACGCAACTTATAAATGGATAGCGTGGGCTTAAAGCGAGGTGAAATTTATGTATTACATGCTTACGGAAATTCAGAATCGTCCAGACGGACAGGCAAACACATCAATCAAATCCTATTCTTCTTTCAGCGTGGGATTGGCACAGTATTATCAGCGGGCCGCAGTAGCGGTAACTACTAAGGATTATACTTCTGTAATACTCACACTTACATCTCAGGACGGTGATATCGTTGAGCACAAGAGGTTTGACACGGAGTATGTGGCTCCTACTGAGGAATAAGCCTATGCAATATCTACAATTTATCCCTTGGCTGATAGCCTTGGGCAGTTTAATTGTGGCGTACAAATCGTACAGCCACAATGTAAGTAAAGATTCTGTCACAAAGATAGACAATATCAAGGACGGCCTGTTTAAGGCCAATATGAAGTTGGACACAGTTTGTCAGACGACCAATGAGACACGGACGGACATTAAATCTCTTAACAGGGATTTGGTCGAAGTCGAAAAACGTGTGGTCGCACTTGAGAGAGATTCCAAAACTCTATTTAGTGAGGTGGGCGAGATTAAAGACACCTTGGGAAGGGGTAACAAATGAACAATCTTACTAACAAAAAATGGTGGATTGCCGCAGGCATCAGAGCTATCCGCACGACTTGTCAGAGCCTTGCATCCATGCTTCCTGCCGGCTTTATTATCACGCCTGTAATGGTTCAGCAAGCAGACTGGTCACTCGTATACGTTGTGATTGCATGGCTTGCCACAGGATTTTTTGCAGGGTTCACAAGCCTGCTTACGAGTCTGGCGGGACTGCCGGAGGTTGAGGAAAACTAAAATTTAGAGCCCATTTTTGCGGACTTTCCGCAAATTTGGGCTTGAAAATGAGAGGAAAAGATATTGATACAAACAAAGGTCACACAGGCTGGTGCACTCCTTGGCAGAATCGGGGAACCTGCTCTGCTTGAACAGCTGGCGGAAGAGTGCACAGAGCTTGCTCAGGCGGCTCTGAAGCTCGCCAGAATTGACAGGGGCGAAAATCCTACTCCCCAGCTCAGATGGCAGGCGATTGAACATTTAACCGAAGAGATAGCAGATGTAAATATCTGCATTAATGCCGTATGGTCAAATGAGATTGTCAGCATTGATGAGATTGACAAGGAAGAGAAATTTAAATCAGCAAGGCTCAGTCAGAGGCTTGCCACACACAGAAAGTGAGGATTTGAACATGAGTGACGCTATGTATGATTGCTATGGTGACAGAGACGATGAGCCTATCTACATCCCAGAGGATGGCGAGGAAGAGATAGAGGGCGGTGATGCTGATGAGTGATTATATCGCAAAGGTTCCCTACATCAAGCAGACGATTACGGGTGGAAGATATGATTTTACCCGTAAGAAATACTATGATACGGATATCCCTAATCGGGTCATTAAGTGGGGCAATACCATCAAGCGTTTTGGCTGCGGTCAATGCTGCACTGCAATGGCTCTGGAGTATTGCCTTGACACAAAGATAGAGCCACAGACGCTTTCTGACAAGCTGTGTAAAGACTCCGGTTCATATCGGGATATCGGTAAATGGGAAGCTGATAAGAGAGGTGTTAAAACCGAATACACAACCGATATCAACAAGGTTGTAAAAGCTCTGCAGAGAGGCTGTATAGTAATGTGCATACAGGGTAAGGGCATCTTTACCAGCAAAGGACATTATATCCTACTGATTGGATATAAGGACGGCAAGATTGCCGTCAATGACCCTGCGGCGCAGACAAGGTCATATCGGGTCAGCGGAAAGCTGTACACACCTAAAGAAATCCATGCGGGAGCACGGAAAGAAGATTATAGATGCTATACAATCTTTTATCCACAGCGACTGCACATGTGGGTAAATGTGGAAAGCAAGCTGAATATCTGGGAGAATCAGAACAAGCGGCACAGTCTTGGATATCTTGAGGATGGCCAGAAGGTCAGCATTGTAGATGATACTATCGTTCAGAAGGGCGGAATCAACTGGATTAAAATCAAGAAAACTTCTGGAGTCAAGGACAGAGACGGCGAATATCCTATCGTGGGATGGGTGGACTCTCGATACTTAACTCAGAGGGTTAAGTAAATTTAAACAAATGAAGCAAATAAAAGGCAAAGGGGATAAAAACATGAATGAAACAAATAAACCAGAACCGGTATCGTATATAGTTTATGAGAGCGCAATGGCTAGGGCGGAACGGCACATCAAAAGGCTGGTAGTCGCTCTTATTATCAGTATACTGCTGATGTTCGCATCTAACGCCATCTGGCTGTATGCATGGAATCTGTACGATTACGAATCGGTAGTTGTGGATAGCGCTGATGGCATTGCAAACTATATTGGCGATAGTGGGAGTATTTTTAATGGCACGAATAGTGGTACGAAGACGGCGGAGACGCAATCGAGGCCGGAGGAATAGCGTAAACAGGAAGCGTGTAAGAATAAGAATGGTTAAATGAAAAATATTCCAGATTTGTCAAGGTCAGAGATTGAGCATTTGATAGATGAGTGGATATTCTCGGAGAGGGACAGAAAAATCTTAAAGCGCAGATTGCTTGATGGAATATGTTATGAACCGCTGGCCGAAGAATTCGACTTGTCAGTAAGACAGACCAAAGGCATTGTTTATAAGGCGCAAGAAAAACTTTTCAGGCACATGCATTAATTGCATGTGTCTTTTTTTTGAATAAATTTAAAAAAAGTATTGACAAACCATGGTTAATGGTGTATACTGGGTACAACAAATAAAGAACCCGGAGGTCATAGACAGCATGACGTAAGAGCACGGTCCATAGATTTCGTAAGAGGTTAAGCGCAGGAGGTAAAAAGCATGAAGTACGCAGTTATCGAATTAAGCAAGAAGAATCATGAAATGAGAGAAAAGAGCATCAAGCTCTATACAGTTTTTGGTAATGTTTTTGCACCACTCAGCAAGTGTGTTGTAAAAAACAATGTAGCATGGGTGCCGACATGGGTATTCTACAAAGCAGAAATGAATCCCTGTCAGATGGTTTCCGGATGGGTAGGAAACACTGATAAGACAAAGACAACACCTGCAGAGCTTAAGGCCAGAAAAACGATTGCTGGCCTTAGCACAAAGGGACTGGTTGAACAGTTTGAAATAACAGAAAGCGTTCCAATGGAACCGGCGGTTCCGGTACTCAGAGGATGGCTGATGGACGAACTTCAGAAGAGGGACGCTCAGGCGTTTGATAAATGGATAGACAGCTTGGAAGATTCACCCAGAAGATTTTATTTATAAGGAGGTTAAATATGAAACGTAAGACTTTTGTTAAGAAAATGAATGCATTATCTTTGGCATGCGCCAAGAGCCTTGGAAAAACAGGGCGTTATCCATACAGGGAAATCGCTGACAACTGCAAGAACAACCCTAGAGGGCAGGAAGAAGTTATCGTAAGAGGTGGATATTCAAATATGTGGGAAACCGGAGTGATTAAAGACCTCAGAGAGTGTTTAGGGAGGTAAGAAGATGCGTGGAGATTATGGCGTAAGAAGTAACATTATTGATGTAACACCGGCATTGCATTTGTCACTGGAAAGCGCACGACTGGAGCTGAATTCACTCCAGCTGGAGGCTATTCTGAACGGCAGATATACCGAGGGAGAATACGAGGTTTATAACATGGTCACCGGCGAGACTGTCTGCCGGGGAGAAAGCCAGAAAGCATATATTCGGGAGAACGAGGAATGCTTTAAGAGATGCAAGGGTCTGCGGAAAATGCCCACAGGCCGTGAAGTATTTGATTTCAGCGCCGGAGAGTGGCGTGTGGAATATATGGGTGAAGCTACTTGTGAGCTTGCTACCAATTGCACTGATTATGCAGATTATCTTTAAAAAGGAGGTGGAAGCATGAAAAACTTTTATTTTACATTCGGGTCCGACCCTAAATTCCCGTATGGCAGAGAGGACTATGTAGTCGTAAAAGCAAATGACAGGAATGAGGCATGCAGGAAGTTCAAAGAAAAATATCCGAACAGGCCCGGCAGTAATTTTATTAACTGCGCTTTTATTTACAGCGAGGCGGAATTCAATAAATTCAAAGATGAGTTTTATCCCGGCGTGAAGCCGATTGATACGATTAAGTAAAGTCGATGTCCTGCCGGTGGGACAATACACCGGCTGTTTATTTTATGAGTATTAAATATAACGCAGAGGGCTATTTTGACCCTACTGCATATATAGCTATATCAAACGTTTTAAAGGAGAGCAGAGAGATGAGTCGAGCTGGTGAAGTATGGGAATTCGAAAATGATAAAATAGGAATCGTTGTAGCAGACGATGGAAAAGTCGTCACGGTTATCTTTTTGTATGAAGAAGACCGTGGATGGAATAACATTTTGGTCAGCAACGTCCATGGTACACGATACGGAAACACGCATCGTATGAGATACGTGTGGGCGAGTGATGATGACGTATTTGTGCGGAAACTGGATGATACAGAATATGCAGAGGTCAAGAAGTGCATGGCCAGCATGCTGGGTATTGATGGTGCAGGTCAAAATGAAGAACTGTTTGAGACTAAGCAGGAGATGAACCGTGAGACTGCAGAGCTGAAAGAGTTTATCGCTGATTTGGAAGCATCTAACGGGTCACTCAATCAGGCAAAAACAGCACGGCTTATCCTGAATTACATGAAAGCATTGAACCTGTAAAGATTAAAAAAAGTCAATAAACGAGGGTACACTGGTTAAATTCGATACTTGAATACGGTGTACCCTTGTGTTATTATATGGGTATAAGGAACAAGCAATTAGCACCAAGGAGGTTAAGAATATGACAGCAATTGAAAAGGAAATCGCACAGGACGTTCTGGATGAGGGAATGGTAGTTAAAAAGGAAAATTACGGTTCTATAACGAGCTATGAGGTAGAGCTTGATGGCGCTAGATATGTAATCACTAAAGACGGCGATGAAATCATTTATTTCTTACGTTTGGTAGCATAGAAACAGACACCGAGCCGGGGCGGTATATCCCCGGCAGGAGGTATAAGATGTTTAAGGCATTAGAAAAGAAATACGGAGTCAAGGTTGTAAGCGAGGGATTTTTTTATAATCCACTCACAGGAAAGTCTGTTGAGACATTTAAAATGTACAGCGCAGACGGTTGTTGCTGGGAAAAGGGGCTTTCCCGTAAAGGCGTAAAAGCTGAATGCGAAAAATGGGGAAAGGAACTTCTGGAGATTAAGAAGGGAGAGGAATGAGATGGAATATTATCTGATAATGCATAATGGCGAATTTACACTTTGTACGCAGGCTGGCGCTGAGGTAATCAGCGCCAAGATGGAAGACGCGGGAATTTATGAAGACCCGGACCCGATGTATCAGGATAAGCTGGAGCGATACATCGAAGAAAAAACAGGTATTCCGGCTGATGCATGGGAGATTGGATGATGAAAGCAAATCAGATAAACATAAGTCGCGAATTAATTGATACCTATATGTGGTATGTAGAACGATATCTGATGAAACAGTACGGCTCCACGCAGGCCAGTATCGAAATAGACCCTTTGAGATGGTATATAGTCACGGGGCGTGCGCCAGTGCAGTTTATAAGGCTGATGATACAGAAAAAACCTTATTTGATAGCAAGGATTCTCCACAAAAAAGGTGAAAGCTACAACGAGATAATCGACAATATTAAAAAGTATATCGGATTTAAGGAGGTATGATATGCAGATTTTAAAACTTGACACTCATGGAAACATGAGCAGGCATAACTTTTCAACCAAGGATGGATATCTGACCAGTCTTATCGGTCCGGCATGCACGCTGGTCGAAATGGTCAGCGCAAGACCTTTGCAGGTTAGATTTGGCAAAAACAAAATCCACATGCTGGTGGATGAATCCGGGCTGTATCACGATTTGGAAGTAAACACAAAAGCTTCTATCCTGTACGGCGCACGTGTACATGGATGCCCGATTGTGGGTAACGTGCTCTTTATTGGTGAGCAGATGACGCTGGATGGACCTGACTTTGCTGGACTGTCAGATGCCGTTCTGGATGAACTTGAAAACTTTTTAAGAAAGGAGGTGAGATGATGGCTAAACTGTATTCCTATAAGGATTATGACCAGACTCATACGAGGCAGGTCAAAATGAAGCTGAACCTGCGGACAGACGCAGATATTTTAGCTAAGCTGAATTCTGTACCAAACAAGCAAGGCTATATTAAGGAGCTCATCAGAAAAGACATCAAGGAGGCACAGGATGGGGATAACATTTAGCATAGATTCGCTGGAAGATATGTGCGATGCGATGTGTGACAATAACGTGCCGGAACATAAAGCTGGCAAGATGAAAGCGGGATATGAAGTAAAAGTTGTGGTTCGGGGGAACTGTATGCTTTGTGGAAAAAAATTAACCGACAGCTTGTTCTTTTGCAAAGAGTGCGAAAAGAAAAACAGAAAGAGAGAAATGAATGAAGATTCTAATTGAATTACCAGAAGCAGAATATAACTTGATTATGAAATCTGATAAAACTGCTTTTGCCGATGCATCAAGCAAGGAAGCAATGATGTATGCTATTAAAAATGGAGTTCCATTACCTAAAGAGCATGGAGAGTGTCCTGCACAGCAGGGGGTGTGGAAGACATGAAAGGAGAAATGATGGCTAAGAATCTTTTAACCGTAACAGTAAAGGCTTGTATCGATGATGTAAAGAGCTTGGTAGAACAGCTGAAGAGTCTGCAGACATATAAGCTGTTTGAGGGCGATGATATGACGCTGGTAGATATCGATGCTGTTATAGGGATTTTTACAAATCACATAAAGGCGGAACGGACGACAGGTGATGACACGGCTCAGTGGATTCCAGTCAGCGAAAAGTTGCCTAAAGAACATGTCGGTGAAGATGGATACGTAGAACCGTCCAAATATGTTTTAGTAATTGATGACTACAAAAACTATGGAATTAGCAGATATTGGGGTAATAGAAGGTCAAAGGCCATCGACTCTTACATTTATTCGGATTGGATGGATTTGGAACGGGAATCTCAAGATGTTATCGCTTGGATGCCCTTGCCAGAGCCGTATAAGGCAGAAAGCGAGGAATAAATGAGTTTGCACATTACAGATAAGGAAGTACAAAAACAAATCAAAGAGATTGGATATAAAGGTTATAAAAACTGCAAACATCAGATATCGCCACTAAGAATGTGTAAATGGGCTGAACAAGGTGGCGATGGACGTATTCATTTGATTTGCCCTAGATGGGATAAAAGAAGTAATGACGATGAAACGTACAAGGGGGAATAATAATGGATGATTTAATAAGCCGGAAGGCGGCGATTGAACATCTGAAAAAGCGATTATATGAAACAGAATTAAACAGCACCGCAAAGTATCCTTATTATGAGGAAATCGCAGACAACAGGGTGGATACATGGATGAACGAATTGCCATCCGCAGAGCCAGAACGAGAAAAGATAAATGAAGCACATAACGAAGGGTATGATGTGGGTTATTGGGCTGGACGGAGAGACTATGAACCGAAGTGGATACCCGTGACGGAGAGGTTACCGGAAGATGGAGAAAAAGTATTAGCCACACACTTGGGTGGACTTAACCCAGAGAGGCAAGTGATTGAGCATATTTATGTAAATGGAAAATTCACTATGGGTTGGGATATGGATATGAATAGAGATTCGCCAACATTTGGTCAAAGGTATATGGGAGATGTCATTGCGTGGATGTCATTTCCAAAACCATACAATAAAAAATAAAAAATAAGACGCACGTAAATCACACATAAACTGCACGTTTAATTCATCGTAATTAAACGTGCTTTTTTTATAATAAAAAGCATGAAAAAGTGGATATATTATAATCCCAATCCGGCAGGCAGGTCCGTTGGCGATTGTGCTGTAAGAGCTGTGGCTAAAGCGCTGGGCATAAGCTGGGAAGATGCTTATATGATGATTGCTGACGCTGGTTATGCAATGGGCGATATGCCGTCATCAGACAGTGTATGGGGAGCTGTTTTAAGGCGGAACGGGTTTTACAGGGTTGCGATACCAACAGGGTGTCCGGATTGCTATACGATAGAGGATTTTTGCAGGGACCATCCGAGAGGTACATATGTACTAGGAATGGGTGGACATGTGGCAACAGTGGTTGACGGTTTTTTATATGACAGCTGGGACAGCTCGATGGAAGTTCCAGTATATGTCTGGTATAGAAAGGAGAAATAATGGCATATTACGGTGGCTATCAGCCTTATTATCAAAATCCGAACATTTACCAACAGCCGATGCAATCAGCTCAGGCATCGCAGAGTGGAATCATCTGGGTTCAGGGAGAGGCCGGGGCAAAATCATATCTGGTAGCGCCTAACACTACAGTACAGCTGTGGGACTCCGAGGCACAGGTCATATATCTTAAGAGCGCCGATGCATCTGGAATGCCGAGCATAAAGGTGCTTGATTATACAATACGCTCAGACGCGCCAAATAGCCCGTTACAGGCTTCGATGGGCAACAATGGGTCAAATATATCAAGAGATGACCTCGATGCGTTACAGAGGCAAATAGATGCGCTGAGGGGCGAGTTAGACGAATACAGGAGGGCTACAGCAAATGAGTAATCCTTTATATCAGCAGATGCAGGGCCAGTCTCCTGCAGGCAATAATTTTCTGCAGAGGTTTATGCAGTTTAAAAACGGCTTTTCGGGCGATGCAAAAACACAAGTAGAACAGTTGCTTCGCTCTGGAAGAATTTCGCAGGCTCAGTATGACCAAGCTGTGAAAACAGCACAGCAGTTCCAGAAGATGCTCGGCGGAAGATAAAATCTATTAACCGGCTGTCGAAAAGAGGCAGTCGCTGACCACAAAAGACAGTGGTAGAAAGGAAGAAAAAAATGGCACTTACAGACGAGAACAGCATGGTAATGCCCGTAGCACCTATGTATGGCGGTGGAAACGGTGGATTCGGCAACGGCTTCGGTGATGGCAATGGTTGGTGGATTCTGCTTTTATTCATCCTGCTTGGTGGCAATGGCTGGGGCAATGGTTTCGGTGGGTTCGGCGGAAACGTTGGCTCTGAACTTTACCCTTGGATGAACCAGTCCAATCAGATGAATGACGGATTCCGTGACCAGATGATGAACAATAACGTAACATCTATCCGTGACAGCATCGGAGATATTTCTACACAGCTTTGCAACGGATTTGGTGGCGTTCAGACATCACTGTGTAATGGATTTGCAGGTGTAAATGCAACTGTTAATAACGGATTCTCTCAGGCAGAGATTGCGGCAAACGGCAGACAGATGGCCAATATGAATCAGGCTTTCGGCGCACAGACTGCTATGATGCAGGGATTCAACGGTCTGCAGTCTCAGTTTGCGGATTGTTGCTGTGAGAACCGGCTTGGTCTTGCCGACCTCAAGTATACCGTAGCAACAGAGAACTGTGCAGACAGAACACAGTCTATGCAGAATACCCGTGATATCATTGATTCTCAGAATCGCGGTACACAGGCTATCCTCGATAAGCTCTGTGCTCTTGAGCTTGATGGTGTTAAAGGTCAGCTGGCTCAGGCACAGCGTGAAAACGTTGGTCTGCAGAATCAGCTCAATATGGCGACTCTGCGTGAATCTCAGACTGCACAGAACGCATTCATTCAGCAGGGATTCTCTAATGAAGTTGATGCTCTGTACAACAGACTGAATACTTGTCCTGTTCCTACAACTCCTGTGTACGGAAGAACACCTATCTTCACATGCCAGAATAACGGCTGTGGATGTGGCGGAAACTTCTAAGGAGGCGGCACCATGGCTTGTGAATTTTTGTATAATCCAATTCAGGACGTGTCATTAAATGCACCTATCCTGTTTGATACATCTATTCCCTGCAATCGTGGAAATGTATATCACGAGGGCAATACCGGGAATTTTATTCTCAAGGGTGCAGGTTCCAATAGTTGTTGCAACCAATTCGCACAGTACCAAGT
>JAZQHA010000169.1:0-2083 GCA_045540315.1 Acutalibacteraceae bacterium | reverse complement strand
TGCTTCTTACGATATCGGTTACGGTGGTCTCGACCACGTTATCGCATCTGGCGAAGATGTAAACATCCTCGTACTCGATACAGAAGTTTACTCGAACACAGGTGGTCAGTCTTCTAAGGCTACTCCGCTCGGTGCTATCGCTAAGTTTGCTGCTGCTGGTAAGCGTGTACGCAAGAAAGACCTCGGTATGATTGCCACTACTTACGGTTATGTTTACGTAGCTCAGATTGCCATGGGTGCCGATCAGCCTCAGTGCTTGAAGGCCATCCGTGAGGCAGAGGCATATCCCGGTCCTTCTATCATCATTGCTTACGCACCTTGTATCAACCACGGTTTGAAGAAGGGTATGGGTAAGGCACAGGCTGAGGAAGCTGCAGCTGTAGCATGCGGTTACTGGCACTTGTGGCGCTACAACCCTGCTCTCGAGGCTGAGGGTAAGAATCCGTTCTCACTCGACTCTAAGGAGCCTCAGTGGGATGGCTTCCAAGACTTCTTGAAGGGTGAAGTTCGTTTCGCATCCATAATGAAGCAATTCCCGACCGAAGCTGCTGACCTCTTCGCTGCTTGTGAAGAGATGGCTAAGAAGCGTTATGCATCATACGTGCGCATGAGCAAGATGGATTGGAGCGAATAATCATTTTTGATTAATATTATAAATAATGGCGGCTCACCGTATGGTGGGGCGCCATTTGTTTTTTGTTGGAATTATCCTCATCGTGTTATAATATAGACGAAGATAGTATACGTTTGTCTATTAATTATTCGATACAAAAAGTATATGTGATTACTTCCTTTATTCTATAAGTACTCTCTCAAATGGTATATCATTTATTTTAGCAGCATACATGGGAAATTTTGTCGGATACATTTCTGCTGTCCCTAAACAAAATATTCTTTGACTATTTGCTAACATATAGAAATCAATAAACGAGTTTAAATGAGTATCATAGTCTCCTTTATCATTGCATCCCATGTGTACTCTTCTACCGCCAATTACGTGAATACCGGAGATTTGGGATACCCTCTCAATAAAAGTCGAACTATCTGAAGTAACGAGCAATGGTATATTTACATAAGTTTTTTGTAAATTACTTAATCCATCTATACATTTTCTTATGAGTTCTTCACGCTTGTTTTCTTCTGTCAGGGGTTGATAATCATATTCCTCAAAGTCTCCCAATAGATTTTGGAAACGAAAAGATACAGAAATATACTTATCCCCAATTTTCTTTTTCTCACGTTTCAATGCCATCCCTAATTTTTCTCCGGGCTTAAATAGTTCCTTAAATATACTTCCCCACGAATAATTTGTTCCCCCCGTATAGTTGAGATATTCCAGAATATCTACATTGCCATGATAATGAAGTTGTTTTTTACCTAACTTCATCGCTACAAAACGTCTTCCTTTCTCTCGTCTTGCATGCATAATCCTTGTATCCCATAAACAAGTCGTAAACTCTCCCGGTCTCAAACGCCAATCATACGATGCAGGTTCCAGATAATCCGCCAGCTCGAAGGGATAAACATACCTGATACGAAAATCTATATTACGTTGTTTACACCATACATAGGTCGAAACAGCTCCCTTGAATCGGTCAGCCATTCCACCCGTATAAAATCCTTTTGCATCATCGACCATAAATACCAACATGGGATGTTTGACCGGTTTACCGACTTTCTTCCAATTGTAATACCTAAATCTATAATAAGTTTCAAATAAGATATGCGTAGTTTCTCTTATGATTTTTCTTTTTAAATACATAATTTGAATCCCCAATTATTTTATAAACCTTGATTACACAATTTTTATATTCTAAGGATAATACCAAGCATTAAATAATGAATCCTAAGAATGACAAAACAAACTGGAAATTAGTTTTGTTGCTTCAAACATGTTCCCGGCATAACCGTAGACAAAACACCAAGGCATCCAATGGGAGAATACGTTGAGAATCTTTTTCATAATGGCGAATTTTACAAGGGTCTCCGTTGGCAGAAGATAGGAGATGTTATACAATATTATTGGTAAAAAGAAAATGGGCTGCCCTCCTTGCTTCCTTGTAGGTATCGCCAAACACCTGAA
>JAZQHA010000168.1:0-83407 GCA_045540315.1 Acutalibacteraceae bacterium | reverse complement strand
CACGGCAGATTGACCAAAAATCAAAGACGATATTATCGGTGCAAAGTTTAAACCTAGCAGTAAGAGGGCCTTGTTGCGGTCTTCAAATGCTATTTGCCCCAACAAATATTCACTTGCTATTGGCACCCAGGCCATCCAACTATTAGGAATTTGCATATTTTTTGCCATTTTCATTACGCCAAAGCTCTTCAACAGATATTGCAAAAGACCGATTACCAAAGTGATGCAGAGTCCTATTAAAATTGCCGTACCAAAACGGCTCCAAAAATCTTGCCAAAAATCTTGCCAAAAAGCATATAAATCCTCTTGTGAAATATCGATTGTATTTTCTGACATAAACATTACCTCCTGGTCCTTTTTAATTTTCCATTTTTATTGGGTTATTCCTAATTGCGAAAAGGAAGACCGGAATCAACGTACCAAAGCTTAATATGGAGAAAATCAGCATTACAGTGGATTTGTCGCTCATTTGCTTGTAAATTTTGTAAGTTGCCAAAAATAGCAGAACTACATACACAGCACTTAAAATTTGAATTAATAGGTTTGGTTTGTTATCAAAAATAAAAAGAAAAGTAAGTAAAAGTGGTGCTGCCTTTAGTACAAACAGTACCACAGCTTTCCATGTTTCCTCAAAAGCGATCTTACCGTATATGTAAGCATTAGCAATTGGTATCCAGGCAAGCCAATTGTGTTTAATATTATGTCTCTTCGCAATTTTCATGATGCTAATACATTGAAAACAATAAAAGGTTACATAAAATGCAATAACTACAATAACTATAGCGATTGCCGTCCAACCAAACGTTGATAAAAAGTTGCCGAAAGATGCTATGTTTAATGCTCCCGTCTTCAAGATATTCACCTCCTTATTTCCTTACTTATTAAAATAATACCAAAATAAATCTCACGTGTCAAGTGTTTTGTCGCAATTGCGCTTTAACGAAATTTGTTTAGGCACATATATTAGTGCAGAGAACCTTTTTTAAAACTATATAAAGGAGCGTTGTGTATGGTGAAAAAGGTACTTTTGCTAAGTGAGCTGCCAATAGGAGCATCTGCTAAAGTTGTTGCGTTGTTATCTGGTGGCATGGAGCGACGGAGAATGCTTGACCTTGGAATGATAAAAGGTACTGTTGTAGAGGCTGTGCAAAAAAGTCCCTCCGGCGACCCTGTAGCGTACTTTATCCGTGGAACCTTATTGGCGATACGTGCAGAAGATGCCGAGAAATGCCTTGTTCGAGCGCTGTAACTCTTAATTAAGAATTGGTGGGAGGATTTTATGGGACTCAAGAATAAAAAGACTGACGCAACACTTAACTCGTGTGTCTGGAACATTCCTAAAAATTCGGCGAATGAAAAAGTTATAGCCGTTGCGGGCAACCCCAATGTCGGGAAGAGCACACTTTTTAACGCGATGACCGGAATGAATCAACATACGGGGAATTGGCCCGGAAAAACGGTTTCGAACGCACGAGGCAGTTGCAAACACAAAGATAAAAATTTTGTTTTGGTAGATTTGCCAGGCACATATTCACTTTTAGCTAGCTCAACAGAGGAAGAAATCGCCAGAGACTTTATTTGTTTTGGAGAGCCGGATTTAGTTGTCGTGGTGGTGGATGCAACGTGCTTGGAGAGAAACTTGAACTTGGTGTTGCAGGTCCTAGAGATAACTAAAAAAGTTTTGGTTTGCGTTAACCTTATGGATGAGGCCGGAAAAAAAGATATTTACATCGACCTGGATGAGTTATCTTTACAACTGGGGGTACCGGTAGTTGGCACTAGCGCTCGCAGTAAGGACGGCCTTGAAAAGCTAAAAGATGAAATTTATGCTTTGACCGTTAGGCGTAAAAGAACGTATAATGTAAAATTTTCGTACAGCGACAAAGTAGAGGCAGCCGTAACGCGACTTGAGCCAATTGTAAGAAATCTCGTCAAAAATAAGTTAAATGCGCGTTGGCTGAGTGTTAAATTACTTGACATGAATGAAAAACTACATAGGACGTTGACGGAGTATCTAGGATTTGACTTACTACAAGATGCACAACTAAAAAGTGAACTTGAACAAATAAATAAGGAATTTTTCGTAAGGGGAATTAGCCCAGAAATACTACAGGATGAGGTGGTATCTGGTCTTGTGGAAAAAGCTCAAGATATATACGAAAAAAGTGTAACTTTATTAAATAGGCAATATGTACAACGAGACCGTAAAATTGACAAATGGTTAACCTCGAAGTTGACAGGGATTCCCATAATGATATTAATGCTATTTGTTATATTTTGGATAACGCTAAGTGGCGCAAACTATCCTTCAGAGCTCATTGCAGACGGGCTATTCTTCGTACAAGATAAACTCATTGACTTATTTGAGGTAATCGGTGCTCCGCAGTGGCTCAGCGATATGCTCATTTTAGGTATTTACCGAACACTTGCGTGGGTTGTGTCCGTTATGTTGCCACCAATGGCCATATTTTTCCCGCTATTCACCTTGTTAGAGGACTCCGGATACCTGCCACGTATCGCATTTAATCTGGATAAGTACTTTAAAAAGGCTTGTGCTCATGGAAAGCAGGCGCTCACGATGTGTATGGGCTTTGGCTGCAATGCCTGTGGAGTTATTGGCTGCAGAATTATCGACTCGCCGAGAGAACGGCTTATTGCGATTTTGACGAATAATTTTGTTCCATGTAACGGGCGATTTCCAACATTAATTGCGATTATATCGATGTTTTTTGCCGGCGCGATTGCCTTGCCGTACCGCTCATTCGTCTCGACATTACTTCTGACGGGTACTATTGTCCTAGGTGTATGGATGACATTTTTAACATCGAAATTTCTTTCGAAAACTATCCTTAAGGGTATGCCGTCTTCGTTTGTCTTGGAGTTGCCGCCGTATCGTCGCCCGCAATTTGGCAAAGTAATTGTTCGCTCGATTTTCGATAGAACTCTTTTTGTCCTTGGGAGGGCGGTACTTGTGGCGGCGCCGGCCGGCCTACTAATTTGGTTGATGTCGAATATTTTCATCGCCGAGACCAGTATTTTAGCGTATTGCTCAAATTTCTTAGATCCATTTGCAAAGCTTCTAGGTATGGATGGTGTCATTTTGATGGCGTTTATCCTTGGATTTCCCGCCAACGAAATCGTTATTCCGATAATCATCATGAGTTACTTATGTACGGGTACGCTAACGGATCTTAGCAACCTCGAGGAGCTTTATCGGCTACTTGTAAATAACGGTTGGACGTGGCTTACAGCAGTTTGCACTATGTTATTCTCGTTAATGCATTTCCCTTGTGGTACAACTTGCTTAACTATAAAAAAAGAAACCGGTAGCCTCAAATGGACCGCGGTATCTTTCGTTTTACCAACTGTTGTGGGAATATTAAGTTGTTTTCTAGTGGCAAGTATTGCTAGACTGTTTCATCTTGTTTAAGTTACAAGTACACCTTACACCTGATAAGATGCGGTGATAGCACAGGGCCAGCGCCGCGAGGCGCCGAAGGCCCCTTCAGGGGGCCTTCGGCCAGTCCAAAGCTCAACTTTGTTGAGCTTTGGACCACAAAGAAAATAAATACCTATTTTCTTTGGCCTCGCGGCCTGGGGTGATGAACTCAAAAAAAGGTACCAAAAGGGGCACTCCCAATTAGTACCTTAGCAAGAAAAACCACACTCGATTTTCCCGAATAACCGCTTAACCTCAGCTCTTAATACTCGATGCTCATCGGCCGACAACGTAGGATCTACTTTTAGAATTTCTGCGGCGGCCGATTTTGTATCGTTTAAAATATTTATATCTTTAATGAGGCCTGCTATGTGCAAGTCGGGTAAACCGTGCTGTCGCGAACCAATAAAATCTCCTGGCCCGCGAATCTTAAGGTCTTCGTCGGCAATTTTAAGGCCGTCATTTGTTTGACAAATTGTATGCAGTCGGCGCACCGTGTCTTGATTTTTATTATCCGAAATTAAAATGCAGTACGACTTATGCTCCCCACGCCCAACTCGTCCGCGAAGCTGGTGTAGTTGCGACAATCCAAACCTCTCCGCGTTTTCGATGAGCATCACTACTGAATTAGGCACATCGACGCCGACCTCAATGACCGTCGTGGAGACTAATATATCTATCTCTCGAGCAGCGAAAGCACGCATGATATCATTTTTCTCACGCGAGCTCATTTTTCCATGAAGCAAACCTACTCTGTAGTCCTTAAAATGGTCCTCTCTCAGCTTTTGCGCATACTGTTGAGCTGACAATAGCTCCGAATCATTTTCCTCAATTAGCGGACAAACTACATACGCTTGTCGGCCCTCGTCGATTAATTTTTTTATGAAGTTATATGCCCTTGTTCGCTTATCTCCGGAGACACAGAAAGTATCGATTTTTTGCCTACCAGGAGGCATCTCATCGAGAACGGAAATATCCAAATCTCCGTAGAGTATCATCGCAAGTGTACGCGGAATCGGCGTTGCGGACATAACAGCCACATGCGGCTCGTGCCCCTTGGAGACTAACTTTGCACGCTGAGCCACACCAAATCTATGCTGCTCGTCGGTCACAATAAGGCCTAACTTATTAAAGTAAACGTCATCGGACAAAAGCGCATGCGTTCCGACAATAACATCAATTGCGTTAACCTCGAGGTAGTCCTTAATTCGGCGCTTTTTCGCCTTAGGTGTGGAGCCAGTAAGAAGCTCAACGCGTATACCAACCGGCTCAAATATGCTTTTTAAAAAGCTAAAATGCTGCTCAGCGAGAATTTCCGTCGGCACCATTATGGCCGCTTGCATACCGGATTTAACCGCGGTATGACAAAGTGCTGCAGCTACGGCAGTTTTTCCTGAGCCAACATCACCTTGAATTAAGCGCTGCATCGAGGTTTCCCCCATCATGTCAGAGATGCATTCGTTTACCGCTCGGACTTGTGCACCAGTCGGAGAAAACGGCAACAAGTGCCAAAACTCCTCAGAGAAATCCCTCTCAACCTTAAATTTATTAAATTTGCGATTATTTGCCTTTATTTGAGCAAGGCCTACTTGTAAAAGCAAAAGCTCCTCGAAAGTAAGGCGTATGCGAGCCTTATTAAGACTATCGTACTCTTTTGGGAAGTGGATATTCTCTATGGCAAAACGCAACTCGCACAGGTTAAACTTTTCGCGAATCTTTAGCGGAATCGGGTCTTTAATTGTCTCTGGGAGCATAAGCAACGCTTGCTTGACCACAGACTCAATCTGCCGCGAGGCGAGCCCTTGGGTTTGAGGATAAATCGGCCTCATAGTCTGACACTCATCTACGGCAATAAAAGTAGGCGAAGTCATCTCAAAACTGCCATTATTTTTCTTGACAACCCCATAAAAAAGATACTCGGCACCAATCTTCAAAAGCGCCTTAACATAACGATTATTAAAAAAGGTAATATTCAAACAAGTTTCTTCGTCGTACACTCGAACTTTAAAAAGGCACATTCCACGACGAATAAAATGCTCCGAGACCGGTGAAATTACCGTTGCCTTAATGCAACAAGGCGTATTCTCTGGCGCCTCTGCAATGCCGACTACTTTCGACCAGTCCTCATACGACCTTGGGTAAAACCGCAACAAGGCGCCGACCGTAGGCACTTTGAGCTTCTCGAACAAAGCCTTGCGCTTACTTCCGACACCTTTTAAAAATTGAATATCTTGCTCGAACAACGATGCCACGTTGGCACCTCCACGTACGAAATTTAATCGATTTATTTCGATTTTTATCTTTACTTTAGCAAGCCGCCACGGCCGCGAGGCCAACGAAAATAATGAATTATTTTCGTTGTAGTCAAAAGCCCAACTTCGTTGCGCTTTTGACTGGCCGAAGGCCCCAAATTTTTTTGGGGCCTTCGGCGCCTCGCGGCGCCGTGGCGGCACAGCAAATTTGAAGTAAGCACAAACTTCCTTACGAAACTCACTCCACCGATACGATGAAATAATCTAGTGGTTGCTGACCGTTGATTAAGGTCACATCGACTTTCGAACCGACCTTTGATTGAATTTGCTTAAATGCCAATTCAGCTTGTTCCTCGGTAATATCGTTTCCGTAAATGATGGTAATGTACGAAGTTTGCTTGTCTGTTAGCGAGTTAACGAGTTTAACTACCGACTTAACCGGGTCTTTTGCTTTATGTACGAGTTTTCCACTTGTAAAGGCCAAAATGTCGTCTTTCTTTATTTTGAATCCGCCATATTCCGAGTCTCTCGCTGCAAAAGTTACTTGTCCAGACTTAACATTTGAAACAGCGTCGCTCATCAACTTAAAGTTTTCCATAACGCTACGTTCAGGATTAAAAGCCAACATAGCAGCTAATCCTTGAGGTATCGTGCGTGTGGGGAGCACAATAATTTTTCTATCCGTAGCCAGTGGCGCTGCTTGTTCTGCCGCAAGGACAATATTTTTGTTATTAGGCAAAACGAAAACATTTTTAGCAGGCGTCGCAAGTGCTGCCTCTAAAATGTTCTCTACGCTGGGGTTCATAGTTTGCCCGCCGCCCACAACATGTAGGCTACCCAAGTCATTAAATAAGGTTTTAAGGCCATCTCCGGCAGCCACCGCGACAAATCCAATCTCATCAGTTGGCTCAACTGGCTCGAGCTTAACTTTTTTAGGTGCTGAAGCTTTCGCAGATTTATTTTGCTCGCGCATATTTTCGACCTTAACTTTTAGAAGTTGCCCAAAACCAAGTGCCTCTTGTAACGCCAAGCCAGGGTCCTCAGTATGCACATGCACTTTAATAATTTCCTCGTCGTCGACTACAACCACGCAGTCACCTATAGTTTCCAAATAAGAGCGCAACTTTTCTGGTGGAGTTAAAATATCTTTGTTGCGACCAACAATAAACTCCGTGCAATAAGTAAAATTAATATCCTCGTCGAATTCGCTAATCACCGAGCTAAATTCGCTATCGAAAATTTCCGAAGCAGCGCCTTCGTTCGAGGCGGTATTTTCAATAATCGTGCCATCTCTAAACACTGACATCATTCCTTCAAAAATCAAGCAAACGCCTTTTCCACCTGCATCTACGACGCCAGCTTTTTTTAGTACTGGCAAAAGTTCCGGAGTGGTTGCGAGTGCTTCGTTTGCGCCTTTGCAAATTTCCTCCCAAACGTAAACTGTGTCGTCGCTTATATTCGAGGCTTCTCTGCCCTTCTCATAAGCAACTCTAGCTACTGTTAGCATCGTACCTTCAGCAGGTTTCATAACCGCCTTGTAAGCCGCATCCACACCGATTGAAAGCGCATTCACCAAGTCTCGACCTGTTGCATTTTCGAGGTCACAAAGGCCCTTTGAAAAGCCTCTAAACAGCAGCGAAAGAATCGTACCGGAGTTACCTCTTGCGCCCCGCAAAAGTGCAGAAGCAGCCATAGAAGCTACTGTTCCGATTTGCAAATCCGGCTCAGCTTTTTGCAGTTCTGCTACCGCCGAAGCCATCGTCATAGACATATTCGTACCGGTATCACCGTCTGGCACCGGAAAAATATTCAGCTTATCGACTAAATCTTTATTTTTCGTAATGTTATTTGCACCCGAAATAATGGCATTTAAAAGACAATTCCCATTAATCAAATTATGTACTCTCCTTTACAAGTGACCGCATCGCGTTATTTTGGATAAAACTTTGAAAGAAACATTGTGCGTTTATAATTGACTATATCATAAAATTGCTAATTTTTCAAATTGAACTATTACGAAGATACATCTCGACAAAATATTTTTGAAGAATATAAATTTTGAGGCCAATATCTGCTATCGTATTTATGAGCATCTCCTATTTATTGTGTTATTCTGCTTTACCAAAACTCACGAAACGCGATTACGACCATATAGCACCGCTTTTTCGTTCTACCTTCGTTTGAGTATTTACTTATGGACACTCACCAGCATAAAAAACTTGACTTATTTTTTTTTTGATGTATAATGAATTTGTAAAATGCGGCATTGTGTAATGGTAGCACAGCAGACTCTGACTCTGTTTGTCTGGGTTCGAATCCTAGTGCCGCAGCCAAATATCATTCGACGACGATGCGAGCATAAAGTTATAATCAAATATTTTTAAGTATCCGGCAATCTTATTGGCAACACATTGGTTTGCAAGGATAATTTGTAGTACTTCTAATTAAACAAAAGTCGCACCATGAGTACGGACATGATAAAGCTTGTGAAGTCGGCTGTGAGAGCTGCTGGAATGGTATGTCTGGTATTTTTTATTCCGGCAGCCCCAAAATATACCGCGATAGCGTAGAAGGTAGTTTCTGTTGAGCCCATCATAACCGATGCGACTCTACCCGGAAAACTATCTGGTCCGCATGACTTTAAAATGGAATCTACTAGAGCGAGAGCGCCACTGCCAGAGATTGGACGCAATAGCATTAGTGGGATGGTTTCTTTTGGTATGGCAATTAAATTTCCGATTGGTGCGAATAAATATGTAATAATGTCGAAAGCCCCGGAGGCCTTTAGCATAGAGACCGCAACGATTAGGCCGATAAGTGAAGGTGCAATAGAAAAAGTTGATTCTAAACCTTCTTTTGCACCAGAAAGAAAAGCGTCAAATATCGGGACTTTTTTAGAAAATCCAAATAAGATTATAAAGCCTATAATACATGGCATTATGTAAAAACTAAATGAATTCAAGATGTTTCCTCACTTTTCAAGTACTTTGGCAAGAGTTACGCCTACAATGAGCGCAGTGATAGAGGATATCCAAATTGCTGGCACGATATCAAACGGAGAAGTCGAGCCATATTGTTGCCGCAGGATGGATATCATCGTGGGAACAAGTTGTATAGAGGCAGTATTCATAACTGTAAAAATAATCATGCTTCGGGTAGCAATACCCGGAGTTTTATTTTTTTTACTCATTTCTTTCATCGCAGAGATGCCCAGTGGCGTAGCTGCATTGCCAAGCCCTAGTATATTTGCGGTGATATTCATACAAATTGCGCGCATGGCAGGACTATCTTCCGGGAGGTCTTTGAATAGGCGCTTGAGAATGGGTCTAAAAAGCTTAGCAAGGAGATATGTAAGGCCACCTTTATCGGCGATTTTTAAAAGGCCCGTCCAGAGACTCATCATGCCGAGCATGGAAATTATAAGGTTAACAGCATCGGTTGCTCCAGACATTATAGACGACGATAAAGCTTCGATATTTCCGGTACATACGGCGCAGATTATACTAATAATAACCATAGCGCCCCAAATATAATTTAACACGTCATCACCACTTTGTTTGTTATACAAAAAGTATATTAATTGATTGCGTTAAAATATTCGAATCACCAAAATTTTACTTGAAAAATATGTTTGACAAATTTGTAAGAAAATAGTATCATTGGTTTAATATCTAAACATTTCTGATTAAAATCGACAGCTAGAAAGGACAGTGTTCAATGAAATCAACTGGCATCGTACGTTCTATAGACGAATTAGGTCGTATCGTTTTACCAATGGAACTTAGAAAAACTATGAATATCAATAGCAAAGACAAGATAGAAATATATGTGGATGGAGATTCAATTGTATTAAGAAAACATCAGGTTGTCTGTACTTTTTGTGGTTCCTCGGAGGATGTTGTGGATTTTAAAGAGCATTGTATTTGCAAGAAGTGTATTGCAGAGTTGAAATTATAAAAGTTAAATATTAATATCTATAACTGTTTGAGTTAAAGGGATCGAAACGATCCCTTGATTTTGTTTATAGATGATTTTTTTGGTAAACTCGTAAATACAACTTTGCATATAGACAAAAGCAAATGGAACAGGAATTATAAAAAGACACGCGAAAAATACACTCCAAAGAGAGACGAGCAACTTTGTGAAGTCCTTGCTATTGGCGTGTAGCAAAAAACTGGAACTTCTTAATATTGAGAATAAACTCTTGTCAGAGGTCATTATAAAAATAAATTTTGCTGGAATTTGTGAAATTAAATGCTTGAAAAATAGAATAGCCGAGTTGAAAATAAGAATAACCGAAGCGAGCATTAAAAGTCGAAGAAAAAGTTGATCTGATTTTGGTGCTGCGTAAGTTTGGGAGTACGCAAATATAAAGGTACCTACAGTTGGAGTAAAGTATAAGAAAAAAACAATACCCGTACGAGCCAGACTTAAAAGTTCAAACATAACGGTTCGCACGATTAAGTATAGGCTACTATAGTAATGAAAGACAGTAAGCAAATTTGTTTTATTGTCTTTTTTTGTTTCGCTGAGCCAAAGATAAAAGCCAATCTTTAAGGGGGGGATAAGTATCAAAAACGCGATAATTAATACTCCAAAGAAAAGCAGGCTAAATAAATGAGGCGCCGTGTGTTTGGCAAAGGTTAGTGCAGGTAGAGTAGGGAAGAGGTCGCCTGGAAAAATGATATAAAATATTGAAAAAATTAAGATAGTCAAAAAGATATTGGTAAAAAGCTTTATTAGCAGAATTATAACTAAAGATTTTAAGTTATCTCTTGAAAAAACAACTAGAGCTTCTTTTTTTAGCTTTTTCAAAGTTATCCCTCCGTAAGGCTGGAGAAGGCGTTGTGAGCAAAAAAATAACGCATAAAATTATCAATGCAAGGCTACCTTTTGAGGCGTAACAATTAATGGTTGGCGAAGAAAAAATAAGCCTCATTGCGGTAAGAATGGCTTGTTGGCCGAACGTGAGTAGCAGTATGTGCGTAACGATGGTTGACACAGTTGCGTGAATTAGTCGAGCGAGAAAAAACTTTGTTTTTGAGAATTTTATTTGCTCTGTGATTGAAAAAATTTGAAAATGTACACAAAGTCCGGCCCAGCTAAGAGCAAACGCAAGTAACTCAATTGATGCACGATTGTTAATGGCCGCAGAACAACCATTTGTTACCTCAAGAAACATTGGTATTACACTGTTTATTATTGGCAAAGGAACATGAAAAAACTCAAGCAAATTTAAAATTGCGTTAATAAAAGAGATTTGGCTTATGATACTTAAAAAGGCTGAAAAGAGCACGACAAAGGCGCACATATTAAGCATGGACTTAGCTGCACTAAGGCACGAGTTAACCAATGCGCTTGAGAGTGGAATAACTTTTGTTTCTGCTATAAGTGGAGGTTCTGCTGAGTTTTTGTAGAAAAAACCGACAAATACGCCGAGAATAATTGCGGAAAGAATTTGCGCGATGAAAAGAATTACTCCTACTAACTGGTTAGTAGCAATTTGTGTACCAATGGCGCTCATTACAAAAGCTGGTCCACCGCAGACGATAAATAAAAGCATTTGTTCGGCTTGCGTGGAGGTTATTTTTTTTTGGCTATAAAGCTCATTAATGCCGATGGCGCCTGTTGGATATCCTCCGAGAAGGCCGAATAAAATAGTGGCCGTGGTACAGCCCGGTAGATGGAAAAATTTTTTTACAAGTGGTGCAAAAAGCTTACCAATTTTTTGCGCGAGGCCGCTTTGAACAACGAACGAAGCTAAAACCATAAACGGAAATAATGACGGAACTAAAATTTCGAGACAAAAATTTATGCCAAGCTGTGCGCCACTAGCAGAGAGGTTTGGTGAATGTAATATGGCGATGCACAAAAAGGTGATTGCTGAAAACAAAAGAATATCCTTAAAAATAATCGAGCGTTTGAATTGAGCGACTTTAGTAAGCATTTTATCCTCCAGGTGTATGTGTGTGTTGTTATTTTTGGCACGCAAAGAGCATAATTTATTCTATTGATACGTAAAAAATGTGAGGGGGAATAATATTGAGGGAACATAAAGGAAATCGGCCAAGAGGCGGTCATAGACTAGAATATATGGTCTCGAAAATGCAAGGTTCAGTAAGTGCCATGACGAGTGGCGTGCGATTTGAGATGACCTCCAATCGAGAAGTGACCGTAGAGGGATGCCGGGGTATTTTGCAGTACGACGAAAACATAATTCGCTTAAATACCGGCAAAATGGTAACGTCTTTTTGCGGACGCGGCCTTGCGATAAAATGTCTGACGCCGGATTCACTTATCGTGGAAGGATTTATAACATCAATAGAGTTTATAACTTAGAGGAGCGATTTATGTGCTCAAAATAATAAGATTTTTTTGGGGATATGTAATCTTTGTAGCAAAAGGAAAATTTCCGGAGCGATTTTTAAATCTAGCAGCAAAAAGTGGTGTAAATCTTTTTGAGGTGACGAAAAAAGAAGATGGTTTATACTGCGCAGTTATGGCTTCTGAATATGGAGCGCTAAGACGGTTGGCAAAAAAATCTGGGGTTAAAATAAGGCTTAGTGAGAAACATGGGTTTCCTTTTTTTGTGAGGCAATACAGAAAACGTAAGGGGCTGCTAGTCGGCTTTGCTTGTTTTTGGTTAACGCTATATTTTTTGTCACTTTACATATGGTCAATAGATGTGCAAGGAGCAAGTTCTATCGACAAAAGTGAGCTGGATAATTTAATGAGTAGCATCTGCGTTAGTGTTGGAACGCTTAAAAGTGAAATTGATGCGCCGATAATTGAGAAAACTATTATGAACCAGTTTGAGAATATTTCATGGGTGTCGGTTAATATAAAAGGGAGCGTGCTAAGTTTGGAGGTAAAAGAGCGCATCGAGCCTCCGGATTTAATTTCTACCTCTACGCCGTGCAATGTGAAATCAAATCGTGATGGGCAAGTTGTTCGAATGGAGGTATATCAGGGAACGCCAGAAGTGAAGTGCGGAGACGCCGTAGTGGCAGGGCAGCTTTTGATAAGCGGCTTTGTAGAAGATGACTTTGGGGGTTGCAGTATTCGTCATGCTGATGCAAAAATTTTTGCCTTGACCAAAAGAGAGCTCAAGCATGAAGTCGCGCTGACACAAGTCGAGAAGCAATTTACCGGGAAAGTCATCGTGCGAAAAAGACTAAAATTATTTGGCGTTGAGCTGCCTTTGACCATATTTCCGGTACCCGGTAGTGATTTTGAGAAAACTTTGGAAGTTGATAACGTTAACATAAACGGAGTGTCACTACCAATTACGCATTATAGGGAGATTTGGCGGCAATTTTATGAAAAATCGGTGGTATTGTCGAAAGATGAGGCGCTAAAAATAGCACACAAAGCGCTAGAAGATGAGGAAAAAGAGGCGCTAAAGGAAGTTAAAATAATTAATTGCGAGAAGCAAGAAAAAATCACTAACGAGAAGGTAATTTTGTTGGCAACTTATTTATGTGAGGAAAATATCGCGTCGCAAGAAGAGATAATTATTGAGGAGCGAATGTAAAAATGCTAAAAGGAGCAGAGGATATCAAGGGGTTTTGTTGTTCATTGTTACAAAAATGAAAAAAAATGCATTTTTTGATGACAGCAAAAAAAAAATATGATACAATAACCTAAAATCAACTTGTAATTTGTAAAAATATGATGTTTGGTTTTAAGCGATATAATTGCAAAAATTATGCTTGAAATCAAGTTTTTATTATGTTAAAATTTGAGTTTAGTGTAGGCAAATTGTAAGTTTATTCGTTTAACTTTATATTTTCAAAACATAAGGAGGTAAGTTTGCCTAGATTTAGTTACTTATTTTTACAGTTTGTAATCAAATAAAAGGGTAAGCGAGTTTTATTATGGATAAGATTAAAGTAGTTATCAACAACAATCAAAAGGATGTAAAAATTCCAACAGGTTTAAGAATGATTATTCGTCGCTGCTGCAATGCGGTTTTGCGTACAGAAGGCTTTGAAGGGCAAGTTGAAGTTAGTGTAACTTTGGTGAACAATGAGCAAATTCAACAGCTTAATAACGAGTATCGACAAAAGAATATGCCAACAGATGTTTTATCTTTCTCATTGAGCAAAGATGGCGTCTTTGAAAAAGATCCTGCTACTGGCTTTACGATGCTAGGTGATGTTGTTATCTCTGTGGAGAAGGCTGTAGAGCAAGCTAAGAAATTCGGACACAGCTTCCAAAAGGAAATTAGCCATTTGACGGTTCATGCAATGTTACATTTGCTTGGTTATGTACATGAGAACGGCGGCATGGAGAAAGTAAAAATGCGCGAAAAAGAGGAGTTAATAATGAGCAAGCTAGGTTTTTCAAACGTAGTAACTTATTATTACAAGTAATTTTACATACGGTAACGCAAAAATACATACAGGTTTCGACGCTGTATGTATTGCCTTTTTATAGAGATTTTAACAGGGGGCGTCGAATATGTTAGAGAAAAAATCTGCTTTTATTGCCATAGTCGGCATTCCGAATGTAGGTAAATCGTCAATTTTGAACGCTTTACTTGGTCAGAAAATCTCTATAGTTTCGCCTAAACCGCAAACCACTCGAACACGCATTATGGGTGTGCTAACAGAGAATGAAACTCAATTGGTTTTCATCGACACACCTGGAATGCACTCACCTAAAAATCAACTTGGACGATATATGGAAAAGTCCATTAAAGATTCGATTTCCTCTGTTGACGCGTGCTTGCTTGTTATCGAGGCGGGGAAAAACTTAAAGCCGGCCGAGTTGGAGTTAATAAAGAATCTAAAAAGAACAAAATTGCCCGTAATTTTAGCGATTAACAAAATCGATATACTAAAAGACAAGTCGCTTTTAATGCAGCAAATCAACGATATTTCTGCTTTGATTGAATTTTTATCCGTCGTTCCGCTCTCTGCAAAAACGTTGGATGGCATGGATATTCTTTTAGAGCAACTAAAGAAAACTGCAACACAAAATGGTCACTTTTTTCCAGAGGATGAGCTGACGGATCAACCAGAGCGAGTGATTGTTGCCGAGATAGTCCGAGAGAAAATTTTACAGCTGGTTGATAAGGAAATACCTCATGGCGTTGCGGTTTGCGTGGAGCGGATGCGTGACCGTGAAGATGGAAGTAACTTGATGGACATAGATGCAACCATTTATTGTGAGAAAAGCAGCCACAAGGGGATTTTAATCGGCAAGCACGGCGATATGTTAAAGAAAATAGGCTCACTTGCAAGGGCCGATATAGAGCAGTTTTTTGGTGCGAAAATTAATTTACAACTATGGATAAAAGTAAAAGAAGATTGGCGAAATAGAGCGGGGCTTTTAAGAAATTTTGGTTTTGATGAAAAACAGTTTGACTAATATTTAAACGGGTGGTGCACGCCATCCGTTTTTTTGCAAAAACTCAGGATATGTTTTCCTCAGATATATTCGAAAAGTTAGCGAAAACTAATGTTAAGAATATTTTGAGGAGGAGTAAAAATGAGCGAAGAAATGGCTTGGCAAAGGTTCTCATCGACGGGGAAAATTATGGATTATTTGGTGTATGCCTCCCTAAAGAACGCCAGGAAAAACGACGTAGAAGGAGCAAGCAGCTATGCAGGTCAACACGGACGGCTTGGTAATAATGGAGAAAGCACTCTCTGACAATGATAAACTGCTCACGATTTTGACCCGCAAATATGGAGTCATCAAGGCGTTCGCAAGAGGAGTTAAAAGCATAAAAAATAAAAATTTTTCATCTACGCAGCTGTTTTGCTATTCCGACTTTGTAATTTACAAGGGCCGGAATAAGTACATAGTTAACGAAGCGGCACTAAAAAAATCTTTTTGGAGCTTGCGCTGCGACATAGAAAAGTTAGCTCTTGCGCAGTATTTTTGTGATGTGATTTTAAATTTAGTAGCAATGGAAGAGCCGCATTACAGTGAGGAGATTTTACGTCTGACATTAAACTCTTTGCATTGCTTGGCGGAGAAAGACATGTCTCAGATATTAATAAAATCTGTGTTCGAAATGCGAATTTTATCGATGGCAGGTTATATGCCAGACTTAATTTATTGCTCGAAGTGTGACAGTACAGACGCTAAGGTATTTTTCTTTGCGCCGCAGGAGAACGGAATTTTGTGTAAAGAGTGTGCTATGGATTATCATTTGGACAAATTTGAGCTGACGAACAGTTTGCTTTATGCCTTGAGGTATACAGTGTATGCGGAGTTTAACAAAATGTTCTCCTTTGAGTTGAAAGAAGAAAGTCAAAAATTGCTCGCTCAAATAACAGAGGCATATTTACTAAGATGCCTAGAGAAACGGCCGCGAACACTGGACTTTTACAATCAACTTATGATAAATTAGTACTAAAAAAGAGAGGAAGAGGGGCTCAACAAATGAGCGAGGATATGAGTAAATACTGCAAGGTTCTTGAGTTGGATAAAATTTTACATTTACTGGCTGAGAAAACCTCGTGTGAGACTTCAAAAAGGTTAGCAGAGTCGCTTATTCCAGTTTGTGATATTGAAAAAGTACACACGTTATTACAAGAGACTTCTGATGCACATATGCTCATTGCAAGATTTAAAACACCTTCTTTTAGCGGCCTTGGTGATGTAAAAGTTGCGCTGAAAAAAGCTACCTCCGGTGCCACTTTGAGTCCTTTTGAGTTGCTGCGAATAGCAGATAATCTTCATGTTTTTAACTCGCTCGAGAAATTTAGAGAGCAGTTTTCCTCGTTAAAAACTTCTTTAGATTGGTACTTTGAGAAGGTCATTGCAAATAAATATTTAGAAAATAAAATTAAAACTAGTATCGTCTCAGAGGATGAGATTGCTGATGAGGCTTCGCCAGAGTTAACTTCGATTAGACGAAAAATTCGCAGAGCGTCGGAGGCTATCCGAGAAAAGCTCGACAAAATGCTACGCTCGTCGAATATCCAAAAGTTTTTGCAAGACAATATCGTTACAATAAAATCGGAGCGTTTTGTATTGCCGGTTCGCGCTGAGTTTAGGCGAGAAATCCCCGGTCTTGTGCATGAGACTTCCGCGAGTGGTGCAACTGTATTTATTGAGCCGGCAAGTGTTGTAGATGCTAACAATGAGATAAAAATTTTGCGCCAAAAAGAAAAATCGGAGATAGAAAAAATTTTGCGCGAGTTATCCGCGGAGGTTGCAAGCTTTGCTGAGAATATTTTAAGTAGTTACGATATGTGTGTAAAGCTCGATGTAATTTTCGCAAAAGCTGAGCTAGCGTATAGTATGAATGCTGTTTTGCCTAGGTTAAATAACGACGGAAAGATATACCTAAAAAACGCAAGGCATCCACTCATAGACAAAAAAAAGGTTGTGCCAATGTCCATTTCGCTTGGTGATAAATTTGATACTTTAGTGATAACTGGGCCAAATACAGGTGGAAAAACAGTCACATTAAAAACCGTAGGTTTGTTTGTTGTGATGACTATGTGCGGGTTAATGATACCAGCCTCTGAGCAAAGTGAAATTTCTGTTTTTGAGCATGTTTTGGTGGACATTGGCGACGAGCAGAGTATAGAGCAGTCGTTGTCGACTTTTTCGTCTCACATGGTTAACATTATAAAAATTTTATCGCTAGCCAATGAGAAAAGCTTGATATTGTTAGATGAGTTAGGGGCCGGTACAGATCCGGTTGAAGGAGCTGCATTAGCGGTTTCCATACTTGAGACACTCAAAAATAGGCGTTGTAAAGTTCTTGCGACTACGCATTATGCCGAGCTAAAGTCGTATGCGATTTCTACAGAGTGTGTCGAAAATGCATGCTGTGAGTTCGATGTAAAAACTCTTGCACCGACATATAACTTATTAATTGGGGTACCGGGTAGCTCAAATGCTTTTGCGATTTCTAGGCGCTTGGGAATGCCAGAAGCTGTAGTTGAAAGCGCTCAAAAATTTATTTCGGATGAGAATATAAAATTTGAGAAAGTCGTCAAGACTCTTGAGGAAACGCGTAATACTTTAGAGAAAGAAAAAGTAGACGTCGAAAAAGTTAAAGAAAAATTAAATTTAGAAATGATTGCGCTTGAAAAAGAGAAGGATTCTATTAAAAACTGGCGTAATAATGAGCTAAAAAACGCGAAAACTAAAGCAGAGCATATTGTCTCGAGCGCGCGAGCAATGGCTGAGGAACTCATCGAAGAGATTAAAACTGTAAAAAAAGAGAGTCGTAATAATGACGACTCAGCGAGAAAATTAAAGTCAAGCCTAAAGAAAATTGACAAAGCTATTGATCCGGTAGAAACTCGAGAAAACTCTGGCTATAAGTTACCAAGAAAATTAAAAGTAGGAGATAATGTTGTAATTTTTGACTTGGATAAAAAAGGCACTGTACTGGAAGTTAACGCAGACAGTGACGACGTATTGGTGCAAGCAGGGATTATCAAGACGAGGGTACCTTTTACGAATATTCGACTGCTAGATGAGAAGGCAAATAAAAAACGCTCGAGTGTTAGTTCAAGAGGCTTAAAAAGTGCAACTAGAACCATTACAAGAGAGCTAGATGTACGCGGTAAGACTGTGTTGGAAGCCGAACTTGAGTTGGACGCATTCATTGATAATGCTGTTTTGTCTAACGTCAATATGCTGACGGTGATTCACGGCAAAGGTACAGGCGTTTTGAGGGAAGAAATTTCTAAATATTTAAAAAAGCATCCCAACGTGAAGGCATTCAGGCTGGGAACTTTTGGCGAGGGTGAATCTGGAGTGACAATAGTAGAACTCAAATAGTTATTGTGAGTGCACATCTAAATTTTTAAGTGCAAAATCGATGCATTGACCTATAAATTTATTACGGCTCATATTATTTTGCGTTGCAACGCTATCAATAAACTTTAATTTCTCAGAATCAATTCTTATACAAATGACCTCGTTCCGTTCTGGTTTGGGAACAAATCTCATAAAAACAACTCCTTGCTGATGATTTTGTAGTAATCATATTCTTCGTTTTGTTTTAATATCAAAATCAAAAAATACAACTCATTATGACAACTTTTGACAAATTATGTATTATTTCCTATTATAAAATTATATTACACATTGATTTCTTAACAATATTCAATATCGATATCAAAAAACTGCAAGAAGGTGATATTATAAAAGAATACAGGGTAGTTTTGAATGATGACGTTTCAGAGTTTTATGAGAATTTATCGCGTTTTTTAAATAGACCTATCGAAGAAATTTTAACTGAAAATTTAGTTAAGAATATGGACTTGCTGACAAGTGTCTTGCTGTCGCCCTCGTCTGCGCGCGGGCCGCGAGGCCAAAGAAAATAATTATTTATTTTCTTTGTAGCCCAGAGCTCAACAAAGTTGAGCTCTGGGCTAGCCAAAGGCTCATTTGAGCCTTTGGCGCCTCGCGGCGTTGCGGCAGACTTCTGGGTAAAGTCACTTCTGTTTTTAGAAACTGCATGTTGAGAAAAAAGCATTTATAAAATATAATAACTACAGTTGAAATTTTTAAGGAGGCATTTTTTTGGCAGATTCACTTGTAACGTCCATAACCAATGCGCTTATTCATACTATTCCAGCTGAGGTCATTATTTTTCTTATATCGATGTTGCCGATTTTAGAACTTCGCGGTGGTTTGATTGCTGCGAGTTTGCTGAAAGTAGATTTGTTGTATGCATTTCCTATTTGCGTGGCTGGCAATGTCTTACCATTACCATTTATTTTACTTTTTATAGATAAAATTTTTGCTTTTCTCAAAAAGACTCGTGCTAAAAAACTTGTTGAATACTTTGAGAAAAAAGCCGTTGCTAAGAGCGCTTCAGTTGAGAAACATCGGAAATGGGGCTTATTTGTATTTGTGGCAGTACCATTACCTGGTACTGGTGGCTGGACTGGATCATTGATTGCATCAGGACTGAGGATGAAAATGAAAGAGGCAGTGCCACCAGTAATTCTTGGGGTTCTTGTAGCGGGGTTGATTATGTCTGTGGTTTCATATACGATACCGTCGCTGTTTTTTTGATTAGTTTGTTACTTACTTGTACTAAGTTTTGCGTAATTAAAAGCATGGAGAATTCCGTGCTTTTTTGTTTTTTTTAACATTAACTGCCTTTACTCTGCTAGCACCGCCGCCGCGAGGCGCCGAAGGCCCCAAAGGGGCCTTCGGCCAATCTAGCGTTCAATTTTATTGAACGCTAGATTACAACGAAAATAAATATTTATTTTCGTTGGCCTCGCGGCGAGATGCGGCACTGCTCTATGTAAGTAGAAAATTTGAAAATAAGAATTTTACATATGTATAAATCTTTATTTTTGAGCAAAAATTATATCGACACTATTTTATTACAGATTGGAGAGGTTCTTATGAAACAAAAAATTAAAAGCGTAACAGGGTTTGAGGTTTTGGACTCAAGAGGATTTCCCACAGTATGCGCCGAGGTAACTCTGGAGGACGGTTCTGTGGGAGTCGCATCGGTGCCATCTGGTGCGTCTACTGGCATGTTTGAGGCTGCAGAGCTAAGGGACTTTAATAGCAATCGTTATTTTGGCAGAGGCGTAAAAAAAGCCGTTGAGAATATTAACAATATAATAGCTCCGGCGCTCGTGGGCTGTTGGGCTAGCCAGCAAACTGTTGTAGATAAAACAATGATTGATTTAGATGCGACTAACAACAAGCAAAAGCTGGGCGCAAATGCAACTTTAGCTGTGTCATTAGCTGTAGCCAGAGCAGCTGCAAAATCGTTTAAGGTGCCGTTATATCGCTATCTTGGTGGCATAAATGCGCATAAAGTTCCGGTTCCAATGGTTAACATTATCAATGGTGGAGCACATGCAAATAATAACCTCGATATCCAAGAATTTATGATTGTACCAACGGGTGCAAAAAGTTTTCACGAGGGACTCCGTTGGTGCTCCGAGATTTATCAAACACTTGGTGTAATATTAAAAAACAAAGGTTTACCGACAAACGTAGCAGATGAGGGTGGCTTTGCGCCAAACTTATCATCGGATGAAGAGGCAATAGAACTAATTTTGGCAGCTATTCAAAAAGCTCAGTATAATGTTAACCAAGTTAAAATTGCCTTGGATGCCGCAACTAGTGAGTGGTATACAAACGAAAATTATACAACGCCAAAACGTCAAAAAAGTTACAGCAGTGATGAGCTGATTGAGTACTGGTTTAACTTATGCAACAAGTATCCAATTGTCTCGTTAGAAGACCCATTGAGTGAGCAAGATTGGAATGGCTGGGAGACTTTGACACAGGCTCTGGGTGAGCAAGTGCAGCTAGTGGGTGACGACCTATTTGCGACGAATACAGCACGTCTTAATAGAGGCATAAAACAATGTGTTGCAAACTCTGTTTTGATTAAGCCAAACCAAATTGGAACTTTAACAGAAACATTCCAAGCCATCGAGGTGGCCAAAAGTGCCGGTTACACTACGGTAATTTCGCATCGTTCTGGCGAAACCGAAGATACTATTATTGCCGACATCGCAGTGGCTACAAATTGTGCGCAAATTAAGGCAGGCGCTCCGTGCCGAAGTGAACGTGTTGCTAAATATAATAGACTGCTGATGATTGAAAATGAGTTTCATTATTTTGAACCACAATATCAAGGACAATCTCAGCAGCAATATCAACAACCACAGATGAGAACGCATGCGCATGCAAAACGATTTAATTCTGTACCAGTAAAAAATATGCAGCCGAGTATGAATCAAAATGTCAGTTCTAAGTCGAATGCTGCAATATTAAAAAGAGGATTTTTGGTTGAGGTATAAAAATAAAGTGTAAAAGCTGGAGCCGCACTATACCGCGCGGCTCCTAACTTTTTTTAATAAAGAAACAAAGAAACTAATTTAAATTTGCCCCTTAATTTTGTCTAGCGCATATTTTTCAAGTCTCGATACTTGCGCTTGACTAATTCCTATTTCTGAGGCAACTTCCATTTGAGTTTTTCCGGCCAAGAAGCGCAGAGTTAAAATTTTTTTCTCTCTATCGTTTAAATTAGCAATAGTTTCTCGCAACACAATCTCATCTAACCAGTTTATATCTTCATTTTTGTTGCCTATTTGGTCCATAACATAAATGGTGTCGCTACCATCGGAAAAGACTGGCTCATAAAGAGAAATTGGTTCCACGACTGACTCCAGTGCCACCACGAGGGTCTCTTTTTTTATGTCTAATTTTTTTGCAATTTCTTCAATAGATGGTTCTCGGTCGCTGGTTGCAGTGAGTTGTTCTTTTAGTTGCATTGCTTTATATGCTATGTCGCGCATCGAGCGGCTAACTCGTACAGAATTGTTGTCGCGTAAATATCTTCGAATTTCACCTATTATCATAGGTACACCGTATGTGGAAAAACGCACATTAAGATTTACATCAAAGTTGTCGATGGCTTTAATCAGGCCAATACAGCCCACTTGAAATAGGTCGTCCATATTTTCACCGCGGTTGGCAAAACGTTGAATTACACTTAAAACCAGACGCAAATTGCCCTTAACTAAAGCATCCCTTGCTTTTTGTTTATCACTTTCATTGCCAGACTTCATTCGATGTAACAATTCCGTTTTTTCTTTTTCGCTTAAAACATTTAGTTTGGCCGTATTGACGCCACAGATTTCAACTTTATTATACTGCATCAACAAATCTCCTCTACTTTTGCTCTTAAATTAAGTATTGACGAGAGGCGTTTTTTTGATGCAGTTTATTATGTAGATTTTTACAATTCCAATTTTTGCCACGCATTGCACAAAAATACTTGACCAAAACATATTTTTGAGTATATAATCAAAAACAAATTAAGATATTAAGAAAGGTGGATTGAGTGAACATCAGAAAGGCTTTTCTCAAGAAATATCCTGGATTTACTAAAATGTTACTATTGGTATCTGCGATAACCACACTAACTGCAAACGGTATATCTTTTATTTCAGTAGCTCAAGAGGATATAGAGAATCCTGTACCTATAAAGATGCGAAAAGTGGTAAGCGTAGATGATATTATTGCGATGAATATATACACGCAACCTACACCAAATAGTTTAGAAGGCACTGAAGAGCAAGAATTTCCCACGCTACTACGTCCAGTTGCTATTCGCTGTACACCTCCTCCCACACAAAGAAATTTAGATGACCGTTAATTATTGTGGTTTATTTTCAAGCTATCTTAGTTATTACTTTTCTTCTAACATATTTTCTATTTATTTAAAAAATTAAATGTAATTCACCGTTACACAATGATATTAAATACTAGCTTTTGTATTTACTTGATTATAGAGCATTTATTAAGTCTATACACATTAAAATATCAAAGTGTGACATGGTTATTTTCACTAATATTTTTTCACTCGCCATGTATAATGGTGAGTTTTTTTGTTGGTTTTAAACATTTGTGAGCAAATGGTTCCGATTGAGGCACAAGTTGTAAAATTAGTAGAAATTGATAAAACTTATTGCTTTAAATGTCCTATTCGGATATAATAGATTTTAAACAAATAAAAAGGAGTGTTTTTATTGAACAAAAACATTAAAAAAATTAGCACGCTGGCGCTGAGCGTATCCATAACTGCCTGTGGCTTCGGTCAATGTGGCTGTGCTCAGCACTTTGTTCCGCCTACACCAGTGGCTAACCGAGTAATGCCTAGAGGACCTATAACACCAGTACCATTCAGAATGGATGAAAAGACGCCAGCTGTTCCAGGTACACCAATGGCTAACCGAGACCTTCGTAGGACAGAGAATAAGCCAGGGTCTGTACCGTTCCCAAACTTGGATGAGTTCGCGGATGAGCCAACAAACTTGGATGAGTTTCCGGCTGTTCAAACCACGCCGCTGGCTAGTCGAGTAATGCCTAGCTTCCCGCTAACGCCAGTACTATTGCCTGTGCCGTGCCCAAACTTTGAATGAGTTGTCACATGTGCCGGCAGCTAATCAAGTAATTGATATGGTATTTTATTCATACTTTTCAAAGGTTTTAATGATGTAAGGATAAAGTCGGAACAGTAAAAATATATTTTGTGATAGCAATTAGATACTCAGCTCTATGATTAAGAGCTGAGTATTTTTGTGTGGATATGATAACTGGCTTTGTCTTGTCTTATACCTACATTTATCTCTAACAAGTACTCTCGAACTGTTCTCGCTGTTGACTTTTTGTGTATTTTGTTGTAAAATTAATAAAAAATATATTTAAGGAGACTTTTTTAAATGATAAAATTTAAAAACTTTTTATCTGTAGGACTGGTATGTTTATGTTTTACTAATTTTGATTGCAACGCCCTTGCCCAAAATAATTTTACCTGTAGCGAGGTTACATTGGATTTAATCGGAACCAGAGCTACCAGAGACTTGTGCAATTATATGACGACCAAACCATCGTTTAATTCTCCAAATATTAACTGCAATGTCTTTCTTAGATCCGACAACACCGATAAATTAACTGATGCAGATATCCGGAAATTAATAGACGAGTACAATGTAAAAACCGTCATAGATCTTAGAGGCGCAAAATCAAACGAACACCAAGTAGATCGCCTTAGCAGAGTCAATGAAATCTCTTATTATAATATCCCGCTAGATCTTTCTAAAGAGACCTGGAATGCTGTTAAAAATGGTGATTTGGATTTAGGAAATGCTTATATTGAAACGTTAAAAAGAAAAAATGAAATAAAAACAGTATTTGAGCTGATGGCAAATGCTAACGGCACTAAGTTATTCCATTGTAAACATGGTAAAGACCGAACAGGCATTATAGCATCAATATTATTAGCACTATGCGGAGTTCCTGTTGATGATATTATTTATGATTATTCCATAACTTATGATTTAATATCTGATATTATCAAAGAACCTAATATGGGTGTAGTTTTTAAAACTCACCCTAATTATATAAAAAAATTATTCGATTTTATAAAAAATAAATATCAAACAATAGAAAATTATTTGTTAAGTTGTGGGATCTCCAACGAAACTTTAAGTGTAATAAAAAAACAAGCAGGAGTTTCTAAATAAATTACAATAACATCTGGTAGCCTATCTAAATTTAAAAACAATAAACAGTCGGAAAATAACACACGTAAACCACTAGTTCTTGGCACATCAAAAAAATAATCTAATAATATTTTTTCTTCCAAATTCAATAAAGTCCGAATTAGTTATACTCAATTAGGCATCGTTAAGCTTTCATGCATTCGATAAAACCTCTATACATAAACAGCAAAAGAGAAAACATAATCATCTGTAAACTTCTCTAATAACATTTGCATATCATTGTTACTTTATAGTTAATTCTCGCAACATTTCATAATACAACTATTTTAAAATCGCGTTGTAGCACTTTAACAAAAAAAGACGAGCAATCGGCACAAATAATTAACTTTAAATTCTATCTGCAAGTATATTGACAAAAGCCTTCATTGTGATAAACTAAATATGGTGGTTATTCACTATGGCGTTAAATAACAAAGATAGCGATTAACTGCTGTATACAAGAACAAAGGAGGTGAAAAAATATGGGCAATTCCAAAAATAAAGATCTAAAAAAAGATCTCAACAAAAAGCTTCAGCAAGTTGCAGGCGGCACCATCGACGGCGAAGGAAAGTTCAGCAAGACGTTCCAGGTACCTCCAGAAAAGCGAATTAAACCTCAAAGTGGTGGAGATGGTCGCACATTTTGTCCAGGACCTAGACCGACTACTCCATACGAAACATCTAGCAAAGGTTATTGGAGCAATTTTTATGCTAACGGCGGCCGTTAGCCGGCATGGTTAAAATGTCTAGCCCATTTCAGTTAAACAATTAGCTGAGATGGGTTACTTTATTTGTCATTATAAGTCACTTGACGCGTAAGCGTTGTAATCAATATTTTTGCAAAGTCCTAAAATTCAGTGCGAATAATAAATTTGAGTGCGTACCATCTTGAGATAATATAGATGTGAAATGTAAAAAACGTCAAAAAGAAGTTTCCTGCCTTGAAGCAGTCTTTCTGTGCATCCACTTATATCTCGTCTTATTTATAACGCGCTCTAACACAGACAGACAAAACTTGATAATAGGGAGAATCGCTTTGTACGCAAAGCTTCCAATAGTAAATCTATAAATCGTCCAGCCAACTGCTTCGCCAAGCATAATATAAAACCGCACTTCTCCATCCGTTACTACTAGCATGTATATAAATGTGAAAAAAGCACACAATATAAAATAAATTATATCTTCTACAAAAACTCGTTTTGAGTTAAATTTTAATACTACGTTAACTATTCGAAAGAAATCAAAAAATAAACTCAAGGTAGCTCCTACCAAGAGTGATGATAAAAATATCGAGATCTGAGTCCATAAAGTTATTTCCATAATTTGATACCTATACCTCTACCTAAATAATTTTGCGAAAAAACCTTTTTCTGAAACTCGACTATCAATATATTCTAGAGAGGATATTTCTCCGTCTAGTTCTAAATCTCCACTGTCTAAATTTATCTTGTTTATATGCAAATCCTTTCCTTTTATCGAAAGCTCACCTAACGATGTGTATGCTACAACTGTGGATTCATCAAAACTGTCTACGTCTAACACTCCGGAAATATTTAATGAATTCCGCTCTTTTAATATTAAATTGTGCGATAATTTTGTGTTTTTCTTTTCCTCCGGCATAACTTTGCCTCCCACATATAAAAACTTGAGTGCCTAGCTGTAAGTCTAGCTGCAAGCGGGCCGCGAGGCCGCCAAAACTCAAAATTGAGTTTTGGCGTTGTCCGAAAGCTTTGCTTTCGGACTGGTCGAGAAATAGAATATTTCTCGACCGCCTCGCGGCCTTTGCTGTTTGCTATAGGACTCTTCAATTAAATAATTATGAGCTTCATATGTGGTAATATTACATTAATTTAGCAACTGATACATTTTATCAGCATCTTCTTTTTTAACGTATTCATTTACTTGTAGAACCTCGACTTTTAAAGTTTTCGCACCAAGACAGACCTCTATAGTGTCGCCAACCTTTACATCGTATGAAGCCCGCGCGTTTTTTCCATTCACAAAGACTTTCCCGGCATCGCAAGCCTCATTAGCAATAGTACGTCTTTTTATAATTCGAGATATTTTTAAATACTTATCTAAGCGCATCGATTTCCTCCGAAAAAAGTCGACTTCTTATTAAAAGAAGTCGACCCATTAAATTTATTTACACTTTTTTTTGCAGCCGCACTTACCAGAAACCGCATCCTTAAAGCCCTTACCAGCCTTAAATGCTGGAACTTGGCAAGCCGGGATTTTAATTTCCTTACCTGTTCTAGGATCGCGGCCAGTTCTTTCGCTACGAGAACGCAGTTCAAAAGTACCAAAACCTATCAATTGAACCTTGTCATCCTCTTTAACTGCCTCAACAATTGAATCAATAACTGCTCCAACTGCTTTTTCGGAGTCTTTTTTCGAAAGGCCGCTCCTTTCTGCTACTGATGCAATGAGTTCTGTCTTGTTCATTTCGACAACCTCCATTTTAATTATATTCATCAAAGCACAACGCTTTGAGAATTGGCTAAACCAAAATCGCTATAGACTGAGACTTTAGCACTCGAATATTATAATCACAGTTATATAAAAAAGTCAAACGTTACAGCGATATACCATATTGTACCTTTTTTTGCCTATAATGTCCAATTGCTTTTTGTTGTTTTAAAAAGATACGTTCTTTTGCAGGATAATCTTAATAAAATACGAATATTTCTAGATATATCCCGAAACGACTTTATTTTACTTGATAAAATGTAGTTTTGCAAGTATTTTAATAATTTTTTTTCCTTTTGGCAACAATTTTATATCATCCTGGTTTAGCGCTCCCAGAATAAGTAATATTAAAACATAAGTTACCATCGCAATTATTATTGAAAAAATTATTGAAATAAGACTTGGTAACCTATTTCTAAAAATATTCATTGCAAACATCGCAGCCCCTCCGCAAAACAACGAGGCAATAAGCGGCTTGATAACAGTTCCCATAAAGTCCGGTACAATTTTCGTTTGTTTGCACAGCATATACATAGACGACAATAAAATAAACGCATAACCAACTAACGTACCGATACCAGCGCCTTGAATGTTTATCTGTGGCATTCCAACTAACACGTAATTAACAGCGATTTTAAGCACCAGTCCAAGAGAAATAATCTTTACCGGCAAATCTATTCTTCCGACGGCTTGTAACATACTGCAAAATGGGGTGCTAGCGGCTGTGAATATCGTAGCGATACCCAATATAGGAATAATGTCCGAAGCAATTGCAACCGCATTTGGGCGATTTCGATAAATCACGCCTAACAGGTCCGGACCTAACACCGACAGCCCTATTCCAGCTGGAATCGTAACCAGCATCGTCATTCGTATAACAGTTTCCATACTTTTTTTGAGTTTTTCATTATCTTTTAAAGTCCAGGCCCTTGTAACGGATGGTAATGCCACTATTCCGAAAGCTTGCGTGATTGCGGGTACTAACATCATTAAAGGCAAAGTGAACGAATAACAGCCCATTAAGAAGCCGTGAACGCCATCTTTACTATTTAGCACTGTTTGGCTTATTTTAGCCCCATATTGAACCAAAAGCTCTTGCGAATGGTTTGACATTACATATTGTATTCGGTGCAAAATTAGGGTCGTATCGATTAAACCAGCCACATTCATGATTATTGCGCCTAAACCTATCGGTAAAGCGCTTTTAACTAACACTTTGGATATAACTTTGTCATTCTGAGTTTCTTGCGAATTTGCTAGCTCTGAGGCGGTTATTCCGTCACCCTTAAATTTATCTCTCAAAAATAAGTATATAAAACCCGCTGCCGCACCAATGGATATTCCTAAAATTGCTCCAGCCGAGGCCAAAGGCATAATAGCAGCCTCAGCTAATTCTCTTGTTGCGTAAGGCTTTCCCAGAAACGTTCCCTTCGTAAGATATTCTTTTACCCCGAAGTGAATTATTCCATAGGACAAGGCATAACCGATAAAAAACTTGCAACTAGCCTCAATTACCTCAGAAGTTGCCGTTGGAGTCATATTTTTGAGACCTTGATAATAGCCGCGATAAATTGACATAAGGCAAGCAAAAAATATCGTTGGTGCAAGCGCAAGAACCGAATAAATTGCGCCAGGTACGTTTACAAAGGGCAATTTCGGAATTATAAAAGCACCTAAAGTCATCAAAATTAGGCCGATAGTTCCAGTCAGTAAAAATATAGGAGTGGAAACTTTTTTTATTTTTTTTACATTCCGATAGCGTCCATTGGCAACGTTTTCTGAGACCATCCGAGAAATCGCAATAGGCAATCCTGCGGTGGCTAGCGCAAAAAGTGGATTATAAATCTCGTAAGCTACCGTAAAATACGTCGCGCCAGTTGGACCAATCATTCCGGTTACGAAAATTCGAAACAAAATGCCCATAATTTTAACTAAAAGTAAGCTCGCTGTTAAAATTACCGTTCCTTGCATAAACGATTGATCTTTTCTTTTTATACTTTTTTTGTCCACCGAAACACATCCATTCAAAAAATTAACGCAATCTTTATTATAGTCTTTTTTTATGGATATGCATAGGCATTTTGGTCGTATCACAAATTTTGTACATAGTTTAAAAGGAGTAGCCTTTGCCTCTAGTCGGACGGATTATTTTCTTGTAAATTTGAAATCAGCATACTCCCAAAATACCCCTAACTGCGCTTTTTTAGCCAATAAAACTTGTGCAATGCAGCCACACATGGCACTCTCATTTATTTGCTAATACTAAAAAATATTCCGTGCATTGAGCTATTTTTTCTTTTCTATCTTGGTGTTAATTTTTGCAGGAAGTATTTTTTCTGATAAAATGTGCCTTTGAACTGTATTATATGATATAATAAAAAAAGTGAACTGTAAGCTACGTGTCATGATGTTATAGTAACTTTGAGGTGTTAAAATAATGAACCTATCTATTAATCTTGGTATTTGGAATACCATTTTTGCAGTACCATGTGAAGTAATTGATAAACATATAAAACTGGCTGGCGCTGCACAACTAAAAGTATTATTATTCGTTTTGCGGCACGCGGGAGAAAAAATTTCTGTTTCTCAAGTTGCCATGGCTCTATCTATGACAGAACTTGATGTTAAGGACTCGATGCAATATTGGATTGAAACCAACATACTAAGTAACCCTAACATCGAAGAAAAAAGCACAAATGAATCAACTACAGAAAATCAAAATACTATCGTACAATTACCGGTTGAAAAAAAACACTTTCCTCGCATCGAAAAACCAGATACTGCATCTGTTTCTCAACGTGTACACGACTCCACCGAAATTGCCTCCCTTATGCAAGAAGCCCAAGTTATCCTCGCCAGACCTATCTCCAATGGCGACTCCTCCACTTTACTTATGTTGCACGATACCTACGGCCTACCCGTACATGTTATTTTAATGCTTATGCAGTACGCAGTAAACATCGGTAAACGCCATATGAATTACATCAAAACCATAGCGATTTCTTGGGCCGAAGAGGAAATAGACACCATCGAAAAAGCCGAAAATAAAATTCGAACACTTGAAAATTATAGACAAGCATGGCTATCACTTGAAAAAATTATCGGCATCGAACATCGTTCCCCATCCTCAAAAGAAGATGAAGCTGCTAATCGTTGGATTAATTCTTGGCAAATACCTCACGACTTAATTAAAGAAGCCTACGACCGCTGCGTAAATTCAAAAGGCAAGTACATCTTAAGTTACATGGACGGCATAATTAAACGTTGGTATAATTCTGGTATAAAAACGCTTTCGCAGGCCCTTGAAGAGGACAAGTATAAAAAGACACCTGCGCCGCAAAAACAAACCAACGATTTTACTTCATATAACATCGATGAATATGAACGAAACTACATGTACATATAAAGGAGCTTTGTATGAACATAAAAACAAAAATTTTGCAGCAGGCAGAAGCTGAACTTGAGCGAATACGAAAAAATCAGATAGAAAAAAATGAACTCCGAAAAAAAACCTTTTTTACAAAAGTAAAAAGAGCCGCAGAAATTGAGTCTTTACTCTCTCGCACAGCTATTGATTCTGCCCGCGCAGTTTTATCCGGTTCAAACGTTAAGGAAAAACTATCGGACCTAAAAAGCACAAACTTATCGCTACAACAAGAGCTGGAAACGTTGTTGCTTTCGGAAAATTTACCGCTAGATTATCTTGAAGTAAAACATCATTGTCCTATGTGCAGCGATACAGGCTATGTCGACGGGCACATGTGTACTTGCTTGAAAAATCTAATTAAGAAAATTACATATGAAAATTTGAATCGGCTCTCTCCGCTTTCTCTTTCCACTTTTGAATCGTTTGATATTGAACTTTACCCAAATGACAACGCTAAAGATGGTGTAAACATTCGTTTGCACATGGAAAAAATTTTGAACTTTTGCAAAAATTATGCCTCCAACTTTACCGGCTACTCCGAAAATTTATTTCTGCAAGGAGCAACAGGTCTTGGCAAAACGCATCTATCTTTAGCAATAGCTAATGAGCTCATAAATCGCGGTCACAATGTAATATATACTTCTACTCCTAATATTATCTCAAAACTAGAAAAAGAACATTTTTATCACAATTTTCAGGATGATAATACTGAAAAACATTTAATTGATTGTGAGCTACTCATTTTAGACGACTTAGGTACAGAATTTCAAACTAGTTTTTCAAACGCTACTATCTATAACGTTATAAACTCTCGTATTATGTATCAAAAACCGACTATCATTAGTACAAATCTTTCCGTAAAGGAGATTCAATCGTCGTACTCAAAACGGTTAGTTTCAAGAATTATGGGAAGTTATAAACGATTGTTTTTTCTCGGCAATGATATTAGACAGGTTTTAAGGAATCCTAACGGGCAACGATAAACGCCGATATTTTTTTAATACTGCAATAAAAAGAACGCAACTTATTAAAAGTTGCGCTTTTGTTTTTTTTACTCCTTATTTCGCCAAAATATAATAATCCAGGAGCTTATACAGTCTCATTTTTGCTTTTTTTATGTGTCGCGATGCTGTTGATTTTCCGATACCCAGCTGATAAGCAATTTCGGTTACAGTTAAGTTCTTATAATACCGCATTACAATACATTGTTGTTGACGTTCTGTAAGCTCGCCTACAATTACCTTTGATAAAATCTTGACAAGTTTTTTATATTCTTTCTCATTCGTATATTGCATGCCTTTGTTATATTCCATCATCCCGGCGATTGATTCTGTGAACTCTGTTAATGATAGTTTATTATTCATGTATTATCTCTTCTTTCACAAAGCTTTAAATATTCACTGGTATGTTTCAAATCAAGACAAATTGAATAAAGTATCGAGACCCTTCTTTTAACCTCTCTTTCCTCATCTGGTTCTACAAATTTTAGTTGTTGTCTAAGAGCTTTTACGTATTTTGAAATATTTTTATACTGCATAAAATACTGCGCATATAGTTGTTTGTAACTCATATTGACCTCCAAATTTTACACAAAACGTGTATTAAAGGGTGTAGCCATACAAGAAAAACCATTGTTCGCAAATGCGGTTCAAAACAAAAAACGTCGGGTGTTATAAAACAAATACTAGCACTTAAAAACTAAAAAGTCAACGCCAAAATTAGTTTTTTAATTATATTTAGAAGCAAAATTAATTTGCAAAAAGTTTAACAAAAAATTAAAAAATGCACTTGATTTCACAAAATGTGTATGTTATAATTTCATTAAGCCACAAAAAGGAGATTTTATTATGTTCAGTCAAAATTTTAAAAATTTAAGGCTATCTCGTGGATTAACTCAAGCTCAAATAGCAGATAAGCTAAATATCTCAATCTCTGCTGTGAGTATGTATGAGCAAGGTCGTAGAAAACCGGATAATAACATGCTAAAAAAAATCTGCGAAAAATTCTCAATAAGCATCGACTCTCTTTTGGGAATAAATGCAACAAATAATTGCAAAGAACAATCCGTAGATACCTTCATCGATAATATTACCTACACGCTCATGGCCCAAAAAGGCTTGATGTTTAACGGAAAACTTATTACTCAAAAGGATAAAGAAAAAATCGTTGAGGCTATAAAAATAGCAACAGCTGTCGCTATTTCTAATGTATCAAAATCTTACAGGAAATAAAAACCTCAATATTTGCAATATTTAGGAGGTGAAAAAGATAAAGTATTTTGTTCATAGTTTGGTCACCAAGTATGGAACGAAATCTCCTTTTGAGTTGTGCGAAAAACTAAATATTAACATACTATTCGTAGACCTCCCAGAAAGCGTGGACGGTTTTTTCTTAAACTCTGCAAATAAAAAATCAATATTAATTAAAGAAAGTTTATCCTCAATACAACAAGAAAAGGTTTGTGCCCACGAACTTGCTCATGCTCTACTTCACAGCTGCGTAAACGTGACGCATTATGAAAATACATTTCCCGAGTACATAGCGAAGCTTGAATCCGATGCAACTGTCTTTGCCAAGCTCTTATTAGACGGATAACGTTCATTTTAAAAAATTAAATCAAAAATAAGCTAAGCAAATACTCCCCGCTAACTGCTTAACTCATTTTTGATTTATTTACTTTTGCACACTCTTCCCTACTCCCAGGGTTTTATGTCTTTTATCTCATTGTATATAGCCAAGTAACTATCATAGCGCGATTGGCTTATCTTTCCCTCATGGACAGCCACCGTAATAGCGCAACCTTTTTCTCCAATATGATTACAAGAATTAAATTTGCAGTCGTTTTGGTACGGATTAAAATCAGTAAAACTGTATCGCAAATGTTCTTTATCAATCATGTTGAAGCGACCTAAATCGATACTCGAGAAACCCGGTGTATCTGCAATGTATCCGCCTCCACCTAGCGGGTATAACTCTACATAGCGAGTGGTATGTTTACCGCGTTTTAGCTTTTGACTTATCTCACCTGTCTCCACTTGAAAATTCTTCTCAATACAATTTAAAAGCGTCGACTTCCCCACTCCAGAGTTCCCAGTAAGAGCTGTTGTTTTACCGAGCAACAGTTCTTTTATCTTTTCATGAGACTCTAGGTCTTGTTTTGAAGTTACCACCACTTTAACTCCAGCTAAATTATATACGTCAACTAACTCAGCCGGGTCAGCCAAGTCTACCTTGGAGATAACTACTACAGGCTCGATATTATTATGCTGAGCAACGGCAATAAGCTTATCGATAACCACCGTATTCGGCTCCGGATTAGATATTGAAGAAATTATAAGTAGCTGGTCAATATTGGCTATAGGTGGACGAATTAGCTGATTTTTTCGCGGATATATTTCCTCTATAGAAGCGTAACCATTATCGCTTGGGAGAACCACCTCAACATTATCGCCGACAAATGGCTTCATGTTATTTTTCCGAAAAATCCCTCGCGCTTTACACTCTAAAATGCCCGCATCAGTTTCTACGTAATAAAATCCACCTATGCCCTTTAAAATAACCCCAGATAACCTCTTCCCCATAGCTACCTACCTGCTCTGGTTCTGGTAATCGTATAACTTTTAACTTCTCGACTTGTCTTTACTTGATTATTTTTGTTCTCGCTAGAATCACTCGACGCAACTGTATCGGTGTAGTTATTTTTTTCGAGCGTACGAACCGTCTCGCTTTCGAAATTCACTTCATAAACTCTGTATTTTTGTCCATCAAGGTTTACAACTACAGTTTTGGTCTCACTCGTGCCTTTGAGTGAGAAAGAATAACTTGAGTTATATGCCGGAATCAATGTTTTCGAGTTGCTAGAGTCATTAACGCCGTTTATATAGACCTTCATACTAACTTCGTGCGTCACACTCGCGGGCAAGTCTACATTAATGGTTAAAGTCTTTTCATCGGGCTCACCGGTGCTAACTGTCAATGTAATAGCAGTTCCTTCTGCAACTTCGACTCCCGGCAACGGGTCGGTAGACAACACGGTGTTTTTCGCTTTGGAGCTTTTTTCCTTAATAACATTCTCAGAGACTTTCAGACCTCTATCCACAAGAGTTTTTGTTGCCTCCGAGAAAGACTTACCAAGAACATCTGGTACAGTAACTTTTTTCTCGGCCGGCCCTTTGCTTACAAGTACTCGCACCATGCTGTTAACAACAACTTCCGTGCCTTCTTTTGGGTCGGTACCCTTCACGATGCCCTCCGCTGTTTCGTCATCCTCCACCGTGAGCACCTCATAAACCAAACCAATATCTTTAATTTTAGCCTTAGCTGCATCCAGAGTTAGCCCACGAACTACCGGAATGCTAACTAGAGTCCCAGAGCTATTTACTTTGAGTGTTATTTTTGAATTTTCTTTTACTTTTTTCGAACCAGCTTTAGGGTCTTGGTCAATTATCGTACCCTCTGGTTTGTTCGGATCATATACTTGCTCGATGCTCCAAGCAAATTTATATCTATCATTATCGACTATATCAGAAAGCTTCATGCCAATAAAGTTTGGTACATCCACATCTCTGCTTCCAAAGCCAAACCAACCCGAAACTAAACCTACTCCCATCACTACAAGAAAAATTATTAAAGCGATTCCTACACCGATAATTATATTAATCGCCTTTGAGCGTTTCTCTGAGTTATTATCTTCCTCTTCGTAGCCATCCGAGTAGTTTATTTTCTTGGAATTTTTGACGTCATTTATCGCATCAATATACTTAGTAGGTGCTGTATCGCTAAAATATTTATACTCAAAGCGTATACTTGGATTTTTGCGAAACATATCTATAGCCGCAAGCATCTCGCCGGCAGAATTATAACGGTGCGCCGCATCTTTTTTCATCGCTTTTAAAGTGATATCTTCTAGGCCCTCCGGTATTTCCGAATTAATATCGCGCAACTTTTTAGGCTCAGTTTGCATCTGCATAATCGCCACTGAAACCGCATTATCGGCCTCAAAAGGTAACTTACCGGTTAGCATCTCATAAAGCATTATACCTACAGAGTATATATCAGACTTGTCATCTGTCATGTCTCCGCGTGCCTGCTCTGGCGAGATGTAATGCACCGACCCTATGGCTTTTTCGGTTAAAGTGCGCGTCTCATTTTTAGAAAATCTTGCTATACCAAAGTCCGTTACCTTTATAGTCCCGTCTTTTAAAAGCATAATATTTTGTGGCTTTATATCCCTATGTACAATGCCTTTTTCATGCGCGTGCTCGAGTGCCTTTAAAATTTGGGTCACAAAATGAACAGCATCGCGCCATTTGATTTCGTGCTGTTTCTCGATGTACTCTTTAAGAGTAATCCCATCGATATTTTCCATTACGATATATTGAATACGGTCACCAAAGCTTACATCGTACACCTTAACTATGTTTGGATGCGACAAAACAGCAATCGCCTTAGACTCATTTTTAAAACGACGTATAAAGTCTCTATTAGTTAAGAATTCATCCTTTAAAATCTTTATTGCAACCGTTCTGTCATCAATAATGTCGTATGCACTGTAAACATTCGCCATACCGCCGCAGCCCAGCAACTCGTTTATTTCGTATCGACCATCTAATCTCTTACCAACGTATTTATCCATTAAGCTTCACCTCAACAACTTTCCTGTTAATCGCTTACAACAACTGCTGTGATATTATCACTACCACCGAGCTCATTTGCAAGTGCAACCAACTTCTCTACAAGAGCCTCACCTTGTGCTTCGTTCATGCACGTTAAGATGTCACTCTTATCGAGATAATTCGTCAATCCATCTGTGCAAGCAAGAAATAAGTCTCCATTGAGTCGTTCCTTCACTAAATAATCAATCTCCACAACCTTGCTAATCCCTAAAGCTCGCGTAATGATATTTTTTTGCGGATGAGCTTTTGCCTCTTCATCGGTTATTTCGCCATCATTTATTAGTTGCTGTACCATCGAGTGGTCAACAGTAAGTTGCTCAATTTCTCCATGTCGAGCTAGATATGCACGACTATCCCCCACGTACGCAATATGCAACTTATCCTCAAAAGCAACCAGCAAAACAATCGTCGTGCCCATACCACGAAGCTCTGACTCCTTTTGAGCTTTATTAAAAACCTCAAGATTAGCTTTATCAATTGCCTTTTTGAGAAATTGCTCCATCTCATCTTGCGAAAGTTTTTCCTGCAAGTCATCGTGCATAGTATTTTTTATGCTCGTAGCAGCCAAGTGACTTGCAATCTCGCCACCCTTAGCGCCACCCATTCCGTCGCAAACTACAACCCAAGTTATATTTTTATCTGTCGTTCCGTAATCAAAACAATCTTGATTTGTCGGCCGCACTCGACCAATATCGCTTTTTCCAAAAATCGTTGCCATTTAATCCTCCAGATTTTTTGCCTTTCCTCTAAGTTGCCCACATGAAGCATTTATATCTGAGCCCAAAGTTCGCCGAACCGTTGCCGTTATTCCTTTTTGGGACAAAATTTTAACAAAGCTTTCCAACCTATCCCGGCTGCTTTTTCTATATGTATTTTTCTCAACGTCAATGCTATTAACTGGAATCAAGTTAACATGACACAGCATTCCAGCTAGCTTTTGCGCAAGCTCAGTTGCACAAGCATCATTGTCGTTAATACCCGAAATCATAGCGTATTCAAATGAGATTCGCCGATTAGTTTTCGCTGTATAAAACTTGCACGCCTTGAGTAACTCATCGACGTTAAATTTTTTGTTTATCGGCATTAATGGATTGCGAATTTCGTCATTCGGCGCATGTAACGAGACTGACAGTGTTAACTGCAGACGTTCTTTGGCCAAGTCGTACATTTTGTCAATTATACCACAAGTCGATAGCGAAATATGACGCATTCCGATGTTTAAACTCTCCGGGGATGAAACCAAGTGCAAAAATTTAAGCACATTAACATAATTATCCAACGGTTCACCCATTCCCATGAGCACAACATTAGATATTCTTGTGTTATTATTGTCAAGTTGTACTACTTGAATTTGCGCAAGCATCTCAGAAGGCATCAAATTGCGTACAAAACCATTTCGCCCGGTTGCACAAAATTTGCATCCCATTTTACATCCCACTTGCGTTGAGATGCATATCGTATAGCCATGCTTATATTTCATCAAAACGGACTCAATAAATTCGCCATCATTTAAGCTAAATAAGTATTTTATCGTTTCATCCACTTTTGAGGTGAATTTTCGTTCTATCTGCGCGTTGGCAATGTAATATTTCTCACTCAGTTTTTGTCGCAAATCTTTTGGTATGTTTAGCATTTCTTCAAAGCTAGCAATACCTTTAGTGAGCCATAAATATACTTGCTCTGCTCGGTAAGCGGGATACCCATCGCTCTTCAAGCAATCAGCTAGCTCAGATTTAAGCATCGATTTTATATCAATCATCGCGTCGACTTCCCACACTCAATAGTAACCTTAGCAGCAACATGACAGAAGAAAAAGTCGCTGCCACATACGTTAATGCCGCCGCTGTTAGAACTTTTCTTGCACCAGCTAGCTCTTCCCCGCGAAGAGTTCCACTATTCTCCAACGTAGCTATTGCACGGCGACTCGCATCGAATTCAACCGGCAATGTGACTAGTTGAAAAAGCACAGCCAAGCTAAAAAAAGCAATTCCAATTTTTACAACAAAGTCGTACTGAACCGGCAACATAAAGCCAATAAAGATTAACGGCATAGACAAAGTCGACCCAATGTTCGTTACCGGTACCAAAGCTGAACGCAGCTTCATCGGAGAATACCCGTGCGCATATTGTACCGCATGCCCCGCCTCGTGCGCCGCCACACCAACCGCTGCCACAGACGTCGAAGAATGCACTGAGTCGGAAAGCTTTATAACATTTGTGCGTGGATCAAAATGGTCATTGAGCTCTCCACGAATGTGCTCCACACTGACTCCTGCCACATTATTTTTCATCAAAACCTTATCTGCAGCCTCGGCACCAGTTAGACCATTTGAGTTTTGTACCTTTGAATACTTGGCAAATGTGCTATTTACCTTAAACTGAGCATACAACGAAACGATAAGAGCTGGTAGCATAAACAAAAAATACGTGTAATCAAAATAATAAAATCCGTACATAATTATGTCCCCTTTACCCTAAAATTGACCCTGCTTCTAGCTTACAACCTCGAATAAAATCCTCAGCTGTCATTCGCTTTTTTGATTCCATCTGAACCTCTAAAATTTCAAGTGCAGTATCTCCCCCACAACTAACTACAAGCGGTTTAATGCTCAAGACCTCCCCTGCTTTTCCTTTGTGCGGCCCAACCATTTGAGTTCTGTATATTTTCAAGGTTTTCCCGTCCAAAAAAGTCATCGCCACCGGCCAAGGGTTTAATCCTCGCACTAAGTTATAAATTTCACGCGCAGGTTTATTCCAGTCGATGTTAGATAAACTTTTGTCCAGTATTGGTGCATAGGTAGCCTCGGCATCATTTTGCTTCTCCCTTACAACACAACCGTCCTTTATCTGTTGTATCGTCTCAATTAAAAGCTCCGCTCCAATAACACTTAATCGCTCAAAAAGCTCTCCCGATGTCTCGTTTTCTCCAATTTGCGTCTCCGCCTTTAAAAGCATATCACCGGTATCCAAGCCTTCATCCATGTACATCGTTGTCACGCCCGTAACCTGCTCACCGTTTATCACCGACCACTGTATCGGCGCAGCTCCTCTATACTTCGGCAACAACGAACCATGCACATTTACACAACCTTTCGCCGGTACCTCCAAAACAGCTTTCGGTAATATTTTACCATACGCCACTACAACTATCAAATCTGGCCTTAACGATGCGATTAAACTTATTGTCTCTTCGTTTCGAAGACTCGTCGGTTGGTATACCGGTACCTCATTTGCCATCGCCAACTCCTTTACCGGTGGCGCTGTTAAAATCTGCTTTCGCCCAACCTTCTTGTCCGGTTGAGTAAATACCCCAACAACTTCTTCACCCGATTTAATCAATTTCTCTAGGCACGGTACCGCAAAGTCCGGTGTGCCCATAAAAATCAGTCTCATCTTTATCACCCTTTACCTTTATGTTAGTTCAAAAAATTGTAGACTCTCGCTTGCCAAGGCGCGGGCACCGCCCGGCCCAACGTAAAATATGTTGGGCCAGGCGGGAACAAAATTTAAATTTTGTTCCCGCCCATGCATCAAAGATGCATGGGCGGTGCCCGCGCCTTGGCTTATTGCTTTAACGCAATTTCAAATTAACCATCAAGCTCATCCGGCTCAAGCATGCGAATAGCATGGGTCTTAAATAAAATTCCATCAAGATGATCGATCTCGTGGCAAAAGGCTTTAGCAAGTAGGGCCTCACCCATGTAGAAATGCTCATTGCCGAAACGATCTTGCGCTTTTATTTTAACTTTCATAGGCCTACGGGTAATGCCAAACTCACCCGGACAAGACAAGCAGCCCTCTACGCTTTCCTGGGCACCTGAAGTCTCGATAATTTCTGGATTAACGAGCTCAAAAATTTTTCCATTTGGCTCGATTTGAATTACAACGACTCTTTTTAATATTCCCACTTGTGGAGCGGCTAAACCGACGCCATTTTTCAAGTGCATAGTTTCGACCATATCGTCGATAAGTTGAGCTAACCTCTCATCAAACTTCTCAACGACACGGCACTTTTTTGTCAAGACAGGATCTCCTTCTAATACTACATTTCGAACTGCCATAATATACACATCCCTCTATTTTTTTACAAAATCGCATCGGGGTTCACATCTACGAATAAGCTAATACCCGAATACTTTTTACATTTTCCAAACTCTAGCATAGTATCTTTTATCAAACGCTGCAACGTTTTTTCATCTACAAACTTCATAATAATTTTATACCGAAACTTGTTACTCACCTTAATAATCTGAGCTGGGGCAGGCCCAAGAATTTTAATTGCAAACTTTGGGTATTCCTTTTGCACTTTCGTCTTTAAGATATGAAAAAATTCAATTGCGGCATTGAGCACTTTAATTTCTTTTTCGCCAGAGAAACCCACTACACAAAGCTTCACAAACGGAGGATATAGCATCACTTTTCTCATATTTATTTCGTCGTTGTAAAATGAGTCATAATCCTGCTGAGCAGCCAACTTTATAACTGAATTTTCTGGAGTAGACGTCTGAATAACCGCATAGCCTTTATCCTTTGCGCGACCAGCACGCCCTACAACTTGAGTAAGCAAAGAAAATGTTCGCTCATAGCTTCGAAAGTCTCCACTATATAAGGCCTGATCCGCCGATAAAACACCCACCAAAGTTACATTTGGAAAATTCAACCCCTTTGCAACCATCTGCGTGCCCAACATGATATCGTACTTTCCATCCTCAAAAGCCCTAAGTTTCTCCTCATAAGCAAACTTCGACATCATGGCATCCGTATCCATCCGCAAAACTCTCGCTTGAGGAAATCGCTCTTGTAAATCAAACTCTATTTTTTGAGTGCCCTCGCCACGATACTTCAGTTGCTTTTCGTGGCAAGACGGACACTTTCCAGTAATATCCATTGAAAAACCACAGTAATGGCACATAAGTTTTTTATTCGCCAAGTGATAAGTTAACGAAATACTGCAACTCGGGCAAGTGACAACTTGAGAACACGCGCTGCACACAACTAAAGTATTATATCCTCTCCGATTGAGCAGCAAAATTGATTGCTTACGCGCCTCAAGATTTCGTGATAATTTTTCGTCAAGCTCTCGACTTAAGGCCGTACAATTCCCGGCCTCCAACTCCTTATTCATGTCGACAATCGAAACTTCAGGTAAATTCGCACCGGAGTAGCGATTTTTCAATACGTTTATGCTATAGTTTTTATTTTTCGTCCAGAAAAAGCTCTCAACAGATGGCGTCGCAGAGGAAAGTAAAAGCAGACATTTATGGTACGCACAACGCATTTTCGCAACCTCACGCGAATGATACCTTGGTGCTGAATCAGACTTGTAGCTACTTTCTTGCTCCTCATCGATTATAATCAAACCAATATTCTCAAACGGAGCAAATACCGCCGAACGCGTCCCGATAACCACATTCACAAGGCCATCTTTTACCCGCTTATATTCATCAAGACGCTCACCTTGAGAAAGTCCGCTATGAAAAACCGCTACCTTATCCTCGAAGCGACTTTTAAAAGCAGCTACCATCTGAGGCGTCAAAGCAATCTCCGGAACCATCACAATAACGTTCTCGCCTTTTGCAACAACGTCTTGAATTAACTTCATAAACACAGAGGTCTTTCCGCTTCCGGTAACGCCATACAGCAACGAGACTCGATACTCCTCCGACAAGTATGCATCTTTTATGGAGTGATATGCCGCTGTTTGCTCTTGAGTTAAATTTATTTTCTGCGAAACTTGCGAAAATTTTACATTCTTATACGGGTCTCTGTAAACTTTGTCCTCAAAAAACTCCGCTACATTCTTCTGCACCAACTTCTCAACCACCGAGGCGCCCACACCCGTCAAGTACATTATTTCCTTAACAGAGCAACTTTGGCCACCTTTATTTTGCAAAACCTCATATACAAGCTTTTGTTTGGGCGTCAGTTTCAAATCGTCTGGCAAAACTTGTTTTAGCTTAACCATTTTTACTTTAGCATCGGCTAAGGTTCTCTTCTCGACCTCTTTTTTCTCAATTACGCCTTGTGTTTCCAGCGATTTTAAGCAGTTAAGAGTCCCTGCGCCAAATTTATTCAGCAAGTGTTCTTTCGAAAACCAAGTTGGCTCACTTTGCAGATACGAGATGAGTTTTTTTTCTGTTTCATCGTAAAAAATGCCCGTTTCATTCTCAACTTTATTGGCTATCTTAAAGTGTTCCTGAAGCTTAAAATTCATACCAGCGGGAATCATTAATTTAATTGCATCGAAGAGCGTACAAAAATATTTTTGCTTCATAAACTCGGCAAGTTTTAACATTTCACCATTCAAAAGCGGCGCCGAATCCAGCACCGCAAAAACAGTCTTTAGCTTATCGGTCTTTGAGGAAAAAGTTGTTTGCAAAACAATCCCTTGGCGCTTTTTGTTGCCCGCCCCAAATGGAACTAAGACCCGACAACCAGGCTTTATGTTACTTACCCAGTCAGCCGAAATTTTATAGTCATATGGCTTATCAAGGTGGTAAACAATCTGGTCGACCGCCACCTGCACAATAAGTTCCTCTGCCATAACCTTTCCTCAATCCAAACCTAAAAATTAGTCATTTATCTCCGGCTCAAAAAGCTCATATTTGCCGTCTTTAAAGTCTTTTGCTGCCAAGTTTACTGGTTTTTCTAGCAACTCTTGCCCATTTAAGTCAGCGATGTCAGCAATTTCGCGGGCACGTTTTGCCACACCCATCACAAGAGAGTACTTACTTTTTTTGCCAGCCATCAATTCCTCTATAGATTGTTTTTGCATTGTAACAACACCTCATTAATAATATTTTCGCGCCTACCTGTACGTAATTTTTCCGATTTAATAATTGAATATATATCTTGCGCGCACATTTTTATGTCATCGTTCACCACAACGTAATCGTAGTTAGTCGCAAACTGCACTTCTTCTTTTGCTCGATTTAACCTATTTTCTAAGGAGCAACTAGTTTCTGTTCCACGTTTTGAGAGCCTGTCCGCTAAAATTTCCATTGATGGCGGCAAAATAAATATTCCAATTGAGTCCGGACACTTTTCCTTGATTTGCATCGCACCATCAACTTCAATTTTCAAGATTACGTCTTTGCCATCATTTCGCAACTCATCCACGGCATTTTTTTTAGTACCATAATAATTTTCGCAATACGTTGTATATTCAAGCATTTCATTATTTGCAATTGCCTTGGTAAAATCCTCCTTCGATACAAAAAAGTAATCTTTCCCATCAATTTCGCTCGCTCTAGGTTGGCGGGTCGTCGCTGAGACTGATTTTACTATATTTTCATCCGTCTGAAAAAGTGCTTCTAAAATCGTATCCTTTCCGCAACCTGATGGTCCAGATAGCACAATTAGCAAGCCTTTACTACTCATATAACGCCGCGTCCTCCTCATCTGTCGAGACATCGCCTTTTAACCTATTTGCAATAGTCTCTGGCTGCAACGCCGAAAGAATAATATGTTCGCTATCTGTCACAAGTACCGCACGTGTTCGTCTTCCACAAGTTGCATCAATTAGCTCATTTTTGCTTCGTGCATCAGAAATAACTCGCTTTACTGGTGCAGATTCTGGACTGACAATCGCTATAATTCTTGTTGACGACACCATATTTCCGAACCCGATATTTATAAATTTCATGCTTAGCTCCTCGTCACTACTTACATACGCATTAGGCAAATCAAATAAATGACTCTTTTTTATATTGTATCAATTTTCTGATTATCCTGTCAAACCGCGTATAACTTGTGAGCGCTCCATTGAGTATCTTCTCCTTTTAAAGGCTTGCCGCTCGCGGCCGCGAGGCCAACGAAAATAAATATTTATTTATTTTCGTTGTGGTCCAAAGCCCAACTTTGTTGTGCTTTGGATTAGCCGAATGCCCTAACAGGCATTCGGCGCCTCGCGGCGCCGCGGCATTTAATTAGAGCGCTCCCTTAATTTTTTCTTTATGCCAAAACTTACAGTAACAAAAAGCAGCTTACTTCATATTATGCAATATATTTATATTTTTAGGAGGATTTGCATGGTAAACATGAACAGCGAAAATAATATCGCTCGACAACCGCTAGATTTAAATCGACTTTACGGCATTAATGAACTAATGGAAACTCCACAGTCTAACGTCGAAGACTTAATCGGATATAATCTAAATTCCTCAACCTGGAACGAACCAATCAATAATAACGTACAAAATAGTGCCTCCAGCGCCAATATGCAACAAACTTTAACATCTTCGAACAATGGCACCAATAATGACGGCTCCTCCAGCATGGTTCCAGCGGCACCTCAGCGGCAAGAACAAACTTTTCCTTCTAATAGAGAATCTCTCGAAAACATGCAACCAGATGTCATTTCAGCGCCACAAAATAACATGCAACCCGAAAAGGATATGAAGGAATTTTTGCAAAAACAAATCGGCCAGATGGTAAAAATACAATTTTTAGTTGGCACCAATACCCTTGTAGCTCAGGAAGGTACTCTTGTTGGCCTCGGTGATAATTATATAATCCTACGAGACTCAAATACTGGCGAACTTTTAATTTGTAATTTTGATGATATTAAATTTATAAAGTTAAAAAATCGATAATATCTTAAGGCCCCGGCGCACTATACCGCGCGCCGGGGCCATTTTCATCTCATCTTTTTTTGCGCAAATACGCACCTGGCAAAACTTTTCTATTTACCGGTACAAATAACTTTTGCATCGCGTGCGGTGTAGAATCAACCTCTTTGCCCCACTGATCAAAAATTTTCTCAACTTTTAATAAAAACGGCTTGCCACCAGGCTCTAAGACATCTAGTGTATCACCTTTAAAGAACTTGTTCCGCTGAGAAATTTCCATCATACCATCGTTGTAACCATCACATACTGCCACCACATCATAGCCGCGAACATAACCACCATTGTCATAGACTTGACCCGGTTCGTTTCCAAAAAAGAATCCTGTGTTATACTCACGATGACTGATTTTTTCAAGTTCCTCACTAACCCAAGACTCAATTGGCTGGCTTGCTATATAAGCATTTATTGCGTGCTTGTAGGCATTCGTCGTCACGGCCACGTAATAAGCAGACTTCGCTCTCCCCTCTATTTTCAAACTAGTTGCTCCCGCTTTAACTACCTCTGAAAGATGATTTATCATGCAAAGATCTCTCGAGTTTAAAAAATATGTGCCGTTACTTTCCTCAATAACCGGGAAAAATTGTCCCGGTCGATTCTCTTCAACCAAATTATACTTCCATCGACACGGCTGAGCACAGTCTCCTCGATTTGCATCTCGACCCGTTAAATAGCTCGATAAAAGACAACGTCCAGAGAAAGATACGCACATCGAGCCGTGCACAAAAACCTCTAACTCTAGGTTATTATCCGTCTTGGCTCGAATTGTAGCTATGTCCTCAAGCGACAACTCTCGCGCCAAAACAACACGTTTCGCTCCCATGTCGTAAAAAGTCTGCGCTGTAAGGTAATTAACAACACCAGCCTGCGTCGAAATATGAACATCCGTATTAGGCGCGTATTTTTTTACCATCTGTAAAACACCTATGTCCGCTATAATAAATGCATCAACATCAGCCCTAACGGCACTTTGAATAAACTCAGGTAATTTATCTACTTCATCATTTCGCGGCAAAGTGTTGCACGTTAAATAAACCTTGACATTATTCTCGTGTGCAAATTTAACCGCATCCACAAGCTCCTCTTCGCCAAAATTATTTGGCGACGTCCTCATGCCAAAAGCTTTGCCCGCTAAATAAACCGCATCTGCACCGAATTTTACAGCAGAAACTAATCGCTCCATATCTCCCGCTGGCGATAAAATCTCCGGCCTTATTTTCTTTACACTGTTTTCCAAAAATATCCTCTTTCCTCAATTGAATCTAAGGGAGTGACCACGTTTATAGCTTTTTTCTAGTCCGCCGCCACGGCCGCGAGGCCAAAGAAAATAAATTCTTATTTTCTTTGTGGACCCAAGCCAACTTTGTTGCGCTTGGGTCTGGCCGAAGGCCCCGTAGGGGCCTTCGGCGCCTCGCGGCGCCGTTGCGGCTTGCGAAAATGCTATACATGTGAGGCACTCCCTAGTTTAATCCAGCCTTGCGCAAGTTCGCACCGTGCTCCGAAAAAGTCTTTGCATAGTAGGTTTTGCCATCCTTGTCGTGACAGTAAAAATAATACTGTGTAGGCTTATGATTCAGTACCGTCTCCATGGCAGTCAAGCCAGGATTACAAATCGCACCCTTTGGCAAACCGCTAAATTTATATGTGTTATATGGACTCTCATAGCTTTCGACCATATTTTGAGGCACTCTTTCCTTACTCCGATAAGGATACCAAACCGTCGCATCAACGCACAGGCAACCATTAATCGCATCTCCAAAAGGTGACATTCCACCGGTTTTCTTAGTGTGCAAGCGATTACTAATTACGGCCGAAACACCTGGCATATCTGCATCGTTTGAGGCCTCTGCTTGAATGAGTGCTGCCATATTGATGACATCCGCAATCGACATTGATTTTCTATCTGCTAGGGTTTTCACGCTAACCTTTTCATTCGACTCATCAATTAACAACTTCTTACTTATTTTGTTATTAAAGTTATTCAGCATTTTTCTTATGACAGTACGCGGCTCAACATTCTTATAAAATGTATAAGTATCCGGGAAAAGATAGCCCTCGAGCTTATAAATCACCTCTGAGCCTTTTACCTCTTTTAAAAAGCTAAATTCTTTATCGAACTCACTCGACTTGCAAGCATTTAAAAACTCATCTGTCGAGCAAATCTCATTTTTCTCGAGAATCCCAGCAATCTCAATGATATTTTTACCCTCAGGTACCGTAACATCCACAACATCCGTATCCAAGCGATTGGCGTTCGATCGTAAATAATTGATGGTTGCCTCATAATCGAGATTTGTTTTTATTTCAAAGCTACCGGGAATAAACTTTTTTGAGCCTTTAGTCAAAAGCAAATAGAGCTTAAAAAATGTAGGCTGATTAATAACACCATTTTTATATAAAATATTTGCGACCTCATTTTTGCCAGCACCCTTTGGAATCTCAATTGAGACAACCGACTCACTCCTTGTGATGGACAACATATCCAGGGTTCCAAAAATCACGAATTGTCCTAACATAAAGCAAGTCATAGAAATCATAAAAAGCCACATGCGCCGGAAAAACTTTACATTTTTCGGTGATTTTTTAACTCTTTTAAATTTTGTTGAACCTTTTTTTGTAGCCATATTAAGTTTTTCCTTCGCACCATCACTATAACTCATCAAGTCTTCCATCGAGGCATGTTGATTATCCGTCTCTTCAATGGTAACCTCAAAATCTTGAACTTTTTTCTTTCTACCCTCAAAATTATTATTTACATCACTCATTTTTCAATCTCCCGTACAAGCTTTATTCACCGTACATACCGCGCAAAAACGTTCTCGACCGCCGCACCTATCACGTCAACTGCCTTTGGCTGAAAATTCTCGCTACAAGGAATGACTTGCCAATTTAACTTTTCCGCCGTATACATAGCAGCCTCTCGGCACTTTTTCAAAAAGTTCACATTTTTTTCATGTATATCCTTCTGCGAGTCGTCGCCGTGATATCGCTCGGACATTAGCTGCTGCGACACCTCAATAGGCATATCGAGGTAAATCACCAAATCTGGTCGCGGCAACGCCAACTTGACATACTCATAGTCCTCCAGCCACGAGAGGTACCCGTCCCAGTTAGACTTGTCCAACCGGCAAAGTTGATATATCGCATTAGAGGTTGTATAGCGGTCCGCAACTATAATTTGTCCGTTCTCGTAGTTAGACTTCCAAAACCTCTTAAAGCTCGCATACCTATCTACCGCATAAAACGAGCTCACCGCGTAAACATTCACATCATCCGGCGAGTCGCCAAACTCCGAATTTAAGTACATTTTAACAAGTGCCGAAGACGGCTCATTATAATCTGGAAAACTCAGCTTACAAAAGTTCTTATCTTGCCTCGCAAGCTTCTCACAAAGCAAATTCGTCTGCGTAGCCTTGCCGCTCCCATCGAGCCCCTCAATTACAATAAGTTTCCCGTTGGACATGATACTACTTCCCCTTTTACCTCTGCAAATCGTTTCTTTACGTTCACTTGGTCTCCACAGCACATTTTTCCCTCTGGACAAGCACCGAATAGACACGGCGGGCCAGCTTTTTTAAAGATATTGGGTGCCACCCTTGAGACCAACCTCAACATCTCCGTCGCCAGAGCTTGGATCTCCCATTGAGCCCTGTTGCAGCACCTGTGTGAGAAAAAATTCAATAAACTGCGTGCATTAAAGGTGCATATCAACTTAGTCTCGCAAGCGTTCGGCAACACATATCGCGCATCTTCAATGGCCTTTTTCTCCGCCAGCTTCTCCGCAACTTTTTCTTCCTTGCCACGACCCATGAGCTGTTCTTTGTGCTTTTCCTTCAAAATGCTCGTTAGCTCCTCATAGTGCCGAGCGTCCTCTTCCATCGCAGTTACAAAGGCCTCTCTTGCCTCATCTATCGCGGCAATCTCCGGCGGCACAACATATTCAAAATTGTCGATTCTGACATACCTTTGGCTTTGCACGCTGTACGACGCCATTCGATGTCTAGTCAATTGCGCAAGTAACGACCGCGAAACTCCCTCAATTGCAAAAGTAAATTTAACGTGCTCAATAGGACTCTCGTGACCAATCTCTGCCAACATATTTACAAAACTACTCACTTTTTCATCCGAGAGGCCTTCGCTAATTTTATCTGCTCCGACCTCAGAATAACATAACTTTGCCGCACAGGCTATCAATTTTTCCGGCTCATTTGTATAAGAAATTAAATTCACCTTCAACATCATAATCACATCCTTTATTCTATTTTAACTCTTATTAAATCTTTTTTTAAGTGTTAATAATGCTTTTTTTTCTATCCTCGAAACATACGACCGCGAAATATTTAGTTTTTCCGCCACCTCTCGCTGAGTCAATGGGATTTTTCCTCCCAGACCATACCGTAATTTAACTATTGTTCTTTCACGCTCAGATAATACTTCCTCTATGTACTTGTACATCTTCTCCGCTTGAATTTTTGTATCGAGCTCATCCACAATTAAATCTTCGGTGGCCATTACATCCATCAAAACGAGCGCGTTACCATCTTTGTCTGTATCAATCGGCTCGTTCATTGAAACATCTTGTGCGGACTTTTTACAATTACGGAAAAACATCAGAATTTCATTCTCTATACATCTTGCTGCGTAGCTGGACAGCCTTATCCCCTTCGATGCGTTAAATGTATCTACCGCCTTAATAAGACCTATCGTTCCTATCGAGACTAAATCGTCTTGCTCGTTTGTTGCCGTGTAGTACTTTTTTACAATGTGCGCCACCAACCGAAGATTATGCTCTATTAGCTTGTTTCTAGCCGAAGTATCCCCCCTTTTCATCAGCTCAAAACACTTTTTCTCTTCCTTACCCGACAAAGGTTGCGGAAATGAGCCAGTTCCCGTAACATGTAAAATAAATGCAACAAAATTCGCAAGACCCGCAACAAGTGCTCCTAACACCACTAGACCACCCTCTTTTACAGTTTTACCAATAGTCTAAATTTATGTAAAAGAGCTTACTCGTGTGCGTGTCCTAGCATGCTTTTTTTAATTTTAGAATGCGCAAACCTTTATCCGCGGCCGCCGCGAGGCGGCTCCATAAAAATTATGGAGCCACCTCAGACCTCAAAGAGGTCTGGGGTCACATCGGAACTCAAAGAATTGAGTTCCGATGGCCTCGCGGCCCGCTGCAGTTAGCTAAAATCATTATTTTGGGGCACTCACATAGAATTTGCGCATTCTAACCTTACGCCTATGTTTAAATTTCTCAAAACCTGCAAATTAGTCTCCAATTCAAATTTATGCGCAACGTTTAATATGGTTGTCTCTTTTTGCCTCGCACCGATGAGCTGCATACCGATTGGCAAGCTATTTGAATCGACTCCACACGGTACTGATACTGCAGGCAACCCGGCCATATTCGCAGGAACCGTGCAGATGTCCGACATATAAGATTGCATTTGGTCCTGCGGAACAAAGTCGTGAGACGTGGCCGTACTGGGAACCGTTGAGCTTAAAATAACATCGCATTTTGAAAAGGCCTCATCAAAAGCTCGAACAATAGCTTTTCGAATTCTCTTTGCCTCACTTAAGTACCATTTTCCTTTTTCTGAATGCAACATATAAGTACCAAGCAACAATCTCCGCTTAACCTCATCTCCAAAACCGGCACCTCTATTTTCAGCGATTGAGTCACTCACGTTTGTGCCAAAGGTCAAACCATCAAACTTTTTAAGATTCTTAGCCCCCTCAGACGTTGCTAAAGCATAATAAATTGGCAGCGAATACTTGATAATCGGCATATCAAACTCTACAAATTGCGCCCCTAAACTCTCATAGACACGAATTGCGTTATCGATAGCCTTCGCAACATCTTCATCCAAACCAATAAAGTACTGTCGCGGTAACCCAATTCGCACACCTTTTAAGTCATTCTTCAAGTTGCCAAAAGTCGCGCCATACTTTGCTCCAACTGAAGTCGTATCAAGCGGGTCCTTTTTCGCAAGACTGTCAAAAATTATCGCCGTATCCTCAACAGTTGCCGCCATAGGACCAACTTGATCCAAAGAATCTGCAAATGGAACCACACCATACCTAGAGAAGGCTCCATAAGTCGGTTTTAGCCCAACAGTTCCGCAAAAGCTCGACGGTTGACGAATTGAGCCCCCGGTATCGGTACCAAGAGAATATGCAGAAATATTTGCACATACGGCAGCAGCAGAGCCACCAGAACTTCCTCCAGGCACTTTGGTAAGGTCGTGTGGATTTTTAGAGCCACCATAGCAAGAAGTCTTACACGAACACCCCATAGCAAACTCATCCATATTTGTTTTGCCCAGCAGCACTGCATTTTGAGCCTTTAGAATAGACCAAACCGTTGCATCATAATCCGGCACGTAATCCTTCAACATATTGGAACAACACGTGGTCTTTATACCCTTTGTAAATATATTATCCTTAAGCGACATTGGTACACCCTCAAGTGGCTGCAACTGCAATCCCATTGAGATTTTCTCGTCGACTTTTTTTGCAGTCTCAAGTGCCGCTTCACTGGTTACCTCAACGTACGCATTAAGTTCCTCGTTGCAATTATCTATTTCTTTGAGGTACTTTTTCGTCAACTCAACGCAAGAAATTTGTTTTGTCGTAAGTAAATTTTGAATTTTACGTATTCTTCCTACATAACTCATTTTTTCATCGTCACACTCCTTTCTCGAGCGCAAGATTCCCACATTCCGATTCTACTTCATATATCATATCAACAAATTTCAACACATCGTTAATCTCCTTGGTAAAGTGTTGAGCATCGTCGTCACTAATTGCAATCTTTGCTATCTTGGAGACGTCTATAATTTCCTTTTTCGTTACCATAATAACCACTCCTTACTTCTGATATATTAATCCATCGCGGCCGCGAGGCCAAAGAAAATAAATATTTATTTATTTTCTTTGTAGTCCCAAACGCAACTTTGTTGGGTTTGGGACTGGCCGAAGGCCCCTTTGGGGCCTTCGGCGTCTCGCGGCGCCCCAGCAGGGCTTGATGCTACTTGGTATTTAATTGGGACACTGCCGATATTTCTATATTAGTCCATCGTGTTAAAAAATGCATTATGGACTGTTCTAACCGCCTCATCAGCGAGCTCCCTGGCCACAATAACCGAAACCTTTATCTCACTCGTGGCAATCATCTGAATATCAATATTTGCCGTAAAGAGCGCCTCAAACATTTTAGCCGCCACTCCCGCATGAGTCTGCATGCCAGCGCCAACAATCGAAATCTTCGAAACATTCTTGTCATAAGTTAAGCTCGCACCATCAAACGACTCACAATACTTACTCAAAGCCTCAATAGTATCTTCTAAGCGATCTTCCTTAACCGTAAAGAACATATCTCGCCGATCGCCGTGTGCAGCCGTTTGCAATAGCGTATCCACATTTATATCTCTTGCCGAAAGCTTAGAAAATATCCTAAATATCCATCCTTGCGAGTCTGGTATACCTGTGATAGAGATTTTAGCAACCTTATCGTCCTTGGCAACTCCGCTTATTAACATTTTTTCCATATTCGCGCTCTCCTTTACTATTGTTCCTGGCACGTCCACAAAGCTTGATAACACTTCTAACTCCACGTTATGTTTTTTTGCTATCTCGACGGAGCGATTATTTAGCACCTGCGCGCCTAATGTGGCTAACTCTAACATCTCGTCATAGGAAATATCGGCTAACTTTTTTGCACCTTTTACGAGTCTAGGATCAGCCGTGTAAACCCCCTCAACGTCCGTATATATCTGGCAAAGGTCCGCACTCAAAGCAACTGCAATTCCCACCGCGCTAGTATCAGAACCACCTCTACCCAAGGTGGTTAGGTCATAGTACTGGCTAAGCCCCTGGAAACCGGCTACAATCACGATATTTTTTTTATCCAACTCTTTTTTAATACGACCTGGATCAATTCTCGTAATCATGGCGCTACCGTAAGTTGAACTTGTCATAACGCCGGCTTGCCAACCCAGTAACGACGTAACCGGAAACCCAAGTTTCTCAATTGCCATCGACAAAAGTGCAATTGAAATCTGCTCTCCAGAGGCCAATAAAACATCCATTTCTCGTTTGGAGGCATTTGTATTTATTTCGTTGGCTTTTTCAATGAGTTCATCTGTCATGTCGCCCTGCGCCGAGACCACTACAACAACGTCGTTCCCTTCTTGGTACGCTCGCGTGATGATGTTCGCAACATTGAAAATCAGCTTGGCGTTGGCAACAGAAGTCCCTCCAAACTTTTGAACTACTAAGCTCATTGTTCACATCTCCATTTTAAAATCTTCGTGCTATCTCGCACACTTTATAATTCATTATATTTAAGGCAATCAAAATATGACTCTATAACACAGGAAGTGCCTAATAGGTAGCGCGACACTGTACTGTTTGCTTAGCTCCTCAGCGACGCCGCGAGGCGCCGAAGGCCCCTTTGGGGCCTTCGGCCAGACAAAAGCGCAACGAAGTTGGGCTTTTGTCCACAAAGAAAATAAATATTTATTTTCTTTGGCCTCGCGGCCGGAGCGGCTAGACCTAAAGCAAGATATCACACGAGATACTTCCCTAAAACACTACTCTATCAAATCTTCAGGCATTTCCTGTCGCTCAAGTTCCTCAATCGCGTCATCCAACCAAGTATGATATGACATAGCGCTTGCGTGTTGCGAACAAGTCGACGGCATATTGTTATTTGCAAAGTATCCTACGGACGTAGATGGGCAACTTCCTGGCACAGCTATGCCGCCGCTCGCTAGGCAATATTCGCACTCTGTCACATTCGAGTCAAAATTGTATGGTTGAGGTTCTTTGTCTGCGAGGTATCGCGACATAATTTCCTTCCAAATACGCTTTGCATAAGCTGTTTCGCGAATTCTTTTTGGCGAATCGTATCCTGTCCAGATTCCGGCAACAGCTTTTGGAGTTAGGGCCACAAACCAGCTGTCCTTATCGTCGTTAGTCGTACCGGTTTTCCCGACAACCTCCCACTTATCGATATCAGCGCCGCGACCAGTTCCGGCGACAATTACCTGCCGCAATAATCTATTCATAATTGTAGCAGACTGCGAACTAATAGCTCTCGTGCCGATTTTGTCGCGATTATCGAGAAGAATTTTACCATTTCTGTCCAACACATAAAAATATGTATACGGCTTGTTGTACATACCACCGTTACCGAAAATCTGGAACGCCGCTGTCATTTCGCGGACCGTTACGCCGCCGTGCAAACCGCCGAGCGACAATCCACCACCTGAAGTTCTATCTTCAGCATCCAGGTGACTAAGGCCCAACTTTTTCGTCAAGAAGTCAAAGCTTCGTTGATAAGTAATCTCCTGTAAAACTTGAGCTGCTGGCGCGTTGGCCGACTGTTGTATTGCCCAAACTAAAGGAACATCGCCCTTAAAGGACTTATACCAGTTATTAGGGCCCGGCTTACCCTTACCATAAAAGTTCTGCAAAGGCTCATCTTTCACGGTCGATGCATAGTTATAAAGACCCATATCTATCGCCGGGGCATACACCGAAATAGGCTTTATGCAAGAACCAGGTTGACGCTTTGCAAAGTTTGCTCTATCAAAAAGCATGTTACCCGTTTTTGTCGCGCGCGAACCAATACTTGCAAGCACTCGACCATCATAATCCATCATCACATAGCCAAGTTCTAGGTTTTTATCTTGCGGCATTAATGAGTCTGTTGCGATGACCTTCTCCGCGATAGCTTGAGCTTTTTCATCGACGGCGCAGTAGATTTTCAGGCCTTGTTTAAATAATATGTCTTGCGCAGAGGTTTTATTTATCTTATATTTCGCCATCAAGTCGTTAATAATGTCGTTAAATAGGGCCTCGGTATACCAGTTTCTCACCGGCCCCCCGGAAGATTCCTGCCCATCCGTATCTTTTTTCTCAAACGTCATACTTTTCGATTCAACCATGGCCTCATCAAATTCTTGCTGAGAAATTCGACCTTGCGCAAACATCTCTCTAAGTACAGTCTCGCGACGCTCCTGGTTATTTTCCGGATAAACAAAAGGATTGTAGGCAGCTGGATTTTGAGTGATACCGGCAATCGTCGCGCATTGCGCAATGGAACAGTCTTTTATCTCCTTATTGAAGTAAGTATTGGCAGCAGCCTGTACACCTCTACAACCGTTACCAAAGTTAACCACATTCAGGTAAGCCTCAAGAATTTCATCCTTAGAGAAGTCCTTCTCAAAATTAACAGCCCGGAACATCTCCTTGACCTTTCTTGTTATGCTAACTTCACTTTCTTCAGTCAAGTTTTTCACTAACTGCTGCGTGAGGGTCGAACCACCATAACTTCCCCTGCCAATAAGCAAGTTAAGTACCGCACCGGTTGTTCTAATTAAGTCGACCCCGTTATGCTCATAAAAACGTTTATCCTCGATAGAAATGATGGCATCCTTCATATACTGAGGAATATTGCTAAAGTCCACCCAGATACGATTTTCTGAGCTATACGCCTTGTTATATTCCTTCATCGCGCCATTTTCATCCATAGTGTAAATCATACTAGTTAGCTGCAATTTACTTGCACGAACATCATACTCAACACGGTCGCTGGCCACGCTAACGATATATCCCATAAAAATCATGGAAAAAATAATTACATTTACAAGAAAAATCGTCCCAACGGTTTTCAGGCCTTTTGCAAAAATAGAACTCTCTTTTGCAATACTATTTAAAGTCTTAGAACTTAAATTGTATTTACTTATATCTTTTTTTCTCATCAAATAAAATCTCCTGCTCAAAGTAACCAAAACAAAAAAATCGAAAAATCTGAAATCTCTGAATAATTTTAAAAAAACCTCCAATAATATCCCCAGAATGTTTAGTAAAATTTGGGGTAATACTATGAGGAAATTTATAGTGGTGTCTTATTGTTTTGTTGTGCTCTTCGTAACTGCATCATTTATTGCAATACCCATCATTAATCAAAAATCAGCCGATATCAAGGAAAATCAAGCTGATACTCCAAATATTAGTTTATCATATATTGTTAAAGACTTCAACGGCAATATAGCTGTGTTTGAAATCGGCGCAAATAAGCCCTTTAGAATTACCGAGGTGAGCACCAATACTCTGCCAAAAGTCGACCAAGAACGTCTCAGAGAAGGCATATCTGTCACGGAACAAAATGAGCTGAACGCACTTTTGGAGGACTTATGCAGTTAAAGCGCTAAACTTGTCCATAAAAACTTTTTGGAGTACACATAAATTCAACATTATCCTGCATATTCTAGCGCTATAATAAAAAAAAAGATACGAACACAAATTAATGTATTCGTACCTTGCGCTTTACTTAAAGTCGTCCATCGGGTTGTAGTCGACACCGTTTTTCTTAGTCTGATAATGCAGATGTGCGCCGGTTGAGTAACCAGTAGTACCGACCTCACCGATTTTCTCGCCACGTTTTACAGTCTTACCACTGTAGGCAGTAACTTTCGACAAATGGCCATAAATCGTCACTCGACCGTTACCATGAGAAATAATCACATAGTTACCATAGCCACCTCCGCAACCGCAACTACGCAACTTTCCGTAGTCGTGCTTGCAACCGTTAAAGGCGGCAATGACGGTTCCATCCGCAACAGCGACAACTGTTTTACCATAAATACCCGGCCCAGCAATGTCTACCCCTTTGTGATATACTTTACCACGCTTTTCCATATGCGGGGATGATAACGACTTACATCCCGGCACCGGCCAAGTATACCCACCGCTCGAGCTAGTTGTTTCCGTAGTCGAAGCTTTGTCAGCCGTAGTCGAACTCACCGTATTCGCCTTAGTTGATTTGCTATCTTTTTTTGCTCCCTGCTTTTTGGCAAGCGCTTCTTCCTCAGCCTTTTTACGGGCCTCCTCGGCTTTGCGGCGTGCTTCTTCAGCTTGGCGTTGACGTTCAGCTTCTTCGGCTAAGTATTGGTCAATCTCCCTTTGAATTCGCTGATATTCCGCATCGCTCTCGTCAATTTCCGCTTGTGTAGCCGCCTCTTCCCCTTCGAGCTCTTTAACAAGGCGTTCATTTTCCTCGAGGAGTGCATGCAACTCAGTTTCTGTTGCACTGAGTTTTTCTTGGTCGTGCTCTAAAGTTACTTTTTTCTCTTCAAGGCTCTTTTTCTCTTCTTCGAGTTCTTGGATATCATTTTTTAGGGCCTCTAGTAGCCTATTATCGTGCTCGCTGACCTTATTAATGATTTCGGCCTTATCGATAAAATCCTCGAATGTTTTGGCATTTAAAATTAAATCTATGGCATGCACTTCTCCGGCCTTATAAACGGCCACTAAGCGATGCATTAGAACTTCGGTATTTTCCTCTACCTCTTTTTGCTTAACGTCGATATTTTGGGTCTTATATGTAATTTCCGCGTTAAGATTTTTTATTTTCGCCGAAAGCTTTGTCCGCTGTTCTTGTGCTGCCATGATTTGCTTATTAACCGTGTCATACTGCTGCCGCTTGTCATTGATTTTACTCTGAGTTTCTTTTAGCGTTTTTTCTAGGCTATTTTTCTTCGAGTTTAAACTTGTCTGAGCAGCTTTACGCTCTTTCAAGTTAAATGGAGAAGTTGCTGCATGAATTTTTGATAGATGGAGCGAAAAGATTAAACCAAGGCAAGTTAGCACTGATAAAAATCTTTTACCACCCAAGTATTTCTCCTCCTTCTTTTTTGAGGTACTTGCTAATTGAAATAAGTCCTCCAATCAAACCAAAACTTATGCCGGCTGCAACAAACGAGAAAAAAATGGATAAAGAAACGCTCTGGAACGGTATGTGAGAAAAAGGAATCATTCTATTTATGTAGTTAATGATAATATCGTAGATAAACTTTAGCACCGTAGCGGAGATAATCGCGGATATAATACCGATAATCATGCCCTCTACAATAAACGGAATGCGAACAAACCAGTCCGTTGCGCCTACAGACTTCATAATGCTAATCTCAAACCGACGGCTATACATAGTGAGCTTAATCGTGTTTGATAAAATGAATAAAGACACCAAACCCAAAACTATGATGATAAATACGCCACTCATTGAAATTAATTTATCGAACTGAGTAAGCTTTTCAAATAGCTCACTGCGGTTTACAACGCTATCAACGCCATCCACTTGCATAATTTGCTCAACAGTCTCTTTATATTTCGAGATATCAACCAAAGTAACGTGAAACGCATGAGGAAATGGATTTTTATCCTTAATGCCCTCAAAGATTGAGCCAAGTTCATCTTTAAATTTTTCCACAGCTTCTTCCTTGGAGTAAAAGCTGCAGCTGGCAATATTGCTAAGCATCTTGAGTTGTTCTCCAATTTGCATGGCACCTTCGGTATCGACTTCATCTTTTAGATAAATAGTCACGCTATTTTGTGATTCAATCGAATTTAAAGCATGTCTAACATTAATGGAAAACAAAGCTGCAGCGCCAGTCAGTAGCAAACAAAGGATTAATATACCAATTGAAGCTACCGACATCATCCAGTTCTTCCAAACATTTCGAAATCCTTCAGTCAACAAATACTTTACTGAACTAAACCTCATACTTCACCTCCGGATTTTCGCTGTCTGTCATAATGCGGCCCTGGCTAATCTCGATTACTCTCTTATTGAAGTGTTGAACTAAATCGTGCTCGTGAGTAACCATCAAAACGGTAGTCCCGCGCTTGTTTATCTCCGTTAGGAGCTCCACAATCTCATATGACATTTCTGGGTCAATATTTCCGGTAGGCTCGTCTGCAATAATTATAGATGGGTTATTAACAAGTGCTCTTGCCAAACTTACGCGTTGTTGTTCACCGCCAGAGAGTTCAGCCGGGCGACGATTCGCCTTATCTTGTAATTCTACCAAATTCAAAATATATGGAACTCTCTTTTTAACATCCCGCTCAGACGCTCCGGTGACACGCATTGCAAAAGCTACATTGTCGAAGACTGTCATTTTGTCGATTAGACGGAAGTCCTGAAAAACTATTCCCATTTTTCTGCGAACATACGGGACTTCCTTTTTTGTGATTTGTGTAATATTTATGCCGTCAAGGTAAATAGTGCCTTTGGAAGGGAGTTCCTCATGCATTATGAGTTTTAAGAATGTACTCTTTCCTGAACCCGATGAACCAACGATAAATACAAATTCGCCTTTTTTTATATGCAAATCTATATCTTTAAGAGCACTCGTACCATTAGCATACACCTTTGATACGTTCTTGAACTCTATCATGGTTTCTACTCCTTTTTATTTTGCCTCTTTTTGCTATTCTGTTTATTTTTCGCTATTAAGCATTAAAATTTGGGATTTGAAGATAAGTACTTTTTAACCATCAATGCAACTTTAAATACGATTGCATCCTCGAACTCACGCAAATCGAGTCCAGTTAATTTTTTGATTTTCTCCAAACGATACACCAAAGTATTTCTGTGTACGAACAACTTACGTGAAGTCTCCGATACATTTAAGTTATTCTCGAAGAAACGTTGAATGGTAAAGAGAGTTTCTTGGTCCAAAGTCTCAATCGAACCGCGTTTGAATACTTCTTTGAGGAACATTTCGCATAGAGTCGTTGGCAATTGATATACAAGTCTAGCTACGCCAAGGTTGTTATAGCTAACGATAGCCTTTTCTGTATCGAATACCTTACCAACCTCAAGTGCGATTTGAGCCTCTTTGAATGAAGATGCCAAACCTCTGATATTAGATACCAATGAACCAATACCGATTGAACATTGAATGTAGAACTCACTTGTCAAAGTCTCGATGATTGAATTTGCAAGCTGAGTGAGGTCTTCGTCGGTAATATCTTCTTTTACTTCCTTAATTACAGCAATGTCAGACTCGGTTACGCTGATAACGAAGTCCTTATTTTTATCCGGGAACAAGCTTTGAAGAATATCATAAGCAGAAGTGTCGGACTTAGAATGAACCTTTACCAATAAGCAAACACGAGTTGCATCGATGCTAAAGTGAAGCTCACGAGCCTTTAGATAAATATCTCCCGGCAAGATATTGTCGAGGATAACGTTTTTAATAAAGTTACCGCGATCATATTTCTCGTCGTAGAATTGTTTAATGCTACCGAAAGAAATCGACAAAATAGATACATATCTTTGAGCAGCTTCATCGTCGCCCTTAACAAAGACTGTATACTCTGCGTTACCTTTGCTCTCGAGTGACTTATAAGTATAACCATTGACAATAAAAGTAGACGCCGGCTTGAAAAAGTCTGAAGTAATACTGCTTCTAACCTCTCCAATCTTGTCCAAATCGCTACAAGCAACAACAATAGCGGACTCATCAATCACGCCAATTGTTCTGCCGATAGCATCATGCATTTGATGAACAATACCTTGAAATAACCTGTTAGACATAGAACAAACTCCTTACTAAAATAAAATTTAAAATGGTTGCTAAAACAAAGTTTTTACAAATAGTTTAATTGAAAAATAAACATATCTATATTTTACATACATAACGAGAATATTGCAACTATTTTATCGAAAAAATTTGTTAAATTTATAATTTGAGGTTACACATCGCTGCAAAAACGACGTTTTATGCGCTTTTCTGCTAGCTTTTGTATTGTTACTTTAGAATGTTTGCGCCTCATTTTGTTCAATTAAGATACAAAAATTTTTGAAAAAATTTTTACGAGCAGCAACAAATCTCTTCCATATTTTGAGAATTTATCGCCGCTCGTAATGTGTTTTTTATTTTTTCAGAAATATTTTTAATTTTATCGTCTACCCTATATGCGCCGCGAGGCCATATGAACTCATAAATTGAGTTCATATGCAAGCAGCCTTTTTTTAAAAGGCTGCTGGGGCCCCATAAATTTATGGGGCCGCCTCGCGGCGGCGCAGTAGCCCTAGGTAACATCACATACTTAAGAAATGCGAAAAACTATATATGCATCTTATCGGGATCGCAAAAGCCATGTATAAAACCATTTAACATCACCGAGGAAATATCTCCGCCTATAACTTTATCATTAAGAACCAGTATATTTGCACGCACCCCCTGCGAGGAATCTTTATAATTTAAGATTTGATAAGTATATCGCGTACAAGCTTGTGCTTGATATTTTGTAAGATCCAGCCCCTGTTCTCTTTGAATATCATTATATTTTTCGTATGTAGAATTAAACTCTGCAGGAATCGTCACCGTTGTAACTTCAGTTGGCTCACTAGAAACCTCCCACCCAAACTGAGACAAAAATTCCAACCGTTCGTTATTATCCCTAGCAGATAAATTATACTTTCCTATCGAACATGTTGCTTGTTTATCATTATTTCTAAATGCAAAGAAAAGTATCGGTACTAAAGCTAACAGCAAAACGATTAGCAACACGTGTATAATAAGCTTTTTCTTAGAAGTTTTGATTGAACAAATAAACATAAGCACCCTCCACGCTAATTCATATGCTACAAAGGCGTGCTAAATGAAAAAAATTTTATGCTTTTTTCAGCTTTACACAAAAAATAAGCGCTCACAAGGAGCGCTTATACTAAAGAAAAGGAATTTATGAGAATGAAAAAGGTAAAATCAATCTCAAGGAATAATGTATCATAACAAATTTATTTTGTAAAGACTCTTTTTAAAAATATTTTTGAATAACTTACTTTAACTAAAATTCTTTTCCTTAACCTACCTATCGCTAAATTGTTTTCTTTTTATACTTGTTGAAAAATAGTAGCAGTTAATTCGATGTGATTGGTGAAAAATAATCCGTGATTAAACGTTGACGTTTTACTGGCGGTGGCGCTGGCAATGGCTCTGGAGCTATTGGTGTAAAAAAGTTCGCAATATTACCCAACCCCTGCTGGCGAGCTCCTGCTTGCATTGCTCTACTCAAAGCTTCACGTTCTGTTCCACAATCTATAACTTCAGCATCTTCGTACTCCCCATAATGCAAAGACTGCAGATAATCTAAACATTTATAAGAACGACTTTTACCTGGCACAAAGTACCGTGGTCTTCCATCTTTTCCACGGCCCATGTATATAGGGGCTCCACCAGTAACCATTAAGCATTCTTCAACATTTAGCAATCTTATTTTGCTCATTTTCTTCCCTCCTTTTTTTGGTATAAGTATTTTTATTTTAACACGTTTAAGAGATGATGTACACATATATATTATTATTTTGTGGCTTTTCTACTATTTAAATATTTTTATTTTCTTTTAGGCACATTTATATGCGTTTTAAATATGCAAAACACACTAAATTGTATTTAAATCAATTATTTCGTCCTTAATTGCCTTTCTAACCTACTCTTGCTAAAATAAATCTGATAACATCCCCTAACGCTATATAAAGGACTGTAAAAATGAAAAAAATTCTAACACGTAAACATCTACTAATTATTGCTGGCACTGTTCTGCTTTCTTTTGCAGCATTTTTTGTCCTAAAACAATTCTCTCCTCAGGGCAACAATACCAATGAATCTCCCGTCCCGCAAGACAAACCAACCTATGTTCTCTCCACCGCCAACATAGGAAGCACCGGCGACATCCTCATACACTCTCCCCTACTTCCCGCCAACTATGATGAACACTCTAAAACATATAACTTCGAGAAAATTTTTACGCACTTAACTCCGTATATAAAAAAGCTCGACTACTCTGTCATAAATCTTGAAGTTACCTTGGCAGATAACAATTTTTCTGGGTATCCACTCTTTAGAAGCCCCGATAACTTAATTGACTCCGCTAAAAATAGTGGCTTCGATATGTTCTTAACTGCAACTAATCACTCAAATGATGGCGGTGCTTCCGGATTTACTCGAACTATTGAAGTCTTAAAAAACAAAAATGTCGACTTCATCGGCACACGGCTCAACTCAGACGACAAAAAATATATAATTAAAGATATCAACGGGATAAAAGTTGGGATGGTAAATTATACGTACGGCAACATCTCTGGCGACGGCGTTATCAGCGTAAATGGTATTCCTGCGACAAGTGTTAACAGTAGACTGATAAATGTTTTCGACTACAGCCATCTCGACAGCTTTTACGCAGAGCAAGCAAATATCATCTCTGAAATGGCCCAAAGCGGCATTGATAAAATTATATACTATATGCACTGGGGTAACGAGTATGAACTCAAACCAAACTCAACTCAAAAGGCTATTGCGCAAAAACTCTGCGACCTAGGCGTAGATGTTATAGTCGGTGGACATCCTCACGTTATACAGCCTATGGATATGCTTCATTCAGACATCTCCGGCAAGGACACAATTTGTATATACTCCGTCGGCAACTCTGTCTCAAACCAGCGCCAGGAGGTTATGGATATCAAAAGCGGACACACCGAGGATGGCGTTTTATTCTCAGTGCAATTCACCAAATACAGCGACGGTACCGTCTTAACTTCCGGCATAGATATTTTACCCACTTGGGTCCATCTATACCGTGCTCAAAATGGTAAAAAAGTGTATCAAATTGTTCCTCTTGATAAAAATATAAACTGGAATAACAGCTTTAACCTTACAGCCTCAACTAGTGGCGTCGAACGCGCAAATAAGTCGTATAACCGCACCATACAGTTGCTCTCTGACGGTCAACAAAAAGCAAAAAGCATCATTGCGAAAAGTTTGTCTGCAGCTTACCCACACATCTACCCTCAGGCGTAAATCCATATCCTACGCTTGTTGCTATGCTAGGGCGCCGCGAGGCGCCTAATGTTCCATACCGGAACATTAGGCTAGTCCCAAGCTCAACAAAGTTGAGCTTGGGACTACAACGAAAATAAATATTTATTTCCGTTGGCCTCGCGGCCGGAGCGGCTAACCCTAAAAACAGATATCACAAGAGGCACTTTTCAGACCTATCAAGCACTACACTTTTAAATTTTTTATATTCTCCATGATTAACCGGCTGGCGTCTCGAAACTCCTTGCCGGTTTCATTTTTTATGTTCAACTCATCCACAGAAATTGGCTTGCCAATTGTAATTATCGCCTTTTTGAGAAACTTAACTTTATGCTCACCGGCACCAGTTATGCACACCGGTACAACCGGACTATTTGTCTGATAAGCAATCATCGCACACCCACTTCTAGGACGCAAAAAGTCACCTGTTTTTGAACGCGCTCCCTCAATAAACAAACCCAACTGCTCACCGCTTTTCAATACATTTTCCGCTTCGTTAATTGCAGTTCCATCGCCTTTTCCTCTCTCTACTGGAAACGCTCCCAACGCTCTAAATAATTTATTTAGTATTTTGTTTTTAAAAAGCTCAGCTTTGGCCATAAAATAAATTTGTCTCTTTAGCGTAACGGCCAACAATACCGGATCAATATTCGAGGTATGATTTGGACAAATAATGCATCGACCTTGATCTGGAATATTCTCAATACCTCGCACCTCTAGCCTATAAAAAATATATACAAGCGGCCTGACTATAGGCACAAGCACCCTATATAGTTTACTCTTCTTCACAACATCCGTCCTCACTTTAATTTTTTTATAGCCTACAACAGCTCCAACCAAACTCCGGCTGCTCCGCCCAGGAACGCGCCGCGAGGCGCCGAAGGCCCCCACAGGGGCCTTCGGCCAGTTCAAAGTTCAAATTTTTTGAACTTTGAACCACAAAGAAAATAAATATTTTATTTTCTTTGGCCTCGCGGCCGCGGGCAGCCAGGGCTGAAACAATCAATCTGTATATTTTCTATCTTCTAACCTAAGTTTTCTTTTATAACGCGAAGCACTAGCTCAACGGACTCATAAAAAGTATACTCGCTGGTGTCGACAAGTATGGCGTCAGCGGCACGTTTAAGGGGCGCTACAGCTCGATTTGAGTCATCATAGTCGCGCTTAATTATATCACCTAAGACTTCCTCGTAACTACTTTGCAGACCTTTTTCAAGTTGCTCTTTGTGGCGACGTCTCGCTCGCACCTCAGGCGTTGCTGTTAGAAAAATCTTAACGTCTGCATTTGGTAAAATTACCGTACCTATATCTCGACCATCCATTATTACGTTATTTTTTTGCGACAAGTCTCGCTGTAAGTTTAACAAAAACTCACGTACCAAAGGGATAGCTGAGATTTTTGAAGCTCTCATAGAAATTTGCGGAGTTCTTATTTTCTCCGTTACATCCTTGTCGCCAAGAAAAACTCTCTGCGAATCATCTATAAACTTCAAATTAACTTTAACTTTTCCTAGCGCCGAAATAATTTCGGACTCATCTTCATACTTATTTTCCTGCATAAAAAATGCAATTGCACGATACAACGCACCAGTATCGACATACAAATATGAAAGCTTTTGTGCCACAACCTTCGCAACGGTGCTTTTTCCTGCACCAGCTGGACCGTCTATTGCAATTGATATCATAAATTAGTCACTCCTATTTGCCGCAGCGTCACCTGCTAAATGTCCTGTAGAAAATGCTATTTGTAAGTTAAATCCACCCGTATAGGCATCCACATCGATAACTTCCCCTGCAAAATACAACCCCTTTACTAACTTCGACTCCATTGTCTTAGGATTTATCTCGGCAGTTTTTATGCCACCAGAGGTAATTATCGCTTCATCGACTGGCCGCATACCACTTATATTAACTGTCAAAGATTTTAATACGTTGAGCAAGTTAAACCGCATAGCCTTGGTAATTTGATGGCACTTTAAATCCGTTGGAATCCCGCTTAGTTTGATAATTACTGGAATTAGTTTTCTTGGCAGCAAGTCACCTAAAGCGTTACTAAAGTCCTTGTTTTGATACTTCTCAAAGTCCCTCAAAATACGTTTATCTAGCTGCTCCATCGACAACGCTGGCTTTAAATCTATTTTAATGGCGTACGACTTATTTTTCAACATGTGCGCGCTTGCACTCAATATTATCGGGCCAGAAAGACCAAAATGCGTAAATAACATCTCGCCAAAATCTTTGAAAACAACTTTATTGGAGCTCTTTTCAATCAGCTCTATGGAAACATTTCTGAGTGATAGCCCTTGTAAGTCTGCGCAAAACTCATCACTCGACTCCAGCGGTACCAAAGAGGCTCTCGGCGACACAACAGTGTGCCCTACCTTTTGAGCCATTTTGTAACCATCTCCAGTGGAGCCCGTTCGCGGATACGATAATCCACCAGTCGCTAAAATAACGGCATCCGCAAAAATTTTCATTCCAGTTCGAGTTGTAATTCCCTCGCACTTGCCTTGGCCTATAATTAACTCTTTTGCAACTTCATTTAAAATCTCGCAGCCAGAGTCAACAACAAAGCTTTCGAGTATTTTAACTACATCAATAGCCTTATCTGAGCATGGAAAAACACGATTCCCACGCTCTGTTTTTGTCACTAGACCCCGACTCTCGAAAAAATTTATCGTATCGTTCGAGCTAAAACGATTAATCGCGCTATATAAAAACTTCCCATTGCGCGGCACGTTCGACATAAAAGTCTGAGCGTCACAGTTATTCGCTATATTACAGCGTCCCTTTCCCGTAATACGCAACTTTTTGCCAAGCATATTGTTTTTCTCAAGCAGGATTACATTTGCTCCGTTTTGTGCACAGACTCCAGCCGCCATCATGCCTGCCGCGCCGCCACCCACGACAATTACCTTTTGCTTATCTATATCTATCACCAAACTCCTTACATAGCATTTGGGAGTGCCCAAAATTAACATCTGTCCTCTAGCTTAGCCGCTCCAGCCGCGAGGCCAACGAAAATAAATAAATTCTTATTTATTTTCGTTGTGGTCAAAAGCCCAACTTTGTTGCGCTTTTGACCGGCCGAAGGCCCAGAAGGGGCCTTCGGCGCCTCGCGGCGCCAAAGTAGCAGCAAGCGCAAGGCACTCCCAAAGAGAAAGGCGACCAGCGGCCGCCAAAAAAGTTTTCCTTATAATTTATTTCGTGCCAAAAATCCTATCTCCAGCGTCGCCAAGACCTGGCACAATGTAGCCGTGTTCATTCAATTTTTCATCCATCGCGGCACAATACACCGGAACATCTGGGTGCGCCTCGGTAAGCAACCTCATTCCCTCCGGCGCTGCTATGATGCACATAAACTTTATACTTTTTGGATGGCTTCTCTTTATGATGTTAATTGCATCAACAGCAGTTCCGCCGGTTGCCAGCATCGGGTCTAAAAGTAACACATCGCGCTCGGTAATATCTGTTGGCAACTTGCTATAATATTCAACCGGCCTTAAAGTTTCTGGATCTCTGTAAAGACCGATATGACCAATTTTTGCGGCAGGAATCATCATCATAACGCCGTCGACCATACCAATGCCAGCCCGTAAAATCGGGATACACGCCATTTTTCGGCCAGCTAAAATTTTCGTCTTGGCCACAGCAACCGGAGTCTCAATCTCAACCTCTTTTAGCGGCAAGTCACGCGTTGCCTCGTAGCACATAAGCATAGCAATCTCACTGATTATCTCACGGAACTCCTTAGAACCTGTTTGCTTATCCCTCAATAGCGAAATTTTGTGCTGCACGAGCGGATGCTCCATAATGTGAACTTGATTTTCCACGATTTTACACAACCTTTATTTAAATTTTAAAAGTACCTGCTTCTATTTGCGATATTTGCTCCACTCTTTGAGTGTGCCTCCCCCCGTCAAACTTAGTCTTCAGGAAAAGCTCCACCATAGAAATGGCCTTCTTCACCTCTAACACGCGGCCACCAAGACATAAAATATTGGCATCATTGTGTCGCCTCGTCATCTCAGTGGTAAACTCATCATGGCACACCGCAGCCCGTATTCCATCAACTTTATTTGCTGCCATGGAAATACCAATACCAGTCCCGCAGCACAAAATACCCTTCTCACATTCACCACTCACAACAGCCTGGGCCACCATGTAGGCATATCTCGGATAGTCTACAGAATCCTGCGAGTTCGTGCCAAAATCTTTATACTCGATGTTATTTTTCTCAAAATGCGCTTTTATGGCCTCTTTAAGTAAAAATCCTCCGTGGTCACAACCTAAGGCTATCATAAAATTCCTCCCTCAACGGCTTTTTCTACCCAGCTCGCGCTCTGCTTGAGGTATTCGCAAATACTTTGGCACTAAGTCCTCCGACCTAGTCGGTTCTTGGCCGTTAGCAAGTACCTCTAACGCCGCAAAAGCTACGCCACTTGCCCGCTGAAAGCGCTTCCCTTCTGGTGCCAGCCGAACATTTACGTTAGCACTATTTTTATTATAGCACAAAAGCGCTCCATCTCCAACAAGGAGCACCTCTCTTCCAAGCTTTTGCAGCTCTACATATAACTCATCTATCGAAATGGTTCTGTCGGGCGTAAGACGCGTTATTTTCTCCCCACAAACCTCAAAAATCGCATTATAAACCTGATTACACCTGGCATCCATCACCGCGCAAACCAACACCTTCTCGCCAAGGAAATTATACGCCATCGAGTGTAGCGTCGACACCTCACAGCACGGTGTCTCATTCACAAGGGCCATACCCTTAATAGCAGACATACCTATCCTCAATCCTGTAAATGAGCCAGGCCCTGCGGCCACCGCAAAGACGTCAATATCCTCTACATTTGTGCCGGTATTCGTAAGTAGGGCCTCCACCATGGGCATCAAGGTTTGGCTGTGCGTCAGACCAACATTTATGAAAAACTCACTCAATAATCGCCCATCCTCGACAATCGCAACAGACGCAGCCTTTGCAGAAGAATCAATTGCCAAAATCTTCATTCAAAGTCGCCTCCTCCACCGTAATTATTCGCTCATTTTCGACGTTACCATATGATATCGTCACTTTGATGGCATTTTCCGGCAAAATATTCTCGATGTTTTCACTCCACTCAATGACCAAAATGCCCGTATCAAGATAATCGAAATAGCCTGTCGAGTATAAATCATCAATAGTATTCACACGGTACATATCAAAGTGATACACCCGAAAATCTCCCACATACTCGTTGACAATAGCAAAAGTAGGGCTACAAACATTGCTCGTCACACTCAGGCCACGACAAAGACCTCGCGTAAAAGCCGTTTTCCCAGCCCCCAGCTCTCCAAACAAGGCAATAACTTCCTTGCCAGCTAAAGTCTTCGCAAGTTTTTCTCCAAATTGCTCTGTTTGTTCGCAAGAGGTACTAATAAATTCAACCAATTTCTATGCGCTCCTTTATTTTGCCTAAAAAAGTCCCGAAATCATTCCATTCTCATCGATATCAATATTGTTAGCCGCCGGAATTTTGGGTAAACCAGGCATGGTCATAATATCTCCAGTCAAAACTACAATAAAGCCCGCCCCATTTGAGATTTTCACGTCTCGTACGGTTATATCAAAGCCCGTTGGCGCACCCAAAAGTTTTGGGTTGTCCGAAAAGGAGTATTGCGTCTTCGCGATGCAAACCGGCATTTTGTCGGCCTTTATGGCTTCAATCGCCTCGATGGCTTTATTTGCAGCGTCTGTATAAAGTACGTTACTTGCCCCGTAAATTTCTCGTGCAACGGTTGCGATTTTCTCTTTTATCGGCAAATTCTCATCATACAAAGGCCTAAAGTTAGATTCCTGTTGAGTAGCCTCACATACCTTATGTGCTAGGTCTATAGCACCATCGCCGCCCTTTTCGAAAACCTCAGACAATGCAAACTCCACACCTAAGTTCGCACAATATTGCGCTATGTAGTTGAGCTCAGCCTCCGTGTCGGTCGAGAATTTATTTATAGCAACAACCACCGGTACCGAGAACTTTTGCATGTTCCGCACGTGCGCACCAAGGTTAACTATCCCCTTCTGTAGAGCAGCTAAATTTTCTGTCCTGAGGTCACCCTTTGGCACACCGCCGTTATATTTTAGTGCTCTGGCCGTCGCCACAACAACGATAACAGCAGGCTTTAAGTTGGCAAAACGGCACTTTATATCCAAGAATTTCTCTGCCCCTAAGTCCGAACCAAACCCAGCCTCTGTTATGCAGTAATCTGCCAACTTTAAAGCTAGCTTTGTTGCCTTAATGGAGTTGCAGCCGTGAGCAATGTTCGCAAAAGGTCCTCCGTGCATTATGGCCGGCGTGCCCTCAAGCGTCTGTATCAAGTTTGGTTTAAAAGCTTCCTTCAAAAGAGCAGTCATTGCACCATCGGCGTTTATGTCTTTTGCGTAAACAGGTTCACCATTGTAACTGTATGCTACCAAAATTCGTCCAAGTCGCGTTTTCAAGTCCACGAGACTCGTAGCCAAGCATAAAATCGCCATAACCTCGCTTGCCACAGTTATAATAAATCCGTCCTCTCGCGGTACGCCATTCACCTTGCCGCCAAGGCCTACAACTATATTACGCAGCGCCCTGTCATTCATGTCCAAACAGCGCTTTACTAGCACTCGCCTTGGGTCAATTTTTAGTGAATTTCCTTGTTGAAGATGATTATCCAAAAGCGCACAAAGCAAATTGTTGGCACTAGTTATCGCGTGCATATCGCCAGTGAAGTGTAAATTTATGTCCTCCATCGGCAGCACTTGCGCATACCCACCACCAGCTGCTCCACCTTTTACTCCAAACACTGGCCCCAAAGAGGGTTCTCGCAACGCAATGATGGCGTTCTTGTTTATCTTCGCCATGGCTTGTCCCAAACCGACTGTCGTAGTGGTTTTTCCCTCGCCGGCCGGCGTTGGATTTATCGCCGTGACTAAAATTAACTTGCCGTCTTCTTTATCTTTTAGTCTCTCAAAAAGAGACTCGTTCAACTTAGCTTTATACTTCCCGTAAAAGTCGAGTTCGTCTTCAGTTATATCAATGTCTTTGGCAACATCCTTTATATGCCGCATTTTTGCATTTTGTGCTATCTCGATGTCTGTTAGCATTGCTTTTACCACCCTTTAAAAAATTTACAAGAATTATAGCACATCGCCCTTGTAAATTAAAGCACTCAAGAGTGAATAGAAGACACAAACAAATACCGCAGCGCCGCGAGGCGCCAAATGCCCTAAAGGGCATTTGGCCAGTCCAAAGCGCAACAAAGTTGTGCTTTGGACCACAACGAAAATAAATTTTTATTTTCGTTGGCCTCGCGGCGCGAGCGGTAAAGCTCAAAAAAAGATATCAAAGAGGATACTCTCAAGGTAATAATATAAATTTTTTCCTCCCTAAAAGTGACCCTTATAATAATCATCTGACAAAAGACGTTTACTTTTTTTTCTTCTTTTTTTAGAGCGAGAAACTTTTTGTACAGGCATTTCTGAATTATTCCGTCCCTTAAGCATTACAAAAATTATAATTACCACGCCAACAAGCAGACACAACCATCCAATCAACCCTGCCCAATAATTCAACGAACCATTTTGCTCCGACTGTTCCGGCGCAGCTACTTCAGGAAAATCAATTTCGGAAGATTCCACTTGAGGCAAATCGTCTGGTGCTTGAGTTTTTTCATCTGTTTTTTCTACGGTTGTCTTGGAAGAGGCAACTTCTACTGATGTTTTTTCCTCGTTATTTTCAGGTTGAGATAATTCAGTTTTACTTTGTACTGGCGCGTTACTTGTAACTGGAGTATTAGCACTATTTTGAGACGCGTTCACATTTGTGTTAGCCGACGGTACCGGAACTTGCTCTACGGGCGTAGTTTGTTTTGCAGGAGCATTAGCTGTTGTTGGCTGACTTGTACTTGGTTGAGTTTTTGATTGATTAGATTGAGGTACAGCTGCTCGTGATTGAGTAGCACTTTGGGTTGAACTTACTTTACTTTTAGCATTTGTAACTACATCACCAGCGGGCGTATTAACCTTTGTCTTAGTGTCTTCTTGTTCAGTAGTAGAAGGCTCACTTGGTTTAAGCGTAAATGATTTTTTTGAGGCATGGTTTGAGGAGACTTTAGATGGAGTTGAAGCTTCTGGAGAAGCTACTTGAGAAGAACTAGCTGTGCTGTTAGTTTCTGTTTTCTCGGCAAAGGCAACAATACCTGGCACAAACACAAGTAAAACTATTGCAACAATTAATTTAACCTTACTATAAGCAATCTTCATTTTTATCCTTCGCAAAGTTTTCCTTTCTAAAAAGAAAAACCAAGCAAACCTCCTCTTTTAAAATTACATAACAAACTTAAAGCTTCTAAACATATTATACCATGGTAATATCACGAAGCAACATAAAAATTCATTTTTGCACATTTTCAGCGATAATCTTCAACGCTATTCGCCCTTGTTCCATAGTCTCTGTTATAAAATCAGTCACAACATACAAACCTGAAAAGTCCAATGTATAGCACTCATCCATGAATCTAATTTTAATGTAATGCCCATCCTCGGCGTCATCCTTATATACTATCCAGGGCTTACTATCGGCAAAACCAATTTTTCGAGTATTTTTCTCCACAACTATAAATCCCACAAGTAATGTCAATACAAGAAGCGTGGCAATCATGCTATGTAGTATAGTTTTTAATGATAATATCCGTCTTTTCACTTTTAATCATCCTTCTTACTTTTTACAATCCCTCAAAAACATTGGCTAAGGCGTTTCCGAGCAAAGTTCCTGTCAGTACAGCCTCGCTCAAAGTATTCATATCTGTGCCAACCTCTATCAGTAACGACGAATGCGTTTTATTCATATTATATTTAACTGGTCCAAAGAACATAGCACGAGTCATACCAGGATATAATGTCTCGGCAGTTTTTTGGAGTCTTAGTGCAAATCTTAAATTATACTCCCAATCGGGGAAGGCCATACTACCATCCAAGTCGCAGCCGGCCATAATCATAATTTGTGCTGCTTTTTTATCACCAATTTTAAAAGTAGGTTTAATTTTTCCACGCTCATTGTTACCGATAGTATCACGATGAATATCGATTGTAACTTGAATTGACGGGTAAGCAGCTAAATTCTTATCAATTGTTTGTGAGCTTCTCTTATATGACCCATTAAAACTAGGAGAGTCGTGGCAAGTTGTATCGTGAATTGTTCCGATTCCAACCTTTTGTAAGCTTTCGCAAATAGCATCGCCAACTCGAACCACGCTGTACCTTTTATCTTCGGTCCGAGGATAAAAACTCTCGTAAAAAAAGCCTTGATCTTTATCCATATATGACTCGCATGTGTGTGTATGATAAATTAAAACCTGTGGACTTCCATCTTTTTTGATATTCATATCAGGTTTTTTCGAGAGCTCTTCGGCGATATTTAACTCCATATCCGATTTGTTATTAACATAAAAGTTCTCGAATTGTATGCCATTATCACCTACGTGACTTTCCAAAATTTTAAATGTCTTTTCTCCGTCGTTGTGAGGTATTTCAAAGTCCAATATATCCTGCGCTACACCATCTACCTCAACCGCTTTTACCTCTTCGTTAATTTCTATCGCTTCAGTCGAAAAAGTTTCAACATCTCCCCAGCTATGAGCTGTTAGCTCTATGATTTCCTGTAAACTATAGTCCGTCGCATCAATGTTTGCGACTAGGTTGTCCGCTTTGCCCTGAGACATAATAAATCCAACCGAAAAAACCTCAAAAAAACTAAGATTATTACGCAAAAATTCATAGGTACTTATCGAGAGACATCCAAAACATACTAGCGTGGAAATTGTCGAAAAAAAATAAAGAACAAAACTTTTAAACTTTTTGCTATCAATCAACATCCTTTTACCTCCAGCATCCCACAAATTTTATGCCTGTAGTAAAATTATGCGATTAGTAAAAAATTTATTCGTCCCTACACCAGCGCCTCAATTTCTCCTATTGAAAAGTTTGGCTGTAGCGCGCTGTTTATCGACATAGCTAAGAGTTTTGAGGCACGCTCAATTAGTATGTCAATCTCTCGCGGCGTTACCATCATCGGCTCCCCTCGAGGTTGTATTTTTTGCTCGATTTTTTCATCGTATTTTTTGCCATCTAATTGTAACAAATTTCTTGCCATAGTCCGTGCGTCAACAACCGTAGGGACACCTATACCTATAACCGGAATACCCATTGTTTTCTGGTTCAAGCCGGGTCGTGCATTTCCTACGCCAGAGCCCGGTGAAATTCCTGTGTTGCAAATTTGAATGGTTGTTCCCAAACGATTCGCCTCCATTGAGGCCAACGCATCGATGACGATTAGGGCTGCGGGAGTTATTTTTTTTACTATGCTTTGTATAACCTCACTTACCTCGAGGCCAGTTTGTCCTAAAACACCAGGTGCAAGTGCTGCCACTGAGCGCAAAGCCTCTAGGCCAGTAGAACGCGCTATTTCTCCAGTTATGTGCCTCGTAGCTAAAATCGATTGAATGGTTTTGGGGCCTAATGCGTCCGGTGTAATGGTCTCATTGCCTAAGCCCACTACAAAAATTAAGCCGTTCTGTGGGAGTAAATATCTTATTTGTTTTGAGATAACTTCAATTTTATTATCTATATCTTGAAAATTATCTGTAAAATTGGGTAGCTCAATAGTAATATAGTCGCCTTTGAGTTTGCCCAGCTCCCTTGCAATATTGTCGTCATCTATCGTTATATGCGTTATTTCTAATTCATTTATTTTTTGCTTTTTCTGAGTTATTCCTATACCCTGTTTCTCTAAGAGCTCAACCGCTTCCATCGCTAAGTCTGTTCGAAAATCCATATTATCACTCCTTTTTGTAAGAGTTCTCACCCATTTTCCGTAAGCACTTTCTAGAATACCTGCATGGCCGCGAGGCCAAAGAAAATAAATATTTTATTTTCTTTGTGGCAGGCCTCAACTTTGTTGAGGCCTGCCCAGCCGAAGGCTCCAAAGGAGCCTTCGGCGCCTCGCGGCGCCATTGTGCTTAATCGCAGATATTCGTTTTCATTTCAATAGTATTATTATCTTTATTTTGATTTGTATTCTAAGCAAAAGTGTTAAACAAAAAAATGACAACAGAAGATTATCTCTGTTGTCATAGGGGCTCCATTTTAAATTAAACAAAATCTAAGCCATCGCAGCTTTTATCATCAAGGCACACTCGAGACGTTTTTTCTCAAGCTCGCAAGAAATAGAGTGAGACCTTGAAATATCTCCTTCATATTGCCAGCTATTGGCGTTGCAACCTCCACTGCAGAAAAACTTCGCCCAACAATTTTTACATTTTTCTTTTGTATAAATATTTGTCCTTGCAAATTGATTTTTAATCTCATTGTTAAAAGTATTTGTAACGACGTTACCCATTTTCCATTGCTCATGGCCGACGAACTGATGACAAGGATAGATATCGCCATTGGGCGTGACAGCTATGTACTCATTACCGCAACTGCAGCCACGCAACCTCTTTATCGCACAAGGCCCTTGATCAAGATCTATCATAAAGTGGAAAAAGTTAAAGCACTTACCATCTTTTTTACGTGTTATCATTTCCTTGGCAAGGGTTTCATACTCCTCAAAAACTCTCGGCAAATCTGCTTCTTTGATAGAATAATCTAAATTTTCATCAGACACTACCGGCTCGATGGAAAGCTGATCGAAACCTAACTCGGACATTTTAATAACATCATTAGTAAAGTCCAAATTATTTCTCGTAAAGGTTCCTCGCACGTAGTAATCTTTATCTCCGCGCTCTTTTACGAGTTTTTGATATTTGGGCACAATTGCATCAAAAGAACCTTGTCCATTCGGAGAAACTCTCAACTTATCGTTAACTTCTTTTCGACCATCTAGCGACAGTACCACGTTGGACATTTCTTTATTAATAAAGTCAATTTTGTCGTCGCTCAGCAACAAACCATTCGTCGTAATCGTAAAACGAAAATTCTTGTTGTGTTGTTTCTCGATGCTTCTTGCATACTCAACGGTTTTTTTCACAACATCAAAATTCATCAAGGGTTCGCCGCCAAAAAAATCAACCTCTAAGTTATAGCGATTACCAGACTTCTCAATAAGAAAATCAATTGCTTTTTTAGCCGTCTCAAGCGGCATAAGCTCACGGCCTGTTCCAAAATCTCCCTTTGCCGCAAAGCAATACTCGCAACGCAAATTACAGTCATGAGAAATATTAATGCACATCGATTTAACCGGTGAGTTCACCATCATCGAGGCAAATTTTTCATACTCATCCTTTGCGTACAGCTGACCTTCTTTATAAAGTTCATATAACTCGTTGTATGTATCTAAAACGTTATTCTTATCGTATTTTTTCTCCAAAGTTTCAAACGATTCATCACTAAGAGTTGCTGACATATTTTCGTCCGTCAAGTCTAAAATATCATACGCCACATCGTCAACCACGTGTACAGCTCCGCTGTTTACATCCAAGACTATATTGTAACCATTAAGTTTATACTTGTGTATCATGAATTTTTTACTCCCACCTAAAGTTTAATTTGGGAATGCCCTATTTGATATCTTTTGTTAAGTCTTGCTGCTCGGGCCGCGAGGCCAACGAAAATAAAAATTTATTTTCGTTGTGGTCCAATGCCAACTTTGTTTGGCTTTAGACCGGCCGAATGCCTTAAAATGCATTCGGCGCCTCGCGGCGGCGCTGCTGAGGTATTTAATCAGGGCACTCCCACGAAAGTTTAAATTTAACCTCTTGTGAAACACAATAAAATATAGAGGCGAAAGTAAAACACTTCCACCCCTAATGTTCGAGATAAATATGTAATTTTACTTTTCGCACTTTTGGTTTGCAACAGTACAAGAAGTTTTGCAGGCAGATTGGCAAGAAGCCTGACACTCACCGCAGCCACCTTTTTTAGCACTTTCTTTTAATTTTGCAGCATTCAAAGTTTTTACATGTTTCATCAAAAACACACCTCTTTTTTCAAAAAAACTACATCAAAGTATACCACAACTGACGTAAAATTTCAAATTTATTTACGTCTTTTTTTATTTGCAGCAAAAACTCCACCAAGAGCTCCAGACAACATCATCGCGAACAGCCGAATTAAAGTTACATAAGTAAACTTATCTCTCGATATAATAAAGGCAATTAGCGTCAACATCACAAATAAAACCAACGCCGCTAATGTGCCGTATAAAAGGCCTTTTGAGCCGTATATTCGCGTTGCCACATACCCTGCAGTTAATGCTCCCAAAGCCGCACAAAGTAAGGCTATCCACTGTATCATTTGTTGCGGAATAGACTTAACTGCCACGAATAAAAATGCAAATAAAAATAAAAATAACGTACAAATTACCGCACCAACAGCCCCTCCAAACAAAGTAGCTTTTAGTACGACACTGAAATTATTTTCTCCGCTAACAGACTTATTGTCACGTCTCAAAAATCATACCTCCTAAATATTGCTTAGTCATAAGTTTTAAAAGTAAATTTATCTAATCAATATTCAAAAAGATACGCTAATATACTTACTTTGTTTGATTATTTTCTTTTTGGGTATCGCAACTTGCAATAGCCCATTTTTTTATTTTGATTTTACTTCTATCCACACCAGTTTCAATTACAAACGAATCACTGTCATCCTTAATTGCCACAACACGACCAACGATTCCACCGATGGTAGTAATTTTATCACCAATCTGGATATTGTTTCTCATTTCATCCTCTTGTTTTTTTCTCTTCGAGCTCGGACGTATCATCAAAAAGTACATTCCCACAAGAAGAGCTAGCATCATTACAAATTGCATAATGCCCGCTGAGTTTGCCTCATTCATTTCTAGTACCTCCAAATATTTTAATTATGATTATACCAACGTTTATTCTAACTAGCAAGTGTTAAGCGATATTGAAAATCTCCTCTAAAACGCCATGCCATAAACTACCGCACCGTGAAGTATTGGAAATGCAATCAAGCATTCAGCAAGTTGACCAAAATAGGCTTTGTGAAAACTATTCAAAATAGCAATGTCTGACTCCATTGGGCAAAACCTGGTTTTTACACATTGTCAGCGTCACTATAGACATTAAGAGGACCGAGCCGCACACTTTAAATATTACATTTTTTAAACACTCAAAAAACTTACTCGGACGATTTAGTTTTTCTCTTCGCTTTTTTACTCGTGCTAACTTTTGTTCCAACTGTTCATTTTCTTTTATAAGTGAAATGCCATCGCTATCTTTTTCTTTACATACATCAAAGAAAAACGTTTCACCCTGTTTAACACCATTAAGGTACAAGCTTCCATCTTTCCCCACAGCCACATCAGCACTAAGGTTAATTTTATCACCAGTAGCTTCAGCATACGTTGGACAAACAACAAAAAAAATAAATATAGCTCCGATTAATAAGGTTGACAATAATTTTTTCAAAATATTTTGTATCATAAAATCTCTCCTTCTTTACCTACCACGCGTGAGCATTTTTGAATCAATCTTGTGGAATTCCAAAAATTTTTCCCGCAAACTTAGCAAAAAAAACATTCACTGTATAACATGTACGACATCCAAATTTGCCGTATAAACCATTAAAAGTACGAGCAATACCTAGCGTGCTCATCCCCACCGCAAGCCAAGAAACAACCAAAGCTGTCGGAACCATCAAAACTTTGGTCAAAAAGAAAGCATTCTCAACAAGTCGTTCCTTTCGTAATTCTTTTTTTAATTTTTTGTTGCGCATTTTTAGCCCCACAAAAGTCAATATTTTATCGCACGCCTCTTTGTATTTTTTATTTTCCTCTTTTAGCTGTTCTACATTTAATTCATCATCAGCCTTCGATCCACCCGTTTCTTTCATTAGTTGTTCGGTCTTTAATACAGCGTTGTCTTTCAACTCAGCAACCTCTTCGCCATAAGTCAAATGTGTCCTTTGACCAACAAACAACGTGCATATTAATGACATAGCTGTCAGTTTCAGTAAAAATTTTTTCATATTGCAAAATCGCTCCTATACTTATTTATTTTATTATATAACAATAAACAAAAAAAAACAAGTCTTTTATCAAACCAAATATTTCATTGGGGCATTTGTGGTATATAATATACACCATACTCGCAAAACATACAGAAATCCATCAGTACGAAAAGAAAAAACAAACGCACATGGTAGTCAACAGCATAAAATTAAAAGAATCCGCGAAAATTAATCCGTGGATTCAATCTTTTTTATAAGTAAGGCCCGTTAATTCCCATTTGAAGCAACAATCAGCTAGATCAGATAAACTTTACTTTCCGCACAAACATATAATGGCGAACACGTCAGTTTTTCGGGAGTAGAATGTGTATACAAAAGCAATACATCATCGCACAATCACAATACTGGCTTACTAATTTGAAACATTTACCAAAACGCTCATAGAATTTATTTAAGGGCACCATCATTTTTTCTTGTCGCTTTTTTATCCGTATTAATTTTTGTTCCAACTTTTTATTTTTTTCTTTAAGTGCATTGCGATACGCAGTGTCGTTTTTTTCCACACAACTATCATCTTTAACATAAGCTTGGCAAGTAGTCGGAAAAACAAACATAATTCCGATTAATAAGGTTGACACCAATTTTTTCAAAATATTTTGTATCATAAAATCATTCCTTTCTTTTCACCAAATACACTCCACTTGTCCAAGAAACGTGCAACATCATCACAATAAAGGCAGCCAAATTTCTCATACAAAAATTTGGATATACGCGAACCACACGCAGCAGCGTAACCTACCATACGCTTCGTCGCCGAAGCAAATAACACAAATGATACAACCACCACAAACGGAATGAATACATTTTGCCTCAATTCCTTTCGTATTTCATCTTTTAATTGTCGGTTTTTTTCTTCTAGTTGCTCTATACTTAATTCATCAGTATCATTCGATTCATCAGCGTCTTTCGTTGGTTTTTCGGTCTTTAATACAACATTGTTTTTCAACTCAGCAACCTCTTCGCCATAAGTCAAATGTGTACTTTGACCGACAAACAACGTGCATATTAATGACATAGCTGTCAGTTTCAGTAAAAATTTTTCCATATTACAAAATCTCTCCTCTCTTTATTGATTTTATTATACCACAATAAACAAAAAAAAACAAGTCTTTTATCGAACCAAATATTTCATTGGGGCATTTGTGGTATATAATATACTCCATACTCGCAAAACACACAGAAATCCATCAGTACGAAAAGAAAAAACAAACGCACATGGTAGTCAACAGCATAAAATTAAAAGAATCCACGAAAATTAATCCGTGGATTCAATCTTTATAAGTGAGGGCCCGTTAATTCCCATTTGAAGCAACAATCAGCTAGATCAGATAAACTTTACTTTCCGCACAAACACATAATGGCGAACACGTCAGTTTTTCGGGAGTAGAATGTGTATACACACGCAACACATCATCGCAAGACGTACACACTGGCTTACTAATTTGAAACATTTATCAAAACGCTCATAGAATTTATTGAAGGGCACCATCATTTTTTCTTGTCGCTTTTTTATCCGTATTAATTTTTGTTCCAACTTTTTATATTATTTCCTCCTTAAAGCTTCTTTTAAATTTAGTTTAACTAAACCTTTTTGCTTTAGACCTTGTAAATTTTACTGCCATTAACAAGGATTCTGTCATCAATAAAATCAGCATCAACGATGCAGACAGATTCATTAAAATCGTGGTCACATTTCACCTCTTGTGCGTCTCCTCTGCGGTAAAGCATTGATATGGGTTTCAAATAAGTATTAAAGCAATGTTCTTAATCACCAATAACCCAAAATAATTTCTGGTCTTCCTGGATGATTTTTCCTATCCAAGCCTGTTGGGAAATATTTTTTAGACTCAACAAAATTATAAGATGACTTCCTTAAACAGGTTATTTCAATTACCTCAGGAATCATAATATCCGAACACCGTACGACACCAGCGTGATTATTTCCATGCACGTACACAACTTGATGTGTCTTATTTAACTTCTGAAGTGCAGGCAAAATTGTATCTGCTAAATCTTTATTTTGGAACCAATGCAATTCTAAAACAATTTGAGAAAATTGATTCAGAGTTCTCTCGTCGACTTCATTTAAAAAGTCCCACTCTGCACCTTCCACATCCATTTTCAGAACCAAATTAGTTTTATTCTCATGACCGTTTTTCTTGATAAACGCACTCATCGTTTTCATGTTTTTAGCTTTTTTGTAACCAGTTATGCCTAACTTCTCAAAATGAAAACGTTTATTTTTGCTAGGAGCAGCGTTGACAGTTGGGTCATACATAAAGACATCAATGCCTTTTTTAGCTATGTCCGTCTCCCACGAATCGTCATCGCTTACACCAAAACTGTACGCAATGGAATCTCTATTAAAGTCATCAAACATAACATAGCCACCATCGAAATCACGGCCAAATCGAGCCCACTTGTAACTTTTACTGTGTTTAGGAGCCACATCTTTTACACTCAACAAAGAACGCACTGTCGAGTAATATTGATAATCTTTTGAGTTATACGCTACAACAGTTTGCCCCCCCAGCATCAACGCTATCAATAACGCTACACATCTTCGCATTTTATTCATATTATTTCCTCCTTAAAGCTTCTTTTAAATTTAGTTTAACTAAACCTTTTCGCTTTAGACCTTGTAAATTTTACTGCCATTAACAAGGATTCTGTCATCAATAAAATCAGCATCAACGATGCAGACAGATTCATTAAAACAGCAGTAATATTCCACTCTTGTATACCTCCTCTATAAATAATTTGATATGGATTTAACACAAGTACAAACAACGCCAAGTATAACCAATCAAACTTTGTTTTCTGTTCCTCATTGAAAAATAATATTATCGCTAAAAACAAGTATAAACCGCAATACTCAGCGCTGTTTACTGGCAAAATAACGATAACTAATAACAACTGAAGAATTTTTTTCCAAGTTTTATTATGAAAAAAACTTAATAAAGTTGCTGCACCGCAAAGCAAAAAATCTATTTTAGGAAAAATTCTATAGACGGTTTCTTTTAAAGCTGGGTCAGAAATTCTTGACGCGAAAAATCTGAAGTTAAAGCGAGGAAACACGCCGTAATTATATGCATTTGAGTTGGCACTTAAATTATTAAGCCAAATTGGTATATTGCCAAAACCACCCTTAAAAAATAGAAATGGCAAAAAGGTAAACAACAGTCCATATATGGCCAAGCGGATTGCTTCTTTGTATCTTTTTTCAAATAACAACAATATTCCGAAAATGGCTGGGTAAGCCTTGAGTGCCGCAGCTACTGCAAGCACAACAAATGAGAGTTCTTTTATGACTTTGCTATCACTTTTATAGTTCAAAATAAAGAAAAACAGGCAAGCAGCAGCTAAAAGTATGGTGTTTCCTCTCTCAAAAGAAAAAATAAAAACACTCGAAAGCAACAATATCGTTGAGCATAAAAATTTATAAGTCTTTTTGCCATTGTATGCATCATATAAAATCACATAAAAAAGGGCTGAAATAAAAAACATAAAAAAAGAAGAAACTGCTAACCCTATGGTCGTTCCTCTGCCCGCCTCAAATGCACCTAAATTCAAATAGTTAGCGCATTTGCTAAGATAATAAAAAATCATATAAGTCAACGGTGGATAGGCGTGCTCATGAGATAACGGATCTGTTTCTCCAAAATGATAAATATTTTTTTCAGAACAGTACTTTGCCACATTGTAGTAATCGGCCATATAGTCGCCAGTTTTTGCAAAAAATACATTTGCCTGGTCACCCGCAAAATCTTTGACAAAGCCAACCGCAAAAAACGAAAATAAAATAAGCATTGCAGCAATAAAAACTTTTTCGTAGCTATATTTATGAGCTAAATTCATACCAACCGAACCTTTCTATGATTTAATATTAAGTCTAATTAATAAAAAGTTTACAACGGAAACGATATAGCCGCAAATAAATTTAAACAAACTTCGCTTTGATTCCCCATACATACGTTTGTTGAATTCTATAGGAATCTCCCCGATTTTTAAGTTTTTATTATTTTTCTTCATCCTAAGAATTATCTCTTGTAAAACATCGTAGTTTTGAGTTTTTATGTCTATAGCTTTTAACTGTTTCGTGTCATACATTCTATAACTAGTCGATATATCTTTAGCTTTTACCCCTATAAGTGGACGCATAACACCGTTAAGAAGCTTAGACATAATAATTGATGAAAGTTCATCGTTATTTTTACCAGCAACTACATAGCGAGAACCAATAACGATATCATAGCCTTCTAAGAATTTTTCATAGATGTCTTTAATATAAATGGGATTATGCGAGCCATCTGCATCGAGAACTAAGATTTTGTCATTTTGCGCATAATTTATTCCAGTTTTAAAGGCCCCAGCGTAATAGGGATACTCTTGAGGAATGTACTTCGCATCAAACTCTCGGCAAACTTCCTCCGTATTGTCTGTAGGCTTTGCAGAATCGATAACTAAAATCTCATAAGGCTCATCTATTTTGTTTAACTCCGTTTTTATTTGAGGCAACAAAATTTTCAAATTTTCTTCTTCATGATAAGACAGTAATAATACGCTAATTGACATAATAGTTTCCAAGCTCCTTATGACAATATTTATTTTTTATTTTCTATCATAAATAGTTTTTCCGATTGCAAACTTTCAAGTTCTCAAGAACTTTTTTATTTTGCCAGCATCGCTTTTACTGAAAAGTAACCCATCATTTATCACATTGGCAATAACCAAACATCAAAGACAAGTTGTATATAAAAGGGT
>JAZQHA010000167.1:0-29669 GCA_045540315.1 Acutalibacteraceae bacterium | reverse complement strand
CCTTGCAAGCCTAATCGCCACGAGCAACGCGAGTGGCGATTAGCATCCCCGAGCGCAGCGAGGGGATTTCATACGCCCGCAGGGCGTATTTCATACCGCAGCTGTGCTGCGGTATTTTCATACTTGCGCAGCAAGTATTTCATTGAGCGAAGCGACAAGTTACCGCTGCCAAAGCAGCGGTACTACCGATGGTGCGAGCCTTATCCCATTTGCCCGCATTGGGAAACAATAGGAAACATTATCTCTTCCAGTCCGGACGAGCTTTCACCGTATTAATCGATTGAATCAGCATCCGCATGATATTTCCATTCAGCCTTTTCATCTTCTTCAATTCCGCAGCCTGCTCCTCCGTTTCCGGAGTAAACAATTCCAGCCAGAATTTGGTTTCGTTGCACTCTTTCAGAGCTGTATGGAGCTTGTTGACAAAATCCGCCGGACCATTGCCATACCTGGCTTCAGCAATATTAGCGCCTATGGCAGAAGCGGCGCGCAGGAACTGGTCTTTCTTGGCGCCATAACCGTGAAGGTGCTGGGCATATTCCATTGATGCACGCGCAAGTTGAAGTGAGTAGTCTGCCAGCTTATCCTGTCTCATGATGCTGGGATGATAGCTTTTCGTTATCATAATAGCAAGGATAATGTTTCCTATGATTTCCCAATGCGGGCTGTTGAAATAGGCCCGGCTCTATCGGCAGTACCGCTGCTTTGGCAGCGGTAACTTGTCGCTGCGCTCAATGAAATACTTGCTGGCGCAAGTATGTAAATACCGCCCTGCCGGGCGGTATGAAAGCCGGGCTGGCGCCCTGCATGAAATACGCCCGCTGCGCGGTTTTATATTTTTCATCTTTTATACTGTCTTACTCTTTCTTTTTATGTGCTTTGCGTATTTCTGATTGCAACGACTTGCAAATTGCAATTGCAAATTGACAAATTTTGTCATAGCGGCAGAAAAATCCCCCTACTGTGGTTAGTAAGGGGATAGAATGAAGTGTTGAATAGTTTATTTTAGAAAGAAACAAGCGGTTGATAAGTTGGAAATATCCCTGATTTAGTAAGGGAACTAAACCACAAATTCTGTAATTCTCGTGCAGTCTGTGCGGTTTCAAGTGTCAAATAAAGGGATTCAATAGTGGTTGAAGTATCCCCACTTGTTACTGTTCGTGTTTCCGTAGAATAATTAACTACTTGTTCAGTCAATGAGGTTTTAAGGGTTTCCAATTCATCACTTGTAGGGTATTCTACTTTCCATAAAAGGCTTTCAATTTGTTTAATATCGGTTCTATGGTCTGCTTTAGTTGCTGTAACATTTATAAGCCAATTTCTAGAAGTTGCTCCTAAACTTGTTGCTTGCCAGCATCTACAACCGTCAGTATCAAAAGTAAGGCTGTTATCGTGTTTGCGTTTCATAGGCATACAACGCCAAGAAATACAACCCGATTTTGTGGGAATATTAGGTACTTCTGTAGTATCGCTAACTACACTTAATCGGACAAATTTATACTCTTCTGGTAGAATTAAATCAGTAAAGTTGAATACCGCCGTCATGTTACCGTTAGCAGTTACTTTATTGTCTGAATAAAAAGTCTGTCCTGTTTTGTCTGCATCGTCTGCTTCACCCTCATAAAAGATTTGAACAGCCATATAACCAGTATAATTAGCAACATTATTTTTAGGAATAGAAATAGAAGTAATAAAACCTGAAGTAAAATGTGCTCTACTCAAATCCACGCCTATGAGTGTGGCGTTATCGTTAGTGTAAATGTCAGGGTCATAAGTAGTGTATTCTGAAAATGCCTTTTCACCAAACAAAAAATTCTTTTCAACTGGTGTAAGGTGTATTTCCTCATTCTCTGTATGCTCTACTAATGCTGTTACTGTTTCTCTGTCACTTTCCTACCAATGCAAAGAAGTATCACTAATGTGGGTATTATTAGTAGTGGTAAGTGTTTCTACGCTTGAAGCAAGGTTATTAAAGTTTGTTCTTTCACCTTCCTGCCAATGTAAAGAAGTATCGGTATTATGAGCGGTGCAATTATCCATGTGTAACCCTAAATTTTGCCCCTCTACTGTTACGGTGTTATTGAATGCAGTAACACCATTAACTCTTAACTTACCCTGAACATTAAGGGCTTGTGTTTGTGTTTCTCCTGTAAAGTTATTAGCTCCTGTAAGTGTCGCAAAATTAGCCAACTGCTGATTGATTGCTGTACCACTTTGGGGGTTGTTACTGTTTGGGTCAAAAGTCTAATCTACGGTTAAATTAGAACCCTGTGAAGTATTAGAAAGGGTTAAAGTGTTACCACTATTAGTAATACTTAAACCGTCACCTACATTAAGGCTAACTGCACCTGATAACCCATTAAAGGAAGATACCCCTGCTGCACCTGTTACACTAAATGCTAAATCAGATGCTTTAATTCTTACACTTGTATTTTCCCCATTTTCCCCTGTACCTACTTCATAACCTACAAGGTAAATATCACTTGGTAAAACACTAGGTAATTCAAACTGTGAAAATTTTTTACGCTTCATTATAAGTTTATTTAATGCAGTAATTATTAAAGGTTCTTTGCAGCAGTAGTAACAGTAAATTGCCCACCTGCTGAACCACTACCACGGTTTTCCATGCTATTTTCATACCAGCCGCTTGTACCGTCATTTACAGCAAATTGTGCTGTACCCTCATCAAGGCGCATATTCTGAACTTTAAGGCTAACTTCACCTGTTGCTTGAGTAATACCACCTTGGGAAAATCTAGTAGGTTGTTTTGTCAATGTTGCTTCTAACTTTGGTGCTTCTGTTACTGTATTGGAGCAAGTACCCTCAATAGAATTAGGTGTTAAACTACCGTATAAAGTTTCACCTGCTTTATTTTGTACATTAGTCTTAACAATCTCTTTAACTACATTTTCGTTAATGCTTACTGTTATAGGTATGAATGTTGCATCCACTTGAAAGCTTGGTTTTGTTCCTGTTGAGTCATAAACGGTCATTCTTTTAATATAACTTTGTCCTTGTGTGCAAGTAAGGAAATTAGAGTTTATAGAGTTCTGTTGATTATTCTTAATGACACTTCCGAATTCTGCTTCACCATGCCACGGAACTTTAACATTTTTAGTAAAAGTGCCACTACTTGAAATACTGCCGCCTTGGTGGCTTGACAAATTAGTAAGGGTAATATCACCTGTACCACTAACACCATAAGTTAAGGTAGCACTACCACCGCCTAATTCTTTTGGTATAGAGTATGAACCGCCACCACTAGCAGAAACATCAATTTCCGTTTCATACAAGAAAGTACCTTTTCTTTTTACAGTTTGTGGTTGTATTTTGAATTGAATTTCTAAACCACCATTTACTTTAGTATTTCTAATTTGCTTCCAAGTTACTTTAACACCCTTTCCACCATGCCAAGAATAACCACCATTAGCAGGCCAAACAGGATTAGGTGGAGTAGGTTGTATAGGGCCAGGGCCTGGGCCAGGGCCAGGGTTAGGTATTGGACTTGGTGGTTTAGGGCCGTCAGGGTCTTCTGGTTCAGGGTCTTCTGGTTCTGGCGGGTCAACCCACCACGATGGTAAGTCAAAATCAGGGCTGTTATCTCCCCATGTGTATTCATTGCTTCCCCACATCGCTGCACCATTAGTAAAGATGTAGAAAGTATTACCATAGCATGTAACACCAAAATAAGGACAGTATACCCTTGTCGTGCTAACATCCTTTGCGGGGTATGGCATAAATCCACTATACCCACTATAATAAAAGGTGCTTCTGTTATTCTCTGTTAATTCTTCCGTAGTTATTTCTGAACTATCTAATACTTTCAATCCCTCTTTCAAATCATAAACGCCACCACGCGCGGGATATGGTGTTAAATCTGCTACAATGTCACCCTCAAAAATTTGTTGCATTGTTTTGCTTTCGTTATCCCACTTTGCTAATACTCTATTAAGAATTTCTGTTTCTGTACTGTCATCACCGTATTTTGCTAAAATTCGTGGTGCTCCTGCTGGTAGTTCAGGCTCATTAAAAGTATCATTTCCACCCCATAACCATATGTCTTCTACTAATGACATTTTTTCTCTAAATTCGCTATTAGGTACTAAAGAATACGATTTGTCGTATTCAGTAGGGGGAATAGAAAAAGTAAGTATTTCATCTGTTCCACTAACCATGTGACCCTGACTTTCACCTTGCCATAAAGGGAAACCAATAAAGTAAAGCACATTGTCTATTACTGCATACCAATAACTCCACAAATGCCCATAACATCTTACCGCCCTTTTAGCGTTACCATGTGTATAAACTGCGTTCGTTTCGTTCACTATGTATCCCGCATACTGTGGGCAAGCTGACTTAATGATTTTTCCATTCTTTAATAACTTCTTCTCTGCTTCTTCTTTTGAGGCTATGCGTAAAGAATGTGTTTGTAACCCTCTTTTCTTCTGCCATACTAATTCTTGTTCTGTTCCTGTTACTTCTGCTAAAATAACTTTCTCATTAGAATTTTCATTCTCTATTACCTCTGAAAAACACCCAAATTCAAGTTCTCCGTCTTTATTGATTCTAGCGTGAATGTACCAATCATAAGTTGAAATACCACGGCTTAACTAATGAAAGGTGTAATCTGCTACATAAGTCCAGCCTTGTATACTTTCCTCATCGTCCTATAAATCACTAGGTGCATCTGCTCTACCCATTCTACTAAAAAATTCTGTCTTCGCATCGTTCCAATCTTCAAAACGATTAAACGGCTTAAACCCTAAATCTTGGTCTCCGTTTAACTTTTGCCATACTAATTCTTGTTCTGCTCCTGTAATTTCTGCAAGTTTGCGGTCAAAATGATAAGGTACAGGAATTTCTACTAATTCTACCCCTTCTAATTCTTCTGTAAATTCGTCACTCATTATTGTTCTTTTTCAGTTGCATCTTCCCATGTATAATTTGTTTCTAATTGTTCTTGGGTCATCATTTCATACTTGTATTGATACTTGCCTTCTGCATCCCTTGACACATTTAATGTTACGAAAAATGGGTCTGTTGTTGAATGTTCAAGTTTCAATTTTTGAGGTATCATTACTATGGTTTTATGAGGTAGTAAAACCCAACCACTTCTTATTTCAAATTCAACTTTTTCTTCCTCTTCTTCTTCCGTTTCGGTATCTGCTCCCTCTGTTTCGGTATCTACTCCCTCTGTTTCTTCGTCAGGGTTCTTTTCTACTTTACCTACAACTATTACATCAAAAGGGCGTGGAACATTAGCGGCTTGCGCTGTACTAATGAAAATTGTACCGCTAATAATCTGCTTTACAAAACCGTTTTCTTCGTCTACTTCATTAATATACTGTTCCCACCATTTGTAACCCTCTGGGCAGTTTTCAGGTGGTTGTTCACTTTTACTTGTTTCTTCACTTGCATTCTCGTTTATTAACCAGAATTTAGAATCTGCTACTGTTCCTGATGTGTCAGGAATGTACCCTTTAATTTTCCACTTTGGTAACTTATTACCCTTATGGTAATAGGCACTACTCCAATTCTGTAATGAGGTCTAATTATGGGAATAAGTAGTACCGTTGCCAACTACTAATTCACCGTTAATAAAAATACACCCTGGTTCAATCGTCCACGCCCCTGTTGAACTCATTTGAATTTGAAAGCCAGCAGGATAATTAAACTGAACAGGGGCATGGGAAAAATTACCCTTGTTAGGTGTATTACTCCACCCTGCCACGGTTTCTACCTGTGTCACCAAAGAATTCGCCCAATGCGCTGTTATTGGGTCTCCTGATTTTACTCTTTTTACTCCCATAGATTTTTACTGTACTTCTGTAATAGTTCTGTATGATTTTGTTACCTCACCTACGAATTTTAACTTACCGTTTAACGCTTTTGTGTGGGTGCTGCCTTGGTCATAACTTGCACCTTCGTAAAGCCATTGTGTCTGAAAGGTCAAGCCCATTGTATCAGTAGTATTAAGTGGTTTAAGTTGTGGTGCTCCTACGGCACTCCCACCTGCATTAATAGACTGTGATTTACTTCCTACATTACCCAAATCAGAAGTCATTGCTTTAATACTCATGTTGTCGGAACTTTCTACCCTATTGCTAACAGTTGCGCGTATTACAGGGAAAATAAATTGTGGCGGGTTATCAAGAATTCTTTTAATTTCTCCTACTAATTCAGGGGTTAAGTTTTCGTTATCTACTATGGGCCCTTCTTTTAATGCAAGTGTGTTATTTGTGACCCTATACCAACCTGTTTTTGAGGGTATACCATTAGCCCCTTTACTTTCTTGCCAAGATACACTTCCACTTTCTAAAAGGGGAATAATCTTTAATGCGTCCTTATTATCCGTTATTTTAGGATGCTTTTTAACAAGTGTATCGTGGTCTAAAATCAATGTTTCAGTAGTGCTAGAAAACTGTACTGCTTTTCCTGTTTCCTTATTGCTTTCTTCTTCTTCCTAATCACCACCAGAACCACCAGAACCGCCACCACTTTCTGTATCTTCTTCGCCACCACCTTCATCTGCATCTTCTTCAGTCCATTGAGCTTCACATAAAACTTTTGGTTCACCTGCCACAGGGTTACAACTAACGCTTACACCGTCTTGATATGTTGCTTGTGCTTTACAACTTTCACAAAATGCCCTAATAGCGGAAGCATTGTTACTTACCCACTTTGTTTTATGTTTAGTGTATTTTCCCCCGCTTAAACTCCACCATTCTTGTTCACCTTGATTATTTGTGAAAACTGCTTCACCATAGGTAGCGGTAATGATGCACATTGCACCCCTATCTTCTCGGCTTGTAGAGGTCAATGCTTTTCCATTATAGGATGTTGTTAGCCCCTCAATAAACGCATTTGCTTCACTTCCTAATACTGCCCATTTCTGTGTGTATTTTACCTTTTCTGTACCCTCTGCAATCCACTTTTCTTTGTCAATATCAATTAGGTATGGAAGTGAAATTCCCTGTTTGCTGTATAAGTCGTAACTCATTGTTGTTATTATTTAGTAGTTCTTTCAGTATTTCTGATTAAACAAATGACGCAGTACCACCAGTAGCAGTATTTCCGTTAATAGTTAAACCTGATTTCAAGGTATTAGTCATGTTTTGAGTTGCTGCAATATTGTTTTTCAAGTTAGAAGAAACATCTTGTAATGCAGTAACTACCTCTTTATTAACCTTGGTTGTTTCTTCTGATTTCTGTTGCTCTACTTTAGGTGGATTAAGGCTTTCCCAAAATCTTTTATTAAAAGTAGCAGGGTCTAAAAAGTCTGGTATGGCTTCCCCTGCTGCTTTTGCCTTGTCAATTAGTTGTTGCTCTAATTCACGCTGCATGTTATACATGGGGTCGTCTTCCACTAATGGCTTATAAGCATTGTCTCCAAAGGCGCGTATTTGTCCTTCGCTTGGTGTTGGTAGTTCTGGTTTAATTTGGTGTGTTGGGTCTACGCCAAGAAAAGGGGAAAGCATAGCACTTGCCCACTTCAACTGTAAATCAAAGCCGCTGTTATAAGCATTGCCCAATGGTTTAAGCACACTTTTAGCAGGTTCAACCACCTTTTCTGGTATGTTGTTAATGTTGTTTGCAACATCACTAAACTTTGCCACATCTTCTCTAAACTTTGACACAATTTCCTTGGTTGTGTCAATGGCGGCTGTTAGTTCATCGCTGTATTGTTCTAGTGGTTTAACCACACTTTCATTTATGGCTTTTCCAAGTGGTGAAGCAACAGCCTAATCTACTATTTTGTTCCAATCTTTTTTAAGTTCGCTTATTGCTTGTTCTTGTATTTTAGAACCGTCACCACCTAACGCATCATAAGTTAATTTGTCCGTCTCTGCTTGATTTAATGCCCCTGTTTCAATGTTCTTTTCTCCACCTTCGGGAACGCCATACTGATACACTTTGCCTAAACTTCTTATTTCTTCTGCCTTGGCTGCTTGTGCCATTATTTCCTGTTCGTTAGTATGTGTTTCATTCCATTTCTGAACATATAAATCTTTCTGTCTTTCTACATCTGCAATGTCAGAAAGTTTATTCACTACGGCCATACCCCTACGCCCAAATAATTTTTCTATCGCATCCACATTAGAATAATCACCTGTTTCTTTAGCATTGTGGTAATTCTTCAAAATTTCGGCTACTATTTCATGTGTAGAAAGTTCCCCTAAATGACTTTGTAAAGCATACTCGTTTATTTCTTCACCTCTAGTAGGTGAAAAAGTAGTTCCTGTTACTCTGTCTAACTTACTAATTGTATCAAGTGCGGTTACATCGCCCCCTAATGCTTGTTCTACTAATGACTGTACCCTCGTTAAAATCTGGTTCTTAAACTCGCTTCCACCTACATTACTAAATGCTTCATTCCATGCGTATTCCTCTGCCAATGTTCTGTTGTTATGGGCGCGGCGTTCATCGTCTAAAGCATCCATGTTGTCAGCCCTTTGTAAAGCGTGTTCAGGAGCATTAGAATAAGCTTCTAATGCTTTCCCCCACTTACTCATTAAACCTGTTACATTGTCTATACCTAAACCAAATTTAAGTAATGCAGGAATAGCACCTGATAAAACATTAACTAATTTAGTTAGTGCTGATGCTGCTAAACCACCTACCATAGTACCACCTGCAACCGCCATGCCCAAAGACATACTACCTAACCCTGCATGTGCAGAAATTCCACTTGTTCCTATCGCCTTGGTTTGTACATTAACTTTTTTAGGCTTGCGTGCGGCTTTGTCTAAATTGTCAATATCTTGTTTTAAGGCTTTAATCTTCTTTTCTGCGTCTTTGGTATCTCCTTTAATACTTACTACTGCCATACTGTTATTTAACTTGTTCCTTGGCGTATTCTTCTAACTTGCTTATTAAGTCTTGCTCACATTCTTCTTTACTCTTTCTGTATTCTGCTAATGGTACAGGATGACCGCCTTTATTGTGTATCTTGTACAAACAATAACTTAACCAAACATCAAAAGGCGTTTCATAAAATGAAAAGCCCTCTGCCACCATGAACGCCTACATGGAAAGGGCAAAGGAAAAGGGATAAAGCCTGTGTCCTTATCTACAAAAATTTTATCTAAATCTTTTGCTAATGCTTTTACTGTGGGTAAAGTATAACTTGCATAAATTGCGGTTGGCATTTCAGCAGCCCATAATACTGCTTCCTTATGGTAGTTATCAGCTTTTACAGCGGTAATTACTTCTGCTAATGGTGCTCCGTGTATCCACGCGAATACAGCAAAGTCTAAAGGCTCTACTATACCACCATAAACAAAAGGACTTTTCACTTCATAAAGTAAAGTAAGTGTACCCATGCTTACAGGTCTAAAAGGAATGCCCCCTACTACTCTTATATGTTCTTTCCAATCTTTCATTATGTCAATTAGTTATTAAGTGCTTTTGTTATAAGCTCCTTTACTTGTTCCTTTGGTGTATTAGCAGGAATCATTATTTCCTTTCCATTAGGTAGCGTGTGACAGATTAACGGAACTTGTTTTCTTGCTTCCTCAATGAATACAGAAAGTAAGTAAGCAGACTTGTATTCTTTACTATTTTCAATGTTATTCAAGTAGTGTTTAGCCGTGTCATCAAAGTATGCTAATTGTTCTTTTGTTCCGTCAGGAAGTATGTAATTAGTTCCTTGTTTTGGGTAAATGTTGTTTGCAATTAGTACACCAATGCAGGCTAAATCATGGGTCTTTGTTAAATCAAATTTAATCATCGTTACTTGTATTTATACAAAAATAAAGGGAGTAACCTTTATAGTGGTTACTCCCCTTGAATATGGATTGTCTATTAACTGTAAATTACTCTTCTATGAGGGTTGCATCCTCACTTGCGGCAAAAATGTTTTCAGTAATTGCTTCTGTTACATTAGCGCGTGTAGTGTAGTTAATGGTAAAGCGTGCTAATTCACCATTACTTGTAGTTTCCTCTACGCTATCAATAACTGGCAACCCTTCAAGTTGTCTCATAGCCTTATTCTGTGGAATAGTGAAAGTAGCCCCAGGGACAAGCAATTCTCTTGCGGCTTTTGCTTCCTCATTATTCAACATAATAAGTTCAATAGTACCATTAGCGGATTTGTTGTATTTCATTACAAACACAATTTCACCGTTCTCATCTTGTGCGGTTGCTTCTTCTGCGTTAAGCGTATGGTTGTGTGACTGAATAACGCCACCTAAACCACGGGCTTTAGTAGTACCAAAGTAACCTTTAAGACTTCCAACTGCATTAGTTAAATTTGTTGTTTCGCTCATAATTTATACTCTTATTTAGCATTGTTTGATTTAGTATTGAAAAGTTAAAGTAACACTAACTGAACTTGTAGCGTTTCCTGTGTCTTCATCGTGGGTAGTAATGATGTCTGAATAGTGGGGTAACTCCAACAATTCAAGTTTAGCAGAATTATCCACTATGCTTAAAGCTTCCTCATCAACTCTATCAGCCAAGGGTATAAAACTACTTAATACTTCCCATAGGTCAATACTGTTTTCTTCCCATGAATAACCATTTATAAAGTTAAAAGTAACTGTACCTTGCCAAGTGTTAAACCCTGCTTCTACTGGTTCTAACTCATCAATTGTAATTTCTACTGTGCGTGTTCCGTCATCAATGGTGTTTTCCCCAAATGGTGCAATGTTAAACCCTACTTCTGTTAATACTTCCCTTAAAGTGTTATAAAGTTTCTTCATTACTTTTATTTACCTAAAAACTTATCTAATGCCATATACGCCATTATTTCCTTTTCTGCTTGTTTCTTCCACCAATTTTCTGCTTGTTTAATGTTTTTTTTCAACTTCTTTCTGTAAGTGGGGTTTTTACCCTCTACATGGTGAATTATTTTTGCACTCATTAAACCGTTTTTCTTGTGTGTTGTAGTTACTGATGCGCCTTTCGTCTTGGCTCTAACTTTCTTTTTAACAGCAGTAACTCCTTTTACTTTAACATTAGGATAGAATTTAGTTGCTGCTTCCCAAAACATAGATGCAGTAACGCCCCACCTTTTAAGTCTTTTGTTAATTTCAGATTGAATAGACGCTTCTTTTGTTAAAATAGGGTTGCCACCTGTTATACTGCGTGCTACTTTTCGTGTTTGTTTAGGTTTATTTCTAAATTTCTCTATTAGTTCAGGATTAACTTTAGTAGAAGTGACTCTTTGTAATGCTTGTAAGCGTGGTTCTTTCGCTATTAACTTACTGTAACCTTTAAGATTATTGGTAGACAAAAGGTTTACAGCTTGTTCAAGTATAGTTTTCATCCATTTAGCGGTTTTAGAACCTGCTATTACTGATTTTAACCATTGGGCTAACTTGTCTGCTGATTGGTAAAGTTGCCTTATATCACTTTCTATTGCTTCCGCTGCCCTTTCTTTCGTCTTATAACCTACTTTTGGGGTAATGTTACCTAAACACTTGCCCATGTTGTTACGCAAAATGTCGCATCCTTGTCTTTTCTCACCTCTTTGTATGCCACGCAAAATAGAAGCTGACAAGTCTAACCGCTTACTTAATTCTTTTAGTGTTTTACCTTTCATTTTTGCTTATGCTTCAAGGAAAATTCTTACTAATGGGCTATTTACTCTATCTTGTAATGATTTAACTGTATAAGTCTTGTTATTCACTTCCATTTTATCACCTGTTGTAGGCTTATTTGTAAGCCAAGTAGTTACTTGGCAACTGCTGCTTAAATCCTGGTCTCCAATGTTGAATACTGCCCCTAATTCGTCACTTGTAACTAAACCACTAAAAGTAGTAGATTTAGTAAGATTTTTTACTTCTGTTCCATTCTGTATAAGTAGCAACTCAAAACTTGCTTTTATTGTATCGCTTAACATCTTATTAGTATTTAGTGAAAGAAATAAGGGCTAACCATAGTGATTAGCCCCTGTAATCAATCATGAATAAGTTTAATAATTCTGTCAGTTAGATTAGGCTTGCTTCAAGATAGCAGCTGCATCAGACTTGGCAACTTCCATACCGCAAAGGTAGAAAAGGCCTGCTGACATAGTACCATTGTTAGGGTTAGCCCATTCACAATAAAGTACATTTACGCCAACTTCAGGCAACTGATAAGCATACTTTGTAATGTAAGCAGGATTCTGCATAAGTGACTGTGGGATTCTAGTAGCAACTGCAACAGCGGACTGATTAGCGGCAAATCCAACTACACCTTCGGTAAAGGAAGTGTATTCAGAAATCTTGCTGAAACCGTAATGTGCGCCATTGGTATCAAAACCCTCTTTATCAAGTGGAATAATAGAGGCATAGTGACCACCTTCAAGGTAGCAAACAGGTTCAGCTACTCCACCCTTTCTTACTTCTGGGCGTACCTTCTTGGTAAGGGTAGCAGTAGTAAAGTCATCAGCAGAACCAACTACAATTTCCTTAACCTTACCAGCAGTTACACCAGCAATAAGTTTTTCTTCAAGGGTCTTCTGAACATCCTCTACAACATCGTTAGCAAGAGACTGTGCAAAATCGGAAAGTGCAGCACCTGTTTCAAGCTCACCAATAGTAAGAGGGCAAGTTACATACTTGAGTGTAAGTTCAAGGTCAATGTGCTCCGTGGTCTTTGTTCCAATGCTAAAGTCATCTGTACCGTCAGCATTAGCGGACTTTACACCGCCAGTCTTGCCAATAAGGGGAACACGGATAACGCTTCCAGCAGTACCATAAACGCCGCTGTAATCATTTGAGAAATCACTAAAGGAAATCTTATGAGCGCCAAAAGCGTTAGCAATTGCATCACCGATAAGAGTAGCCTTAAAATTCTCGGCCTCTGTCTTAATAGTTTCGTTGTTAATAATCATATCTGTTATTATTTAGTATTGTTAAATTTGTTTTGTGATTAGAACCTTACTAACCACTTGTTTTAATACTTTTATTTAGTATTAACCATTTAACTTAATTGTGTGCATTAACTGCAAATAATCAGTTCTATTTTTTCTTTGCCATTCTCTGCGCTGACTATCGGTCATGCTGTTGTATGCTTCAAGGGTCATCCCCTGTGGGTTTTCGCGTTTAGTATTAAGCGGGGAAATGCCCATTTCCTTAATTGCCTGACCCAACTTTTGAGGGGTAATCTTCACCTCTTCCTGCAACTTTGTTATTTGCTCATTAAGTGCGGTTCTTTCCTCTTCTAACTTCTGCTTTTCCTGCTGCATTGCTGCAAGTTGCGCTTTCATTTCTTCAAGTTCAGGATTAGGGGCATTAACACTTACGGTTATTTCTTCTTCCTTTGTTTCTACTACTTCCTGTGGTTCTTCCTTTCTTACTCGCTTTCTAGTGCGTTTAGCAGGTGTTTCGGGTTCAACAGTAGCAGGGGTGTTTTCCTTTGTTTCTACATTCTCGTTAATAGCGGTATCTTGTACCTCTTCCGTCATTTCTTTAATGGTTTCTTCACTCATCACATGTATTTAGTCTATTCAATTCAAAAAAGGGGTACTACTCTAATAAAGCAGTACCCCCTAACGATGAATGCAAAGAAAAACCTACTAAAATTCTAATAGGTAACTTTATTTATCCCCTTTAGGTGCTGTATAGTTCTTGTCGTAAATTCTTAACTCGATTTCTCTTATTCTGTCAGAAATCTGTTTTAATAGGTCTGTGGTTTGTTGCTGTTGCTTTACTTGTTCTGTAAGTATTTTCTGCTGCTCAATGATGAACATAGAAAGGTCACTATAAAGAAACCATACAGCAAAGAGAGTGACCACTATGAACGCCACCATTGGGTTAGTAATAAAAACTTCTTTTACTTCTTTTATTGCGTCCTTCATGTTATTATTTAGAATTCTGATTGTTCACCTTATAGAATACTCGCTGTTTGAATTCTGACTTTTTACCGTAGTTAAAACTTTGTGTATTTCTGTAATAACCCATTACGCGAGTCCATACTTCAGCAGGTTGCCTTTCACCTTTATGTAGTTCTAAAAATTCAGTTTTACTCATAACTATTAGATAGTTTTATTAGTGAATAATGCAGGGAAAGCAGAACTTGGTTCTACACCTAACACTTCACATTGTTTCTTTATTTCCTCTAATGCTTGTAAGCGTTTAGCAACTTCTTGCTTGAATTCTAAACCTCTTTCTGTATAGTAGTCTTCTATTGGTTTTAACCCTGCTTGAACTAATGCTAAATCCGTTTTTTCGTCTCTGCCATAATCCACAGAAATGATTTTAGGAGTAAGCCATTCAACACAGAAAACATTTTGTGTATCTTCTGCTACTGCTAATACACCTGAACCTATAAGGCAACCAATAAAGTATTGATAAATTTGGCTCATTACTTCACAAATTATATCTTGTCTTGCGCTGATTACTCTACCTGCTTTAGCAATAGTCATTCTTACGGAAACCCCTGTAAGGTTTGAGGGGTCACTAAACCCATAAGGCATTAAACCAGTAGAAGAAAGCTTTAATAACTGCTCCGCAAATCCAAGGTAAGTATTCCCAGGGGTGTTATTAGATAATTGTTTAAGTGTCATTCCACTAGGTAAGCTTACAGTTGTGCCACCAATTACACTACTTACCCTGGCTGCACTTTCGTACAACATCCTTTCCTCTTCCTCTGCTTCTGTTTCTGCGTCACAATTCCCATTTAAGTAATCTTGTGCGCTTAAAGCGTCATCACTCTTACTTTGTTCAATAGCATTTACGAATTTGGCTTCTTGTCTTGCTTTCTGAATAGTCAAATCAAGCAATTCCGTGCGCTGATTAGTAAGGCTCAAAAGGTGGAAGAATGTTGAAATACCCCTTGTGCTGCTTGCACGCTCCGCATTAAACACATGAATAACACTATTAGCAGGTACTATTTTGAATGTGCCATTAGCCTATTCTATGGAGTAAGCTACAGGTCTACCCCATTCATCAAACTTTATGCCGCTTTCAAAATCATTAAAATTATCTGGTGATTTTACTTGCTGACTTTCTACTAACTGAATTCTTGGCTCACCTGTAATAGGGTCAAATGTCTTCACAATAAAGATTTCACCGTCTGTATCATAGCACACACTAATGAATTCTTGTATCTGTCTCCCTGTAAATCTACCTGTAATTTCTGGTTTTTTCCACCAATGCTTAAACATTTCTAATGCTGCATTGTTAAATTCCGTGCTGCTGCTCATTGGTTGCGGAGTTATGCCACTTCCAACTGCATACAATGCCAAGTTGTTTACAAGGTCTTTAATAGTTCCGTCATTGCGGTAATAATACCTACTTTGTCCTAAAATATTTTGTCTGGTATGAGGTGTTAATTCTTTGCTTGCCACCTGTGGGCGGGGTGTTTGTGGTAATTGATTAGTCTCTACTCTATCCTGTACTTCATACCCACTTGTGGCTTTACCAAACCAACCTAAAAATCTATTGTATAAACTCATAATTTATAAATCTTTCTATTGTTTAGAGTACAAATTTCTTTATTCTGCTTCCACTCTTTACACACTTACCATTTAACATATCTATGGCTGCTGTTATTACATCTACGGCAACTACAATGTTGAAGTCATAACTTAATGAAGTAGATAAGCCTACATCTGACCAACTTGTTACTTTACCATTAATTCCACCTGTAAGGCACTTTTTACGCATTTCCTTTAACTCTTGTTCTGTAAAAGTCTCTGCTAATGCGCGTGCAAAAACTAATTTTTCTGTTTTATCCATTATGCTTTTATTTAGTTTGTTTTAATTTAAGTATTCTAATAGGCTGTTATTCTCATTAGTTAGCAGTAGGTTCAAGCATAAAGCATAAATCATACATTCACAGTCTAAATAGTGGTTATCAATCTTGGCTTTTCGTGGTCTCCATACAAAACACCTACCTTCTTGTACTCGCTTTTCTGAATTCATTTGTTCGTGGTATTCTTGGGGTGTTCCTTGTGGCACATCAAAATGTGCTTTCCCTCTTTGTGTTCTTTGTCTGCTATAATGTATAAAATCCTTGGCTGCATTGGATGAAAACGAAAGCAAAAGGGCTTTTCTTACTCTTGTTTTATTAGCCCCATTGGCTAACCTTTCCATAGTCTGAACTTGAACTGTTTGAGGTTGTGCTACTGCGTGACTTTCGTAAATTTTTCTGCCTATTGCTTTACCTACTTCACGCTTGAAATTTCGTTGTGTGTGTCCTTTCATCGCAAAACACCGATTTTCTACACTAACTGCATACACTTCTTGAGCACGGTAGCCGCTATCTATTCCCATGTTGCTATTTGGTATAAGGTATTCAGCTTTCTTTGCAAATATGTCTTGCCAAGTGTATAATTGACCACATTCAATCAACATACTTTCCTCTTGTGGGTTATCACTAAATGCTCTGATGCAGTAATAAAAACTGTCTTGCTGAACATCCACCCCCATAAAAATTAGTGGTAATGCACCCTTTAATACTTCCTGTTGGAAATTCTTGTGTGTAGAATTGATTAAACCACCTGATTTAGTAAGATAGCCTGTTTTGCTCCACTTTGTGCCTATTACTTGCCCCTCTACCTCTTTTGTTGAGGTGTCAATCACCTCTTGCTGCTCACTCCACGCTTGCGCTAATCTCTTTTGGTGAAAGATTTTTAAGTGGCTAAAATCTCCGTCTTTGGCTCTACTCTTTGCATTCAAGTATTCACTCACTAGGTTATACGCATCAAGGAAACAAAAGGCTGTTGTGTGAAAGCCTATGTTGCCTAATGGTGCATTCTCATTCTGTGCTTCCCATACTGAACTATTATTGAACTCTTGCAACTGTTCTTTAGTTGCTAACCACTCAAAACTACAATGAGGGCAAATATACCTTAAACTCTTCTTTACTGCGTCAAAGTCTATGTCACCTTGTTCTGTTACTGCTTCTGTGTCCCATTTAACCATGTCAAGGTTATAAGCGTTGTAGTTATTACAATGTGGGCATTTCCACTTGAATTCTTGCTGGTTAGTCTGCTCAAAATAGTTATTAAATTCTTCTCCTACTTCGCCTGATTGGCTTACTAATACTGCACGCCCCCCTTCACCTTGAAAGCGTGTAATACGCTTTACTGCTTCCTCTATGTATCCTTGTGGGTATAGCCAACACTCATCTGCCAATAATAGCTTTACGCTTCTTCTTTGTAGGTTTTTAAGGTTGCTTGCTCCTCTATTCCACAAAATAGCCCCATTGTTAAAAATCTTGGTCTCTTTCATGTTTGAACCTGGGGCAGTAGAAATTAAACCGTCAAATACTCTGTTCTGCTTCAACATTGGCACAAGTGATGTATCGCAAAAGTCTTCACTATTAGCAGGGGTATCGGCTAAAAATAAGATTGGTGAGGGGTCAGTATGAATTTGATAAAGTGCAAGCAACTTCAAGATTAGTGATTTTCCCATTTGTACACCAAATTGCATTACAGAAAGGTTTGTATCACTCTACATAGTCTGCCTTAATGGTTCAATCAAGTAAGGTGTTCTATGCAAGTTTAACTTACCACTAAAAGGGCTATCGGGTATTACTTCAATATACTTTTCAGACCATTCTACTATGTCTAAAATTTCAATAGGTGAAAGTAGATTAAGTAGTTTTTTCTTGTAAATGTTCAATCCGTTATTCATTCTTCATCCTCTGTTATAGGTTCTTCTTCTGTATCCGTCCAATCATCACTAATAAACTCTGAAAGGTCAGAAAGAATAGCATTTACTGCTGTATTAAGTTTTTCCCTAATCTCGTATTCAGGAGAATTTTTACACTCAATAGGCAAGCGTTTAACCATTTCTGTTAGGCTTTTCTTTAACCTCATTATTTCCTTTGTTCTACTCTCCAATACTGTATTCACTTCTACTAAATTACCCTCTTTCTGTGCAATTTGTAATTCTAACAATCTGCATTTATGGCGGGCTGTTTCAAGTTTAATCTGTTTTTCAAGTAATTCCTCTTCTGCCCCTAACAAGGACTTTGTTTTTTCTTCCTCTTCCCTTATGCTTTCTTGCTCATCAAAGTAATTGAGGATTTTCTTAATGTTGTAACCTCTTGCAGTTTTCGTAAATTCGGGTCTGTGCTTATTCCTATACAATGTGGAATAAGGTATTTCTAACAATGCTGCTACCTCTGTTAGTGTTTTTACAAATGTGGTTTCTTTGCTCATCAATCTTTATTTAGTGGAGTAAAAGAAAAGGGTGGATTACTCCACCCTATCTTTATACTACTATGGCTATCTATGAAAAAGAAATATACTTATGTGTAAACACTATTATAACAATGTTCTATTAGTATTTATCCTTTTTCTGTCTTATTTGAGAAAAAACTTTTACTTTTTCCAATTTTCTACTGGGATAATGTGGATAGTGGAAGAAAAGTTTTGTGTAGGTGTTACTGCGTTTAAGTTCCAAGTACAGGAAGAAAGGAATCCGCAAGCAACTAATGCACCTATTACCGCCCCTGCTATGATTTTCGCCCAACTCTCTTTAATTCCCCAACCTTTCAAAAGGGAAGCAAGAAATGTGTATTGTTCTTTGTTTTTGTTCTCGCTATTCATACCCTTATTTATGTTTAGCCTATTTCTGAATAATAAACTTCAACATTCCAATTCTTATCTCGTATCTGTTGCAAGGCTGTTTCTAAATCACTATTACCATTAAGAGTGTTAGATACGCCAAGAGAAATACCGTTCCCATAGCCATAAGGAATTACATTTGCAATGTATTGGACTGATGCAAGGTCTAACTGTGTACAGTCACTACTATTAGTTCCGAACATTCCACTACAATAAACTGGATTACTATTTGAGAAACTACCGCGCCATTGTTTCAACTTTGTGCAACCTAAAAAAGTATTAGTGAAGTAGTAACAGTTAGGGGTATAACAAACCCAACTTTCTAATTCAGAACAAAATTGAAATGATTGCTCTAAATCGCTTATGACTGACATATAAGAATTGAATGAGCGTAAATCTGAATAACCATAATTGCTACACCAAATTTTGAAATCAGGCGCTCCGCTGCCCATTTTTTCAAGGTTGTAATTCCATGCCCCATTTTCATCAAGGTCATTTCGCCAATCTGAATTTATGTTGCTCAATTCGTCTATAGCGTAACAATCCTTGTACTTTGTTGAATAATCCTTGCTAGTCCACATAAAATAATCTGCAATGCTGAATGATGAACTGTTATTAGAACCGCTACCTGATGAACTACCGCCAATAGGATTACCATTTAGTGTAGCTCCGTTCTGATTGAATTTTACCTCTGTCTCACCTGCTTTTAGAGTGATTTCATTAGTCTCCGCATCTGCACCATAACCAATAGCAACACCTTCAGCCCCTGCATCTGCACCATAACCAATACTTACTGACCCTTCACCGCCCCTTGCATAATAACCAACTGTTGTGGAATAATCATAGCCACCGCCAGCACCAACCGCTACTGCAAATTGCCCTTCCGCATTTATTTCATGACCAATATTTACACTATAACCGCATCGGGCAGGAACAACTATGCCACTCCCAATGGCAACAGAGTTCCAACTAGCATTATTACAATTATATCCAATGGAAATATTTTTTCCTCCTGAAGTTTTTGCGTTGCTTCCGATAGCAACTGATTGTTGCCCCGCAGAAGAGGTATTACCAATGGCCACATTGTCAATATCCGCTTCGCCTAAATTGCTGTTTACATCTGTTCCTATTGCTACACCATAATTTGCTTTTGACCTTGTGCCAATTGTTACACCGTTCCCATTAGTTGAACCATAACCAATAGTAACACCACTACTTTGCAAAGTAGAATTATAGCCTATGGCAATACCGTTTATTACAGAATCTGATACAACAGGTAATTCTTCCGTGTTTGATTTAGTAACAGCCCAATCTATACCACCGCTTTCACCTGCTGGGCCTTGCTCACCCTGTGGGCCTTGTGGGCCTTGCTCACCTTGAATTCCTTGCTCACCTCTTTCTCCCTTATCGCCTTTCTCGCCACGCTCACCCTTTTCACCTTGCAACCCTTTTTCAATAGTCAAGGTTACTTCTGTGGTGTCTGCATCAATGGTTACATCTGCAATAGTAGATTGTTCAGCACTTACTACTTCATTGCCGTTACAAATTCTACTTGATACTTCAATTCTACCCTCTAAAATCTTAAACTCTCTATTAGTGGTGTTTTGTTTAATGAATAATTGATAATCGTGGCTACCTCTGTTTAATGCAGGTATGACTAACACGCACCCCTTATCTGTGTGTTCTGTTACCTCAAAATGTGTATGCTGTACCTGACTTGAACACATACAGCCCAATACAGGCTTACAATAGCCATATACGCTATAATTAGTAAAATCTTCTGTGCTTACTACATTTAAGGTTACTTTGTACTTTGCCCCCTCTATGGTCTCAATAACTTTATTCTTCATTATACCTTTATTTAGTATTTTAGCCCTTTTTTAACTCTCTCTGTTATTACTTTTACCTCTACTAATACTATACCCTATTACCATACCCACCACTTTCCATTACTCATACACTTTTATAAGTCCTTCTTGCTCAATTCTTTTTAATTGCAAAAGTAAATTTGCATTTGAGCAGTTTTGAAGGGGGGCGGGGGAGTTTCGCCCTTCATCCAGGGTTTACAAAAAGATTCCTTATAAGCCTCAATGCTTTATAATTCCTACCCGCGTATAGGGGTATAAGTTTCGGGTCAAAAGTGCTCATTTTTAGGGGTAAATTTGGGTTTTATTGGGAATTATTGGTTTAATTACTACAACTATTTTACTACTGTTCTGAACCGTTTACTAATTCAACAAAATAGAGGTATCAGTAATAACCACTACTAATACCCCTTTAACTATGGCATTTAATCAACTATACTTTACTTATTTATTGCATAACTCTTCTTTTATCACCATGTACAAAGCAATCCACTATTGTTATTAGTAGTAGTTCTTCCAACTTTTTATTCTGTCACGGATTTCACGCAACATGTCATCTACTACAATATAACCACCAAAAGTAAGCACCAATAAGAAAGGTATGGCTGTTAATACTGTTACTACTGCAATTATCCAATCTGCTACATTCATTAGTTGTTCTCCTTTCCTTTTGTTGCTGCTTCTACTCTTGCCTTGTATTCTTCATTAAGTGGAGTAATGAAATATACCTTGTTTTCATCTCCAAATTCTACATAAGTTAGTTTAGGGTTTTTAATGTGGTAAAGTCTATTCTGCCAAGTCAATCTATGCACACTAGGAATTAGTTTAACAAGGTCAGTAATAGAGTTAATAGTAAGTTCTTCTTTGTTTCCGTCTGCTGTTTGTATTTCCACCTTAAAAGTATTCTTTATTTTAGATTTACCTTTTGCAGTAGTGGCTATTCTTTCGTTTCGTGTTCCGTGATTGCAATTCTATTTTGCAGTTACTAATTCAAGATTGTTAATGTCGTTATTCTGCTTGTTTTCGTCAATGTGGTTAATCTGTAGTCCTTGTGGTATTTCACCCTTAAATGCTTCATAGATTAATCTGTGCAAGTAACATTCATGGTTGCATCCTTGGTCATCTTTTAGGCGAACATAAATGTAACCTTGTTTATTAGTACGCTCACCTAAAAATCTTTCTGTTCTAGTGTTCCATACTCGCCCATTTGAGTAAAGAATGTAGTGGGTAAAGTTCTCTACAATTTTAATTTCTGTTCTAACTTCAACAGCATTATTTCGCTGCTCCTGCAAATCATTAGTAATTTCTTTTTTCATTCTAATATTTATTTAGTCTTTTCAATGATAAAAAATCTATCTTTTTTAGAAAAAAGTGAAAAAATGCAACTTTTTTAATTGCGTAGTAGAATTTGCTTTACAACTAACAATTAAGTTCTTAAAATTTGCTCAACATTCTACTAATACCATGAAGAAAGCCACGCAAAACAAGATTAACAAGTTGTATTCTAAACTTATACCGTTGTGTAGTGAATTAGAAGTAATACAGAGGGCATTAAGGGAAGAAAGGGAGAGTATAGAAGAAAAGTTAAAGGCTGCTGAATTATACCTTGATGAACACCCTGATAACGAAAGGGCAGAAGAAAAGTATGATTTGTTAGATGAACAGTTTAGCGATATTGAGAGTGTGGCAGATGAAATAGAAACATTGTATGATGCAGTAGTTGAAAATTTAGATACCTATGCTTCTATTATTAGTGACTACACAGAGGGTACTACTGATGAACTTGACAAACAGATTAAGGGTATAATAGCAAGAAACAAAGAATTAAGTACAGGGATTAGTAGTATTACTGATTTAGCAGATGAAGTAGTTTGTAGTGTTCAGAAAAGAACTTACAATGAGAAAGAGGGAGTTTATAAGTTACTGCTAGAAGTAAAGACTAATAAGGGTAACAGTAAGCCAAGTATTTGTGAATTTCAATGGAATAGTGAATCAGGTAAATGGGAAAACACTTATTCTTATGACCCATTGCCAACTATGCGCTATGATGCTTACAAAGCTTTCTTTACAGAAGATATGTTTAACTTAATGTCACAAGTCTATTCTTCTACTAATGGTGTAAATAGCTTTACTGTTACCCTTTCTGAATAGTAAATTTTTCGCCCAAACAAATAAGCTACTACTCTAAACTACAACCTTGTTACAATAAGGCAATTCATAGTTAAAACACAAACGCGCACGCGCTTGCGCTTGTGCGTATACTACTCTATTCTACTTTATTACTGGTCTAGTCTAGGGTATTAAAAATGTTACAAATCAAAAGTAGTCTATATATAGATTATTAATATAGTCTAGTTTTGACTTGTAACATTTTAGACTTGTCATTAAACGGAACGCACAAGCGCAAGCGCGTGCGTGTAGTGGGGTTTAACTGATAATTTACATAGGGTAACAAGGTATTAGTTTTGATTTGTTGGCTATTAGTAGTATGGCACAGTAGCGTGCCAATGATTAGCCATTTGTTTGTGCAAGTTGTGCTCATGCTTCTTTTAGTACATAGGTAATCTTCTTTATTTTTACTTCATCCTCAAAAGACTTATCTTTTAGTGCTCTGCTAATCACCATTTTATTACAGTTCAAAATATCTGCTGCATCACTCATTGAATTGAACTTGTAGTATTGATTAGTTTGAGGATTGAGTAAGGAGAACTCCTTTATTTTATTTTTAGGCTTATTGATTACTCCACCGTTTTTAACTACTCTACTAATGTGAGCTATGTCAAGGTTAAAGAATCTTGCTGCATCAGAAATTGAATTAAAGGTTCTAGTTACTCCGTTCCAATCGGTCAATGAGACTTCTTTTCTAGTGCCTGTATGCTCTATAAAACACCGTTCCCCATTTTCGTTAGTATAGTAACCCTTTTGACATATCACGCCACTCTTACAGCAGCCTATAAACGCTTTCACACACATTCTTATTGAATAGGTGGTGTTCTCTTCTTCTTCTTCCTCAAATTGTGCTTTATCAGTTTGAAATTTCTTTACCGTTCTTGTTCTTTTCTGTTCAATAACTGAATACCCTAGTTCCTTTACTTTGTCTGTGTAGTAAGAGGAAATGTAAATTCTTACTTGCTTTTCAAGTTTAAGTGGGTGAATTGTAAAAATAGGTTCATCTTCTGTTCTCTTTTTGAATTCTTTTAACCTCATTGTTATTTCTTTTTTTCTGTCTTGCCACTTCTTTCTTTCTGCCTTAAAGTCATAACAAAATTCTTTTGCTTGTTCGTAGTGATATTGCGCTACTATTAAAGTATTTTGTTTAGCAAGTTCAATCTCTTCTTCTGTGGGGTCAGGCTTATACGCTGCACTTAAAACTTTAGCAACACTTAATGTTTCTTCAAGTTCCTTTTCTGTTTCTTCAATCTCTTTTCTGTATTCCTCAATAATGGCTTGTTCATCACTTGTAAAGGGTCTAGGCTTGCATTTAAGGTTGAACGCTTTATTCTTGTCTGTGACAAAGTAGTATGTACCTGTAGGGAAGTAGTAAATGCTATTCTCAATACAATCAGGATATGCAGCCTTTAATGCTTTAATAATGTCCTAATCAGCCGCAAATGGTTCTTTATAGCTTTCTACTTCATCCACATAAAGCCACTTACCTTTACTGTTCTTTTCACCTTTTTTTCCCTTAATGATTTCAATTTCTCTATAACTTGTGGGAACGGTTATTCTTTCAACTTCCTTTACTTCATTAGCAGTAGCCCATTCTTTTATACTTGAACGGTACTTATCTAACTTACCTTTACTATTTGCTATAATCTGTGCTTCAACATTGGCACAAATTTCTTCTGTATCTATTAAACTTTTCATGATTTTGATTGATTTGGTTATTTGTTTAGTGATTGGTTAGTGTTTTGTGGGGGGCAAGGTTTGCAACCCTCACCCCCCTTTAACCAATCAACCACGCTTCACAAATATCTGTGAAACCATACCCTATTATAAGGGTGTTCTGTGTAAGTTTTCTTACTACATCCTTATTTAGTAATCTCAAATCAGAAAATGATAAAAAATACAACTTTCTTCTTAATTTATTCCGTTATTTGTTGATATTCGCGCTCTTTATAAGAGCTTTATAAAAAACGCGTAGAATTTGCGTAAAATAACAAGAATTCTTTTGTAATTATCTTGACAATTTAGAATGAAGGTGTTATATTCCTCTTGCGCTCATAAGGGGTGAGCGATTGGAAGCCCTGCCAAGGATAGGGAAAAGTAAAGAGAAAGGTAACTCATGAAAATCCTATCAGCAATAAAGATGCTCATGTCGGACTCTATGCTTCCTTATGTAATAGCAATAATAGACCGATTGGGCTAAACTCAAAGCCCCGCCCCCTAAAAAGGGCGGGGCAATGAGAAAAAGGATTGACATGGGCTACTCTTTCTGCTATTTTACTCCTGCTGATAGGAACTTATTATGAGTTCAAGGAAATCCCCGCTTGTTTTTGCTGGCGGGGATTTTCTGTTTTAAGTATTGAAAATCCCAAAATCACGACTTACACGAAAGAAAACCATATTGTAAGCCTTTTGACCCGCCGCCACCAAAAAAAGGCAACAGGGGGTTAGCCTGCTGCCCAATTTCAAGAGAATTACTAAATGGGTTATTCTTCTGGTATTTCATCCCATTTAGCAATAAATGCTTTTGCTTCAGGGGAATAGTCGTTAATGTCAATATCGCTAAAAATAGTGTTGTTATATATTTCGTCTGCAATCCAAGATGAATTACCCATGAATAAGCAGTACGCATTATAAATTTCAATGTTATCTAAACAAAGGATTTCACTAATAGAAATATTTGTACCTTCGTATTCAATTAACTCATTTCCCTTATCATCAGAAGTAATAGCACATTCTAAATACTCTACTTCTTCTTTTGTTAATTCTGTTTTTACTTTAAGCCAATTATCTGTATTTAACATTTTCTTGGCTGTAAGAATTTTGTGAGCATTGGGATACTCTTTCTCTGTTACTTCTCGCCAATAGCTCATTATTTCATCATAAGCATCAGAAAGAATAAAGATTAACGCATTTTTGTTGTCTATTTGTACTATTGTCTCCATAGTACCCTTGTTAATCATTTCATTACCCTTAATAATGTTGCTATCTGCTTCCGCAGCCTTATCTACTTCCTTATATTTATTATTGCTCATGGCTTCATTCTATCAAAGAATGTCGCTTCTGGCAAGTCTTCATTTGGCAGAAAACAAGTTTCTAAACGCCAATTTCGTTATAAGTTCTTTTTTAATATGAATTAAAATTCAAATGTCTTCAAGATACTTACAAAGATAGAGATACACTAAAATTTAAATCTTTTCGTACAAATAGAATATGTAATAAGAATAATCCAACTACCTGCAAAAGTATAGCAATTTTAAATTCTGGTTCTTATCTGTATGACTGCAACTTGCACAAGGTGAGAATGTAAGAATAATGAAACATCTATTGTTTTAGAAAAGTTACAAATCGGGTAAAATCAAAGCATTTTTTTTGATTTTTTTTGAGCGCAAAACCCAAAAAATAGGGCAAAAATGCGATATTTGGTGCTTTTTAGCGCGTTTTGCGTCAAAAATGAGTAAATTATCCCGATTAACCCCCGACAAAGATACAAGGCTATTCTCGCTTAAAATTTCAATAAGGTATTTTAGGGACTGTATGTTGCAAGCATAAAATGAAAAAGGGGGGGAAATCCCCCCCTATACTAAACCTGTATTTCCTCAAATAGTTTATTCAATTCATAAATCACCATTTGCGGAGTTACAAATTTCTCTTCTTCTTCAAGTCGCTTTTCATCCATGAACTGTATAAATGTAGTTAAGCGGTCTTTTGTGAAACCCTTTGTAAGCATGACGCGCAAGCAATCCACCGCTTCATTAGTCCAGAAATTAAGTTTAAGGTGTTCTGCTTCTGCTTCCGTCATTGGTACTACCTCACCCTGAATTTCTGCTGCCCCCTTATAACCGTGGATAAGAATGTTGTAAAAGTTTTGACTTTGTGTTAAGTCTTCCATGTGTTCCAACATATCGCGCGTACTGCGTTCAGGGTACAGCTTAAACTTCAAGTAATGTTTCGCTTCAACAGAATTATCTGCGTGTCCTACAAGGTACTTAATTCTTTCACTTGAAAAACCACCTGCAAGGTTTAATTCCGTGGTTACACTCTTTCTTATACAATGTGTGGTGTAGTTCTTCATCTCCTTTCCAACAGCAGATTTAATAACTCTTAAACTACCTTGTCTAATAAGTGACTTTTCAATTACTGCTAATACTTCATTAGAATAGTTACCCATACGCTTACTATTTTTAGCGTGGGTGCGGATATTAAACACATACTTTGTGTTAAAGGGGTAACTCTTGGCATTCTCTGCTTGCCGTTCAAGTACGCGCTTCATTAAGGGAGTAATAAAGATTATTGTTTCCTGCCCTGTTTTATCTTTCGTTTTAGCGTGCAAGTTGCGTATTGTGTGCTTGTTCAAATTCACCTGTTCCCATTTCATTTCTAAAATGTCACCAATACGCCAACCTGTTACCATTGAGAAATACAGAATAAAGAATTTCTGTTCCTTAATTTCTCTTCTGTTTTCTTCTTCGTCTATTACTTCAAAAAGAATTCGCTGCAACTCTTCCACAGTAAAGGGCATTTTCTCCATAGGCAACTTGTTCTTTACAAATTCCTCTTTGCCATACTTTACAAGTGTATTAATATACTTAATAGGGCTTTCTTCAAATTCATTTATAATTCTGTTCCACAGTTTAGCAAGGTAACAGAAATTGTGGTCTTGTATGTCGTTGGAAAAATCACTAATAGAATTAAAGTAACTGTCAAAGAAAGGCTTTTTAAGTTCGTGTAATGCCGCAAGTGGGTAGTTAGTTTTAATGAATGCAATAAACTGCTTCAAGAAAGCGATATGTCTGCTATTCACTTTACCTTGGGCTATGCAATCAGGGGTAAGGCGTGAAAAGTATGCTAATGCGTTAATAGGCTCATCTGCTACTATGGGCTGTACCCCTGTATTAGTCATTTTAGCAACCTCTGCTTCTGCTACTGCTTCAAGTGCCTTTCCCTCTTCAAGTAGTAAGGCTATTTCAATTTTTATTTCTTTCTGCGTGGGTTTTTTAGCACCTTTCCACGCTTTTTGTTTTCTTCCATAAGGGTACTTATCTCCCTTAAAGGCTTTTACTGCGTCAAAGTAGATTAAGTTAAACTTTCCTGTTTTTTCGTTATACTTTGCTTCCATGCCCACAAACTACTAAAAATGAAGGTGGAAGTCAAGTAAAACCGTTGCAAAAAGATGCTGCCAACAGAAAGAAAAGTCAAAACCGCATTAAGGGCAAGAAAAGCGGGAAAGAGAATATAAACATCGCGAAGTAAAAGAATTGTGTATTTGCAAAGAAACGGATAGAAAATTTATGCCGCCCGCTGCGCGGGCGTATGAAATCCCCCGGCCCTTGCGGGCCGGGGGGATGGAAGGCGGCAAAATCATCTGAAGACGATTTTGCCCTCTTCTGTGTCCACGAGAATCACGCTGCCCTCCGGATAACGCCCCTCGAGAATCGCCATGCTGAGCGGGTCGAGGATATCGTGCTGGATGGCGCGTTTGAGCGGGCGGGCGCCGTAGACGGGGTCGTAGCCGTGCTCGGCCACGAGGGCGGCGGCGGCATCGCTGAGCTGCATGCGGAGCCCGCGGCTTTCGAGCCGCTTGAGCACGCGGCGCAGCTGGATACCCACAATCTGCTTGAGGTCCTCGCCCTGCAGACGGTCGAAGATGATGATTTCATCGATGCGGTTGAGGAATTCCGGGCGGAAGTGGCCGCGGAGGGCATCCAGGGCGCGGGTGTTGCGGGTGGCGGCACCGGTTTCGTTCAGGATGAACTGGCTGCCGATGTTGCTGGTCATGATGAGCACGGTGTTGGTGAAATCCACCGTGCGGCCCTGACCATCGGTGATGCGGCCATCGTCCAGCACCTGGAGCAGCACGTTGAATACATCCGGGTGTGCCTTCTCAATTTCATCGAAGAGCACCACACTGTACGGCCTGCGGCGCACTGCCTCGGTGAGCTGGCCGCCTTCATCGTAGCCCACGTAGCCTGGAGGCGCTCCGATCAGGCGGGAGACGCTGTGCTTTTCCATATACTCGCTCATGTCGATGCGCACCATGGCGGCTTAGTCGTCGAAGAGGAACTCGGCCAGTGCCTTGGCCAGCTCGGTCTTGCCTACGCCGGTGGGGCCCAGGAAGATGAAGGAGCCCAGCGGGCGGTTTTCGTCCTGCAGGCCGGCGCGGGAGCGGCGCACGGCATCGGCCACGGCTTTCACCGCCTCCTTCTGGCCGATGAGGCGCTGGCCGAGGCGTTCCTCCATGTGCAGGAGCTTTTCGCGCTCGCCCTCGGCCATGCGGGCAGCGGGGATGCCGGTCCAGGTGGAGACCACCTTGGCAATGTCTGCCTCGGTCACTTCCTCTTTCAGCAGGCCGGTGCCGCTCTTCTGCAGGGCGGCCAGGGCCTCGCGGGCTTCCTTGGCGGCGGCCTCGGCAGCAGGGATTTCGCCGTAGAGAATGGCGGAGGCGCGGCCCAGGTCGCCCTTGCGCTGGGCTTGCTCGGCCTCGGTGCGCAGGGTATCAATCTTTTTCTGGGCCTCGCGTGCCTTCACCACCACGTCCTTCTCGCTCTTCCACTGAGCTACCATGGCATCCACCTTTTCTCGGGTATCGGCCAGTTCCTTAGTGATTTTTTCCAGGCGGGCTTTGGAGTCGTCGTCCTTTTCCTTGGCCAGTGCCTGGCGCTCCATCTCCAGCTGCATGGCGCTGCGGTTCAGCTCGTCGATTTCGCTGGGCATGGAATCCAGCTCGATTTTGAGACGCGCGGCGGCTTCGTCCACCAGGTCCACGGCCTTATCCGGCAGGAAGCGGTCGCTGATGTAGCGGTTGCTCAGGGTGGCGGCGGCCACCAGGGCGCCGTCTGTAATATGCACACCGTGGTGTACCTCGTAGCGTTCTTTCAGGCCGCGGAGAATGGCGATGGTGTCCTCCACGCTGGGTTCGGCCACATAGACCGGCTGGAAGCGGCGCTCCAGCGCAGCATCCTTTTCGATGTATTTGCGGTATTCATCCAGCGTGGTGGCGCCGATGGTGCGGAGCTCGCCGCGGGCCAGGGCGGGTTTGGGCAGGTTGGCGGCATCCATGGAGCCTTCACCCCATCCTCCTTAACCCCTAACGCTTCTGCCAAAAGCTCCGTGAAGTATACAACCGGAAT
>JAZQHA010000166.1:0-47687 GCA_045540315.1 Acutalibacteraceae bacterium | reverse complement strand
CGAATGCCCCAATGGGGCATTCGGCGCCTCGCGGCGCCCTTGGGTATAGATGCATGCACTCCCGAATTGTCAACGAAAGTTAATTTTCAAACGACTTTAAATTTGAATATTTCAAGTAAGCGTTGATAAATCCATCCAGGTCACCGTCCATCACGGCATTCACGTTACCCATCTCAAAGTTAGTCCGGTGGTCCTTAACTAATGTGTAAGGCATGAAGACATACGAGCGAATCTGTGAGCCCCATGCAATATCCTTTTGCACACCCTTGATGTCCTCGATTTTTTCGAGATGCTCACGTTCTTTTATCTCCAGAAGCTTAGACTTTAGCATTTTGAGGGCAACTTCCTTGTTTTGATGTTGACTACGCTCGTTCTGGCAAGCGACAATAATACCAGTTGGCAGATGCGTCAAGCGAACTGCCGAAGAAGTCTTATTAACATGCTGACCGCCGGCTCCACTTGCGCGATACACATCCATTTTTATGTCGTCAGGAGAAATATCTACAGTAATGTCGTCATCGATTTCTGGCATAACTTCCAGCGAGGCAAAAGATGTGTGGCGTCGTCCAGAGGAGTCAAATGGCGAAACTCGAACCAACCGATGGACTCCCGCCTCGGACTTTAAATAACCGTACGCATTAAGTCCCTCCACCAAGATGGAAACGCTTTTAAGGCCAGCCTCTTCGCCGTCAAGGTAGTCGAGCGTCTTCACTTTAAAATTATGTCGTTCTCCCCAGCGATAGTACATGCGATAAAGCATCTCGACCCAATCTTGTGCCTCTGTACCACCGGCCCCCGCGTGAAATGTGAGTATTGCATTTTTAGAGTCGTATTCGCCATTTAGCAAGGTTTCCAAGCGTTGTGTTTCGATTTCCGTTTGAATCGCACTAACATTGGAGTCTATTTCCTCTAAAAGTGAGTCGTCTAGATGTTCACTTGCTAAGTCAATTAATACATTTGTATCTTCATATAGAGACAACAGGCGGAGATATCTTTGCTGCTTATTTTTAAGCATGCTAATTTTTTGCAAAACTTTATGTGAATTTTCCATGGCATTCCAAAATTCGGGTTCGGTCGATTTTTGCTCTAACACTTGAATTTCTTCAACAATTTTAGAAAGACCAATGGCTTCAGCTAAGTCTTTTAAATCGTCGGCCATATCGTCAACTATCAGCTTTAATTCATCAAATTGCAGCATACTATCCCCTCCCACATTTTTACACGTACAATTTTTATTATATTACAAAACGCAATCTATGTAAATAAAAAACATTGCTATATGGCACTCCCTTTTTCAAATAACTCTTGATTTTAATCAATTTACGTGTTATAATGAATTTATTGAGATTTAGTTTATCAATGCATTCTAATTGCGAGTGTGCTGGAATAGGCAGACAGGCACGTTTGAGGGGCGTGTGTCTTCGACGTATGGGTTCAAGTCCCATCACTCGCACCAGTGTGGGTAGTTATAAGGGACTTGAGATTTCTTATAACTACTTTTAATATTTAGGGCCTGGTGAGTCAGATTGTTTTAACAGGCAATCTGCTCTTTTTTTGTGCGTCCAAAAGATTTTTTGTAACTGTCTCTCTCTGAACGACTCAATTTTGGAATCTGCACTTGTCCTATCATCTTGTAATAAATCTCTATTTTTTGAACTTTTTCTCCGAAAACTTCTTCTCTGTGATGCACTACGATTTTGTCAATGAACTCGTGCAGGATATCTGGCGTTAGCTCCTCAATGCTGGAATATTTTCTCACGATTTGCAAGAAATAGTCGTTACTTTTTTGTAACGAAAAAGTGCGTGACCGCACAGGACGAGTCGCGCACTAAATACTGAGTAAAACTTGTAACTGCTACGCCCGCGGACTAAGATGAGTATGTCCTCAGGAACTGCACTAACCTGTAGTCGCGGGCACAAAGGCTTTATTCTACGCAAAACCTAAGTTCGAGACTTTGCCTGCGCGGGTTCCGCGCCGCTACTCGTCCAGGGCGGTCACGCACCGACTAGCGCACCACCGGACCGCGCTAACCGTGAGCCGCGTGTGCAAAACCTTTATTTCGCGTTTCATCGAGCTGCAATAACTTTCGGCCGCGGGCACAAAGGCTTTATTCTACGCAAAACCTAAGTTCGAGACTTTGCCTGCGGAGGTTCCGCGCCGTCACGTGACCAGTGCGGTCACTCATTGATCAGCGTGCTGATGGAGCGCACCACGCCTTTAGCCGCAGGCGCAAAAAGTTTAACTTCACACCTACCCCCGTTCGCTACACGTCCAGTGTGGACACTCACTCTCCTGGTCCAACTCGTCCAACATTCTCCACGGTCTGCACCCTTCCGCAAAGTTCAATAACAACGGCCTGGAGCGCGACCTCACAGGACAAGCTTTGAACTCGGGTTGTTCGTAAAATTTAGTTCTAGCGCTGGCGGCTAAGGTTTCACCGCACCCCCATCTGTCTCCTAGGCGCGAACTGCTTGCAGTGGTAGCATATCGTGCTGCCCTTGTCGAAGTAACGACTCAATGGTCCCCCGCACTTCTCGCACTTGCCCATGACTTCGTAGCGTCCACCGCTCACCGTTTCCAGCGTGGACTCATCAAGCTCCGCAGTGGGCGCCACACCGGCTTTCGTCACATTCGTAGCATCCTCTTGTTTCCGCTTTTTCTTACCAAACATAGTACCATCTCCTTAAGAAAATAAAATATGAACTTTGCCTTGCTTTAATTATAACATTTATTCAGGGCGCAATCAACAGTTTTAGTGCAGGTTGCAAAAAAAACATCAAAACACCTAAGTTAAAACAAGCGTTTGTATTAACTGTGCACAAAGAATAATTCAGATCCATCAAAACCAACAATATCTTTGCGGCAACCTATACACATAAAGTACAGCTCCCTCATATAGATATTCTTTTCGTATGGGGAGCCTCTTTTTTCTGTCTTTTTTATCTTTTCAAATGTACAATATTTTTTCTTTCTTAAACTTGAATTTTAACATTGAATTTCATACTTAAAGAATGTACCCAAATCTTGCAATGTATTTATAACAAATTTTTTCTCGCTATTTTGTGTTAATTAATCCAAACTTTGTATTCGACGCCAACTATGCTATACTTAAGTAAATTATCAAGTATAGGAGCAAATATGTATAATCTTTCGGATATCGGTACAATTAAAAATATTTTATCACGTTACGGTTTCAGTTTTTCAAAGTCATTAGGTCAAAATTTTTTAATAAACCCAAGTGTCTGTCCTAAAATGGCAGAACAGTGTGGAATAGATGAAAACACCGGAGTTATCGAAATTGGCCCAGGAATCGGTGTTTTAACTTGTGCACTCGCCAAGCTCGCTAAAAAAGTCGTTTCCATCGAGTTAGATAAACGACTTTTGCCAATTTTAAATGAAACTTTATCAGAATTTAATAACGTAAAAATTATTAATAATGATGTTATGAAAATAGACTTAAAAGAACTTATTAACCAGGAATTCTCAAATATGAATGTGGTAGTTTGCGCCAATTTGCCATATTATGTCACTACACCAATTCTTATGAAATTACTGGAAGAACGACTAAACATAAAATCAATTACCGTTATGGTCCAGAAAGAAGTCGCTCAACGTATCTGTGCTGGCGCTGGCAACAGAAATGCCGGAAGTATTAGTTTAGCCGTAAATTATTACGCAAAACCAGAAATTTTATTTTCGGTCAAAAGTGGCAGCTTTATGCCAGCTCCAAAAGTAGACTCCGCCGTCGTTAAGTTAAACATGCGCGAAGTAGCTCCTTGCAAAGTTGCCGATGAAAAATTATTTTTTCAAATTATCAAGGCCGCATTTTCACAGCGCAGAAAAACTATACTTAACGCTATCAGCAACAACTTGAACTTACCCAAAGACGCTCTCGCTGCAATTTTGCGCGACGTGGAAATCTCCGCAACCTCTCGGGCAGAAAATTTAAGTCTAGAACAATTTGCGGTTTTAACCAATCAATTAATAAAAAATATGAAAACATCTTAATAAATTTTTATTCTCAGAAATAGAAACGAATAAAGCGCCCCGAAGGACGCTCTACTCGTATTTAATTAAAAAGAAAAGGAATTAAAAATTTATAGACGTACGTGGCGCGCCAGAAGGGATTCGAACCCCTGACCTCTTGGTTCGTAGCCAAACACTCTATCCAGCTGAGCTACTGGCGCCTGTGTTAACAATATTTATTTTAACATAGGCTTGGCTCGAAATCAAGCGCGCAGCGTTGATTTTACGTATTCGCCCAAATAGCACAGAGCAACTGCTTTAAAAATGGTTAAAAACACAATCAAATATAAATACATAATTGAGACTTACTTAAAGATAAAAAAATACAGTAACACAATCACACCTAAGATAATTCTGTATACGCCAAAAACTTTAAAATCGTGTTTTTGAATGTAACTCATAAGAAACTTTATAGCCCAAACCGACACTAAAAATGCAACTAGCAAACCAAAAAATAAAATTGATAACTCTGTGGCAGAAAAATTTAGCCCGACTTTTAATATGTATTTCAAAAATTTAAATCCACTCGCACCAAACATCACAGGAATAGCTAAAAAAAACGAATACTCAGCCGCAACAGTTCGTGAAGACCCCAACAGTGCGGCTCCAATTATTGTTGCACCAGAACGAGATGTACCTGGAATAAGCGCCAAAACCTGAAAAACTCCAATTAAAAGTGAAGTTTTATAATCTAATTTTTCGAGTTTATCAATTGGATATGCTCGTTTTTGCTTCTCAATTAAAATAAACAATACGCCGTATAAAATTAACGTCAATGCCACCGTTATCGAGCTATATAGCTTCTCATGAATAAAATCATCAAAGAGAAAACCAATAACGGCTGCCGGCACGCAGCCCACGGCTACTTTTAACCACAATGAAAATGTTTCTTTGCGTTCAAGTGCGCTTTTTTTTCTCGAAAAAGGATTTAACTTATTAAAATATAGGTAAACTACCGCTAAAATCGAGCCTAGCTGTATTACCACCAAAAACATGTCTAAAAACGATTTTGTTACATTTAGTCTGATAAATTCATCAAGTAATATCATGTGTCCTGTACTGCTAATTGGCAGCCATTCAGTTATCCCTTGAACTACCCCTATTATTACTGCTTTCATAATTTCGATTAAATTCAAAAATACTCCCTCTTTCTATGGCTATGTGCAGGCGGCCCGGCAGGAAAATTTCATTTTCCTGGTACGGATTTTTTATCCGTACGCGCGAAAAATAATATTTTTCGCGCCCGGGCCGCCCCGTCTGTGGTAAGATTATCATCCATTTTTTGCAAAAAGTCAAGAAAAAAAGCAGCGAGGGAATATTTTCTCCCCCGCTTGTTGCGTTACTTGGATTGACATATGTTTTCCAGTGTCAAAGAGCTCAGCAGCGTTGTTAAATCCGTCAGAGATATTGCATCCTTAACTTGGTCAAGGCTAGTGACATTTACCTTACCCGCAAACTTTTTGGCCTCTTCCACATTTCCAAACGCAAAATTTGCTAGAGCTCCCAACATAGCTTTATGCTTATAGTCTGTTTCGCCCGTACCGCATGAAGTACCCAAAAATCCCTTCTTTGGAATTTGCCAAGTCATCTCCACTAGCTTCATTGAATTTACGGCCTTCAACAAGACACTCTTAAAGTATTCAACATTTGTTATTCTATTCACGTCAAAATCAGCAGCTTGTGCACATTTAAACAAGTTTTCCACTGTGCCATCCCAAGAACGAGTTTCTCCGGCAAAGTCTACGTCGTGCTCGCCACGAAATTTGTTAGCAATCTCCATCAAGTCTATCGTTTCTATTACGTCACCAGGCGCTGTTATGTAGCTATCGCTTGTTTCATCGTAGTTCACTTTAACTTCTCTAACTTCCAGCTTGTTATCGTCAGTTACTCTAATATAAGATGCTGCGTCTTCAAAGTTAGTCTGTATATCTGCCATCACTGCACCTATATTTGCTTTCACTAAATCGGTCAACTTGGCATCATTTGCTTTTTTATTTGCTTTAAAGGCGCTACGAATCTTTTCAGATAAAGCTTTTTCCACCGCTGTTTTAGCACCTGAAATGCCTGTATTTTTGCCCTGTTCTAAATTAAGTTTATCAATCATTGTGTCAACATAGGCATTCACCATTAGCACATCATCGCCGCCAAAGTTATCTGTGTTGTGATAGTTTGTCTCTAATGAGTACGATTCGTCCGATTCCGACTGTCCAATCTTTAGTCCATCTTCGTCCAAACCAGCCTTGAGACCGTTCACAAAACCTTCTGAAATTGTCGCGATGTCTAAATCTTCACCAGCTGTAGTTGCATTGTATTGTTCCGTCACAAAAGCCTGCAGTTTTGCCTGTAACTCGCTAAACATTTTATTTGTGTGCGTATCTTCGGCCTCTTGTTGTTGCTTAACTGCTTTCGACAGCGTATCAAGTTGCAACTTCACAGAATTATTCCAGTCATTAACCTTGGTATTTTTGTCTAAGATAGATTGTAATTGTTTTTGTAGGCCATCTTTTTGAGTTTCGTCTCTCAAAGTGTCTATCATTTCTTGTATATTATTTATTTGCCCAACGCCAACCTTAAGCGCATCAAGTTCATTCTCGCACCACTGCAGATGTTTAGCGTTACCCGAATAGTTCATAATATAGACTAAGCGTTTTTGTAGCGCTGTCTTAACGCTATCTTTAACGACGCTATCAAGTGCCGTTTGTACTTCGCTGTGTTTCGTCTTCACAGCAGCTGACTGATTATTTGTGGCATATCTTTCTTCAGCTTGCTTCTTCAAGACATCCATCTGAGCGATAGCTTTTTCATAGGCCGTTACAGTTGTACACTTGCTAAGATCGATATTTTTGAAAGAAGTAAGAAGATCATCATATTTGCGTGTGTGTAGCAATGTAGACAATTGCCTAAACTTTTCGCTAACCTGTAATTTTGTACTCTCTAGCTTTTGCTGTGCTTCTACCTCTACCTTTAATGCATTCATATTAGCAATATCGCCTTGAATATCCTGTACGGTTGTGGCGTTTTCGTTGCCGACTATCTCTTTAGCTCTATCCACAAAGTCTTTTTTCTCTGTTAATTTTGTAATCGCCTCGTCAACTGTTGTCTTTAGGCTTTCTAGTTCCGCTTGCTTCTCAACAGCCGCCTTCAACGCATTCATCTTAGCAATATCGCCTTGAATAGCCTGTACGCTTGTGGCGTTTTCGTTGCCGACTATCGCGTTAGCTCTAGCTTCAAAGTCTTTTTGCTCTGTTAATTTTGTAATCTCCTCGGCAACTGTTGTCTTTAGGCTTTCTAGTTCCGCTTGCTTCTCAACATCCGCCTTCAACGCATTCATCTTAGCTAAATCCTGCTTAATAGCCTTCTCATTTGTCACATTGGCTTTTTCAATTATCTCGTTAACTCTAGCTACAAAGTCTTTTTTCTCTTTTAATGCGCTAATTTTCTCGTTAACGTCTGACTGCACTTGCTCCAGCTTAGCAGCAGTCTCAACAATTGCCTCCATTTCTTTAATCTTATTCTGAACCTCATTTAGTTCTTTAATGTTTTGAACACTTACCGCATTCTTAACCAAATCTTCACCCATTGTAACAAGTCTGTCCCTGATTGCTTTTGTTGATATTAGATTTATTGCCCAATCAAACGCCTCACGATATTCTGCACATTTAGTTACTTCATTTTGAAAATTCAACAGCTCTCGCACATTCAAGGTCGCTGTCTTTGTAGTCTTATTAGTTCCCCAGAGCTTGCCTTTGGTCGTTCCAGTAGCGCTAAAGGTTAGAACACCGCTCTTTTCGTTATAAACAGCACCCTGTTTTATAAATTGTTCCACAATATTATTGGCAAAGTCGTCCAGAGCCTCTGGACTAACAACCTTCCATTTATCTGTCCTTATCTTGGTGTCAAAGGCATCTACTATTTTCTTTGCTGCTTCGTCGCAATTGTCTTGTGCTTGTTTTTGAAGCTCCTCAGCCGTTGTTGTGTCTTCAACCCCTTTAGCATCTGCTGTGGGTTGTTCTTGAACTATTGTTTCTGCAGTCCCCTCAGCATGTTCCATAGGTTGTTCTGGAACTATTGTTTCTGCATCCCCTTTAGCATCTGCTGTGGGTTGTTCTTGAACTCCTACTGCATCGTGTTGAGCTGTTGTTTCTTCTTCTTCAATAGCATTTTCCTTAGTCAGCTTTATAGGTGATTCGGTATCTAAAAAGGAAAGGGTAAATAGTGGATTAAATGCAACAGGTGTTGCATGCTGTAAGAAATACTGATTAAATTCTTCGGAAGAGTCTAATTCAGCTATCGCCTGAGCAATGCTCGTCCTAATCTTGCCTTCTTCGTTTATTTTATCTCTGTCGGCTTGGGTACCAATCTTATCCAGCAGCATCCGCATCATATCATTACCTTTTAACAGAGCGTTTGCCTCATCTTTGGCTGCTACCTTCTCTGCTTCGTCTTTCTTACGATCTAAGCGCTCTTGCTTGGCTTTCTGAGTTTCCTCACGATTCTTTTTGATTTCTTCCACCAGCTCTTTAAAATCCAACGTTTTTTCTGTATTACCATCTTTAAAGGTAACAGTTGTTCCCGCGTACTCAACTGTTACACCCTCAAATAGCGTCGTTTTAAGTGTCACCTCAGCCGTAAGGAGCCCTGCGTCAACAAAATTAAGCTGCGTATCTGCAATCGCCTTCTCCACAACTTCTACCGCCTGGGCATAAGCCGCGTTTACATTTTTGCGCTCTGCCTCGGCTTTTGCAGCAGCTTCTTCTTTCGCTTTGCGTTCTTGCTCTGCCTCCTTGAAGAACTCACCAACCTGCAGCGTTTTCTCTAACTTTACTGTTTGTGTCTTACCCGCTGCATCAACGTAGGAGAACGTAGAATACAAAGTGATAGTATTATTCGTTGTGGTCCATGGAACTCCGAAGTCCGCTTCTTTCAACTCTTCCATTGCAAAAGAGGTCACCGCACCAGGACTATTAATTGATAATTTGCTAACATGCGTTTTAACAATATTTTCCGCTTTCTTATAGGCCTCATTAACAGCATTTTGTGCTATGCGCTCCCGCTCTCGGCGCTGTTGCTCGGCTTTCTTTTTCGCTTTGCGCTCTGCCTCGGCGTCTTCTTTCGCTTTGCGCTCTGCGTCTTTGCGCTCTTGCTCCGCTTTTTCTTTCTCTATGCGCTCCCGCTCTCGGCTCTGTTGCTCGGCTTTCTCTTTCGCTATGCGTTCCGCATCGGCTTCGCTGTTCGCAGGTTTAGCTGAAGTCGTATCCACAGGTTTTGCGGCAGCCGGAGTCGCAGTCGCAGGTTCTGCGGCATTCGGAGCCTCAGCTACAGGTTTTGTGGCAGTCAGAGTCGCAGGTGTCACAAATTGTTCTTGAAGTGTTACTGTATCGATTTGTGAAGAGACTAGCACACGTAAGGGTGACGCTGGAGCCCCATTTGCATCCCCAAATACAACAATATACTTATCATTAAACTTACGAGGATGTGCATATTGTAATATGTACGGAGCCACATCTTGGGAATTCATATTTGCCATAAGAGCCGCCGCAATGGCCGTGTCTGACTTCATCGAGTTTCTCTTCTTTTCGTTACCAACGCCTTCCACCATCCGCCGCGCCATCCTATCAGCTGCCGTTCTAACCATTAATTCACCCAGTGGATCTTGTAGTAGTTTCTGCACCCCTGCTGGATATTGTAGTAGTTTCTGCACCTCTGCTGGATCTTTTAGTAGTTTCTTCACCTCGGCTTTCTCTTTCGCTATGCGCTCTGCCTCGGCCTTCTTGCGCTCGGCTTCTTCTGCTGCTTTGCGCTCTGCCTCGGCTTTTGTATCTGCTCTAGCTGTCTCATCGTCGTCACCAACTATTGTCTTCGTCCGCACCTTAACTTCACGCTCAATACCATTCTCACCCATATACTTGGCCACAGACTCTAAAATGACATCCGAACCGAACAGGTGATCCTGTACTGTAACAGCCACTAGTGGGTTGTTACTTGCCAATTCTTCAAGGCCGTCTTTGAAAACCAACTCCTCGTCTTCCAAGAAGCTATTTACGCGAGCGAGCCGCTGTTTCAAGCCAGCCAGCTGCTCCGCCGCCTGGTCAACCGCTTTCTGTGCTGCTTCCTTAGCCGCTTCCTCGCTCTCATACACAGTCTTCTTGCGCTCTGCCTCGGCTTTTGCAGCTTCTGCTGCTGCTTTGCGCTCTGCTTTTGCAGCTGCTTCTTCCCTTGCTTTACGCTTGGCTTTTTTCGCTATGCGCTTTTCCTCGGCCTTCTTGAGCTCGGCTTCTTCTTTCGCTTTGCGTTCTGGCTTCGCTTTTTCTTCCGCTGCTTTGCTCGCCGCTTCAGCTTTCTCCTTGAAGAACTCACCAACCTTCAGCGTTTTCTTTGACGTTACTGTTTGCGTCTTACCCGCTGCATCAACATAGGAGACCGTAGAAGAAAAAGTGACATCATTACCCTCTGTGGTCAATGAAACTCCGAAGTCCTCTTCTTCCAAATCGATTATTGCCCAAGCGGGCACCTTTTTCTGATCATCAGTTGATAAATCGCCAACATCATACTCTCCAACCATACTTTCCGCTTTCTTATAGGCCTTGTTAACAGCATCTTCTGCTATGCTTTCCGCCTCGGCTTTGCTGTTCGCAGATTTAGCTGAAGTCGTATCCACAGGTGTTGCGGCAGCCGGAGTCGCAGGTTTCACAAGGTTTTTTAGAACTGCTACTGTACCGTCTTGAACTAAGGGTGAAAATGAAATAGTATACATATCATTAAACGGAATAGTCGCTGCATGTTCTAATATGTACGGATTCACATTTGGTGAATTTATCTGTTCCATAAGAGCCGCCGCAATGGCCGTGTCTGACTTCATCGAGTTTCTCGCCTTTTTTGTACCAACGCCATCCACCAACTCCCACGCCATCTTATTAGCTAGCTTCCTAACTCTGTCTTTACCCTCTGGATGTTGTAGTAGTTTCTGCACCGCTGCTTTCTCTTTCGCTTTGCGCTCTGCCTCGGCTTTTGCAGCTTCTTCTGCTGCTTTACGCTCGGCTTTTTTCGCTTTGCGTTCTTGCTTCGCTTTTTCTTCCGCTGCTTTGCGTTCCGCATCGGCTTCGCTGTTCACAGCTTTTGCGGCAGTCGGAGCACCAACCACAGGTTTTTCGGCAGTCTCAGCCTCAGGAATCCTTGCACCTAAACCTTCTAGCATGGCTGCCACGTTAAAATCCTCAGCAGCTTGTTCGGCCCGGTTACGCAACACTGATGCATTTTTTCTCTGTTTGCCCTGATTCATCTCTTTTTGAGCCAGTTCTCCTAGCTGTTGCAAATACTGCTCAATCTCGTTCATGTCTACATCGTCTTGAGCGGCAGCTTTTGCTCCTTTACCAGCACGACTGTTCATGCCTCCACGGGGCTTAACGCTACCAAGTTGCTTAAGTAACTCGCTGATATCTTCATCATCAGATGGCATATTACTTTTTCGTTCGCCATTTTGTTTAAACAGTTCTCGCAAGTTATTCATGTCTTCTTCGCTCAGGTCACCCAAGTCATCCACTTTAGATTTATCCTCTACAGTAGTCGTGCTTGGCGCAGAAGTAGAAATTGTTGATTCTACATCACCGTTTCGCACCATATTCAGAGCAGCAACGCCACCCAACGACAACGTTAATACCCCTGCTAACCCTAAACCAGCAGCTCTCGCCGACACACCACCACTAACGTCGAGAAGCTCATCATCACTCAAACGCATGTATCTCTCGTTTGCATACTCCAACAGCTCATCTGCCGTGAAATCAAAACCTTGTTCTTTTGCTAGCGGAATTATCTTCTCGCTAACAATTTCTTTAAGGTTCACCAAATCACTTGCCTCTAGTGTTTGTTCCTGGTCGAGACTAGCTAATTTTTTAGCTAAGCCCATATCTTTTTCTGCCAACTCATAAAATTTCTTCACATCTAATTTTGACATAATCTTGTCCTCCTTAAACATATAAATTAATCATTATAGACTATGCGAAGCACAAAATTCTACTATTTTTTGTAGATTTTCCACCTCTGTTGTGTCTCCCGATTTTGCATACTTATACTTTTTGACGCCTTTGCCATTCCCTACTAGGCGAAGTGAACCCGTACGTCCCTTAATCATACCCTTAAGCGCGCCAGCCTCTGTATTAACAGCCTCTCGGCTCTGCTCATCTAACTCATTATAACTATCTATCCCAGTTAGTAAGTGTTCCACTCGATTTGCGTATGATATCGTGTCTCCCTGGGCTTTCGCTACCAACGGAGCCCATGTGCTTGCTTCCACAGCTCCCGCTCCCTCAGCTCCAGTGCCGTCTTCTACAACTGCCCCGGCTTCGTTCTCCTCGTCGGCTGCTACAACTGCCTCAGCTTCTTTCGCCTCGTCGACTTTTTTCGTGGCTTCTTCCTCAACGGCAGCTGTGGCAGTCGCTTCTGACGAATCCTTATTTGCTGCAACATGAGTTGTGCTTCCCTCTGCTTTTTGAGTCTCAAGCTTAGTCTCCACCGCGGCATCTCCCGCTCCATTGCGGTCCACGGTAGCTTGAGTCTCTGCAACCCCTGATCCAGGCTGCGCTGTCGCACCGTCCACTGAACGCAACTTCTGCATAACCTCATCCATATTAAACGCACCAGGGCCCCCAGCGTCAGCTCTACGCTGGGCTCCAAATATCGGCGAATTTTGTGGCGTTACCGTGTCATCATCTTCGTAGGCTAAATTACTGGCAGGTACATCGTCGTCATTGTCTTCATCTTCCATATTCTCCTCATAAGTTTGAGAAATCGATGTTTCAGCCACTGGCGGCACTGAATCTCCGCCACCGGTAGCAAAGCTCCCGATAATGCTAGGCACAAAGCTAATCGCCGTAGTCGCTAGCAGTCCTAGCGCCATCGCTCGAGGACTAATCCTACCACCGTTAACATCCAACAACATGTCATCGCTTAGCTCACCCACCGAGGCCTGCGAATATTCTAAAAATTCATCCACAGTAAACTCTAGGCCGTACTCCTTTGCAAGCGGCAAAATATGGTCTTCTATGAGCTCGTTCTCATCGCTAAACTTGCCTGTACGCATACCTTCATTCAATTCAACCACTTTTCTTGCCAATTGTTCCTCTGTTTTTACCAACTCAAAAAACTTTTTAACATTCTCTCTAGACATAACCTTCATCCTTCCTATAATAAATTAAACTTACAAGCATCCACAATATCCGATGCCTATACAACCAATAAAACATAATCTACAACTGACCACATCAGCCTCTAACACCGCCCCTCACAGCCTCTATACACTCTCGCACATGTGTATTATGCAGGTCGTAACCCGCAGCATGTAATGCCTGCAATAGCTCCAGATTACGGTTTTCAATATTGGGCTCCGCATTTTCTTTGTAGACTAGCGCTCCATAAGAATCGACCGCTGTAAAAGCTGCGCGCGCCTCTCTGGTCCACAAGTAGAACGTATCGCCCTTTTGCCACATTTTACTACAAACCCACGCTATATCATCCATCAATGCTTCTCTCGCAACAGGGTCTGTCATCCTCAAAACATTAAATCTAATACTATGGAGCTTCGCCATAATATGGTCTACGCACTCCCGCCAAGACTTAGAACGATCAACTTTTTTATATGTATCAAGCTCCTTACGTTCAGCCTCCTGGTAGATGTCTCCTAGCCGGAGCTCCCACTCAAAGCAAAGGTCCGGAGGCAACACTAGTGACTGGTTGCGGCAGTTATCAATCTCGTTACGTAAGTCTTTAAGCTCTTTTTCTCTTCCAATCAACCCACTCGCCTCAAGCGCCGTGTCAGAGTACACTTTATCAAGCTGCCCGTACCAACGGTCAGTGCCTTTCACCCACGGCACAAGCACAGTTGTAACAAAGTCCTCAATTGTAATAACACCCTCAGTATTGCGCAGTGTTGTCGCCGTCAACCACGGAGAATACAAACGCCTCAGAAAACCGACCGTATTGTTCATGCCGTCCCGTCCATTCACAGACAACCACTTCTCCAGCTCTAACACCCCGATTTTAGCCTCTGTCCAGTTCCCTCCGGCAGGCAGACACGTAACATCGGTGAATGATCGTGCAACGTCCGACGGCACACGGCCATCTGCAAGTTGCTGAACCATAGCCGGTAGCATTGACCGGGCCACTTGCAAACACTTCGTCTGGAGCTGCCACAGAGGCGGCCACTTGGCGAGACGGCTGGCAATCCGGACCGCGCTTTCATGCCGGACAGCCAGTTCCGCCGCATCACCACGGCAAGCTTGATACCACCGAACCCCAATTTTAGCTACATCAGAGGCGTCACGCAACCGATCGACGAGCTTCACAGGAGCCCGCAACGGTATCACACCGGGCTCCTCAAACCAATCTTGACCCTTAATAAAATCGTGCTCCTGAAAAAAATAATGAATGACCCACTCAGCTTCCCTGGAATTCAAGTTCAGACACACCATCCGCAAAAATCTGCTCAACTCTCCGGCCATGCGCGTGCAATTCATAACACCATCGTAAAGAGTTTCGCGCTCATTCGGTCGCATATTCGAGCTAGCTGTAAGCCAATAAATCGCCAGCCGCAAAACATTTTCATCAAATTTCACATCGTCTTCATTGACCTGTACTTCACCAGCCATCTCCAGAAAATACATAGCTCTCTCAGCGATATCAGACGCATGTAGTGAGACATTTTCATCTTTCAAAAACGTGACTAAATCATTCGCCACTTTAATTTGCTCTGGGGACATTTCAGACGAAAGTGTCGCCATATTAGTCGCGAAAGCTACAGCTTCTTCAGCAGGATCTCTGTCAGAATTATCATCTGGCTCCTCAGCTAGAGCCTCCTCTTGCTCCTCCTCTTGCTCCTCCTCTTGCTCCTCATCTGAACCTACAGCAGAGGCCGACATTGAAAGTTTGACACCGGCGTCAGATAGAGCTTCAAATATTGTCGGGGCCGACAACAACGCTGCGGCCGTCAATACACCAATCACTGCTGAGCGAGTACCACTCCCCCCTGAAACCTCTTGCATACCCTGAGGGTCCAATTTAGCAACATTCGAACGTGCAAAATTCACAAACTCATCTGCCGTAAACTCTATACCGTACTCTCTAGCTATTGGCAAAATTTCTTTTGATACCAGCTCATAATCATCCTCGTGCTTTTTTATGTTTAATTTAGATATTTTTTCTCTAACATTTTTGTTAACATTTGCTAACTTTAAAAACTTTTCCACATTTTTTGACATGTTTTCCAACTCCCTTAACGTTAAATTATATTCTTCTTTTTTTCAAAATTCAACACATTCGATAAATTTTCTTTCTAAAATTCATTTTCATCAAAACCCACGGCAAAATTCCTAGTCTACATAAAAAATAACACATAAACATTTCCCTCCCTCCTTTGTAAATACAAATAATCCTTTTTATCCACCTATAAATGTAGCTACAGTCAGTTTTGGGTTTAAATAGCTATTTATTATTCGTTTTACGGATTTACATTTGTATGATATCACGTTTTTTTTGGTCTGTCAACACTTTTTTCAATTTTTTTAACAAAAAGATTTGATTTTTAATTTTTTTTATGATAATCTTTGTGAGAACGAAATTTATCCGCTAGAAAGAGGGGCTCATATGAAACGTATTTTTATATCTTTTTCCAATAAAAGGAAAGCATTGTTTGTGTGGGGCGCACTTATATTTGTTGCGTTTTGTTCTTTTATTTTTTGTATGCAATATAATAAGCGTGTAAACGCCGCGGGCTGGCATGAATCAGATGAAGGCCGATATTATATTTTCAGCGACTTTCAACACGCATATGGCCTAGTAGATATCGACGGGAATACCTATTATTTTGGTGACGACGGTTTTGTTCATACATCCTGGCAAGACATTGATGGCGAACACTATTACTTTAACGAAGATGGAATTCTTCAAAAAGGAGACACCATCATAAATAATGTGCCATATCACTTTAATGAAAATAACGGTGCTTTTTATACCAGTTTTCGCAACATAGAGGACCAAAAATACTACTTTGATGAATATGGTTTTCCTCAACACGGGTTCCTCGATATAGATGGTCAAAAATATTTTCTTGATGAAAACGGTATCGTTCAAACGGGTATAAAAACTATCGACTCAAAAGGCTATTATTTTGACGAAGATGGTGCCATGCAAACCGGTTGGATAACTATCGACACCAAAAAATATTTCGCTAATGAAGATGGTACACTAAGAAAAGGCTTTTCTAACTTAGATAACAAAAATCTTTACTTTACAAATGAATACAACTTGGCAAACGGTTGGACAATCATTAACGGTACTAAATATTACTTTAATAACGACGGTGTTAAACTTACTGGAACTCAACAAATTGATGGACATACATATTATTTAAATAAAGACGGCGCTTTGGTAACAGGTTGGGTAACAGAAAAAGGTAAAAAATATTATAAGGATCAATATGGTAAAAACTTAACCGGTACGCACAAACTTGGGAAAAAAACTTATCGCTTTAATAACGACGGTACATTGCAACCTGACCCGCCTGCTCAACCAAAACCAGCTAAAAAAACAGATGAAGTAAAACAAGAACCAGCTCCAGAGCCTACCTCCGTACCAGCATATCAGCCTAAAACTTACGATACACCCAACTACAACTTCGTGGAATCTACAGATTCCAATGAACTGGATTTCAACTCTATTTTAGACTCCTCTGGACGAGAAATTTCTAACATCTACAGCTATGTACGAAATAATATGACTTACATAAATGCTCCTGGAGGTACAACAAAAGAACTAGTCGCTTTTGCCTTAGAAAATGGCGGAGGTACCTCTCAGCATTATTCTGCCCTATTGTATAAACTATTAACCGAAGCTGGTCACTCTGCTAAAATAATTCAAGGTACTTTGCGCGGTAACCCGCATTACTGGAATCAAGTTGAATCCGGCGGCACTTGGTACCACATCGATAGCCTCCTCGGTAAGTATATGATTCCTGAAGACCAACTCGGTGCGGCCTACTGCTATTAAATTAAGCTCCTGTTTTTTTGCAGGAGCTTTTTCACTTGATGGTTGGAAATGCCTTATTTGAAAGTTTCAGTTTCATCCAACTTACTAGGGTCTATTACTTAGCCCGAGCCAATCGCAGCCGCGAGGCAAAAGAAAATAAATATTTATTTTCTTTTTATTCCAGGAATTCAACATTGTTGAATTCCTGGAATAGCCGAAGGCCCGAAAGGGCCTTCGGCGCCTCGCGGCGCCCGATGCTTGCTTAAGGCACTTCATTATCATCTTATTATGAATTCGCCGTATCAACTACATTAATAGCAACGTTTGAAGTTAACCCATTATTAAATTTAAATGTTAATATATGCGTTCCAACACCTAAGGTTTCTAAATATTCACGAACCTGGAACGTAACAGATATCAAGTCTGCACCGTTGTAGTTGAGTACATAATCTCTACCAACCTGCAAAGCTCTGTCACCCTCAACTAATTCCGTAAGCATATTTCCGTTAAAGCCTAACACAACTGTAATTTCCGTGTGTTCTCTTGCCGCGGTATTTCTGTCGTAGGTTATCGAACTTGGAACTAAAACAATTTCATTATAGAGTCGCACATAGTCATAACCTGCATCCGTAATGGCCGTTTTTATATCGCTACCATTAACCTCCACTAATTTTGAAGCTGTTTCCGCAGACTGTCCAGCCATAGCAACCCAATCCACGCTATCATCAATAATTAAGTTTGCAGGATTAATAGCATTTATATTACCTACAGCTTCCACAACACTTCCTCTGTGAATAACGATATTTTTCCCATCCGCTGTTGAGATACCATACGGTGAACTTCCAGCAGCACCTATAGCTCTAACGTTAGCACCATTTATGATAATGGCCTCTGAAGCGTAAACTGGAATTCCTGTTGAGTCGTTTGTAATAATGCTCTCAATCGTACCACCAGTTAAGTTCACTTCCCCCTCGACGTTTAGACCATTACCTGTTGCATCGGCGTTATTAGTCGCAAGACGGCCTGCAGTGACACTAAGTGAGCCCGCAGCCTGGATAGCATTATCGGACGAATTTTGCGTTATGTTTAAAGAGCCGCCATTAATTGTTGTATCCCCGCCAACGGCGACGGCATCTGCATTACCCGTTTGCAAAATGTTGATATTTCCACTACTTACTACCAGGTTAGCGGACGCACTTATAGCCGAGTCCGCTGCTGACTGATTTATGGTTATCTCTGAGTTTGTTGCAAATTCTATATTTCCACCAGATAAGGTCGAGATAGCGCTATCATCTGTATTTTGATTAATTGTAAGCGTACCTGAGCCAACAAATCTAAGGTTATTATTTGATGTCAAAATAGTCGTCTTATTAGAAGTAATTGAGTTGCTCCCATTAAGAACAATTTCCAAATCTCCACTACCAATAGAGGCACTGAGCAAACCGTTGTCGGTTGTAATATCAACATTATCAAGGGTAACAACCGTTTTGTCTCCTATCATAGAATGCGAAATAACGCCTCGACCAGCACCATCGGCACCAGTACTGTCTTTATGCTCACCCTCTGAGGCATAATCGATACTTTGTCCTTCAGTTATTTCTGTAAACGCGCGCCCAACCACGTCTGGTAATACCCGAACGATAGTTGCTTCTCCCGATGCATAACACAATACGTTTGTTGCGCAAAGCGTGGCAAACAGAAATACCATTGGAACAACACTTACAAATATTTTTTTCGTAACAGCTTTAAAGTTCATAATCATTTCCCCTTATATTATAATATTTTTTTAATTCTTTCTATTTTTAATTAACCTAATTTTTACGAGGAGCCTCACCACCTCCCGATTGACATAGATAAAAACTTGTTAAGTAAATTTTTACTCAATTTTATTTTTTCACATCGATTAAATTTATAAACATGTTAATTATATGAAAACAAAAAAATAAATCGTGTAACATATTTTTGCCATTTTTATCTCGGGAATTTTGTCGAAAACCGAAATTTAATTGAAATATATAGACAAAAGTTTTTATTTCAGATAACATGATAAGAAATTTTAAATCAGGAGATAGTATGTCAATGTTAAAAAACCAACCGGTCTGTATCAATTATTTAAACCTCATTTTTAAAAAACTCTTTAAGTTATTCGCAATTATCAGTTTAATTCTATTTGTCGGATTTACTAACCTCACGCAAGGTAGCATTAATAAAGCTTTTGCACAAAGTGATAACATCGATGAAAAAATCCAAACGGCAGAGGACCGCGCTATTTATTTGGCTAATCATGCCCCGCTTACAGGCACTGCTACTAATTTTGCTGTCGTTGTGGCCGAAGACGGTGCACTTGCTGAAATGTATCATGGAGGAATTGGTATGGCTACAGAAGGTAGCACCGTATTTATTGGGAGTGGTTCCATAGGTGTCGGCGAGGAAGGTTCCTCCTTGGTTGCTCGCCCAAAATCGGAAGTTATTCTTGAAATGAACTCTGAGGCAGTTGCTGAAAGTGGCTCTTCTGTTCAACTTTTACCTGGAGCTTTTTTTACAATCTGTGGCGGCGAAAAAATAATGGTTCCACGTAAAGCATCAGAAACACCTAATTTCGTCAAAGCCCTTCTTAATATAATTAATAGCTTATTTCCAGCGCTGCCTCCAGGCCCTTGAGCGGAAGTACTTTCATGCGTACTGAACCTGGAAGATCTAATTAATGCATACTTACGTCAACCACCACCACCCTCTCCTCCAGCATCTTTTTAAGATACTTTCTACACCTTGATGTTATCACGCTCAAGCGCACAATGTTATGCTTAACTTTTAAGTACAAGATTTAAAAAGTTATCCCACCCCGTAATCGTCAAAATCACCAAAATAACTCCTTCTTTTTCGCAAACATCAGCATAGGAGTCGGTTGACAAACTCGACAAAATGAGCTATACTTTTATAGTAATCTTTTTTATTAGGGAGGAATTATTTTGAAAATTAAATTTAAGCAAATAACTGCTAGCCTTTTGGCTTTTTCCTTGGCTTGCACCCCTTTAACAACATCTGCGCAAGAAACTTGCACAGAAGATGATGTTGTGTGCCAATATACAAAGCATCTTCATGAATTGCAAAATCAAGCAACCCCTGAAAACTTTTTGAAAAGAGGTTGGCATTGGCTTTTTCCAACTAAAGAACAAAAGTTCATTCAAAAAGGCTTACAAGTTGCAAACAAATTGCAGACACAACAAAGAGTAGCGGGTTTTAAATTCACTGCAGCCGAGGTTCATCAAGCAGTATATTCGGCTATACAACCTAAATCCTCTGGTTGGTTAAATTATCTCTTTTCTTCACTTATAGCTAATCCTTTTACGCTGCAAGTGCTCATTGGCTACCTTCTCATGTTTGGAGGTATACTATTTAGACAAATTGTATTTGCCATTAAAAATGCTATAACAAGAAGCTTAACCGTAGCTGAAACGTTGAGCATATACGACGCTACAATGTCTGACATCAAAGGTCAACCTAGTGCTATAGAAGCTATGAAAAAGATAGCTCTCGCGACTGTTGATAACGTACGCGCTCAAACTAACCATGGTACTACTACTGTTGTTGCTCTCGTTGGCCCGTCTGGCTGCGGTAAATCAGAGGCGGCTAAACGCCTTGCACGCGCCATTTCTGGCGACGACTCACGGACGATTTCTATGCCGGCGACCGAACTGTTTTCTGACCGCGGCAGTGCTTTTGGATTGATGTATAGTCGCGGCGCCAACGGCGCTGAAACTGCTACGCTGTCACCGCTATTGAAAAAGGTCGCGACTGACCGGCGCGGTACCATCATTATCGATGAAGTTGATAAAATGACTCCAATACACCGTGCGCAGTTTGAAGAGATTATGCGTGTTGTTATCGATAATGGTGGCATATATGTTCCAGGCTATGGCCACATCGACTTCTCCAATTATCTAATCGTTTTGACAAGTAACGAAAGCGTTCAGTCGTATACCAAAGGTAACCACGAGAATCTTCAACATGTCGATGATGGTACTGGCTCCCGTACTTATGTAGAACATGATAAATCTTATCTTAACAGAATCAAGTTTATTGAGTTTAATAAATTGGGTGTTGATGATTATAAAGCTATTCTCATAGCTCTATTTAAGTCTTTAAGAGAACGTTTCGAACGTGACTATAACGTTTCGCTGTATGGTATCGATGCTATGCTGGATGATTTATCACAGAGGATCGATGACGAAAACCAAGGTGCGCGTCCAGCTCGTCGACATCTGGACGATTGCCGGTCAACATTACTCGAGAAAGTAGTTATCAATAAGCAACCTGACAAACATGTAAAATTATTAGTATTCTTCAACAAGGCAACGGATCAGTTTGTGTTTGTAAAAATTGACGATAACGGTCGCATAGACTTCTCGTTAAATACCCCAGAAGAAAAAGAGTTTATCTCAACTAAGCTAAAACAAACCTTGCATCAAGCCACAGCAGAGGCACCTGCTGCGCAAACCGCAACAGAAGAAACGGCTGCGCAGACCGCAACAGAGGAAACTGCTGCACAAACCGCAGCAGAAGAAACGGCTGCGCAAGCCGCAGCAGAGAAAACAGCTGCGCAAGCCGTAGCAGAGGAAACTGCTGCACAAACCGCAACAGTTGAAAGTACTAATCAAGAGCTTTCCTCTGCACATGGTGATAATGACAACGTCGCATAAAACTCGCAGACCACGCTTTCAAAAATAATATAAATAAAAAAGCTGAAGGATTAATTCCCTCAGCTTTTACTTTTTGTCCATTAATAATTTTTTAAGCTCATCCATTAAATTTTCAACATCATCAAACTCTCGGTAAACAGACGCAAAGCGAACATACGCAACTTTGTCGATATCTTTTAGCGCCTCCATAACATATTCGCCGATATCGCTCGATTTAATCTCCTTGAGCATCGAGTTTTGAATTTTTTGCTCAATCTTATTTACGCTATCTTCTATCGTTTCAATAGAAATTTGTCTCTTCTCGCACGACTTTAGCATACCACTAAGTAACTTCGAACGGTCATACGCTTCTCTAGACTTGTCCTTTTTTATAACAATTATGGGTAATGTCTCTACCATTTCATATGTAGTAAATCTTGAGCTACACTTGAGACATTCCCTACGTCTGCGTATTTTTGCACCATCGTCTGCCGGCCGCGAATCAACAACTTTACTCTCCTCAAAACCGCAATATGGACATTTCACGTAAAATAGCTCCTTTTTAATAAGTTGAATTTAACATTTTAGAAAAATCAGTAGTTAATAAAAAATAGCGCAACAATATAATATCATAAACAAGTAAAGTTATTCAATGCCACAACTTATCACATAGCGCTTAGCGGCCTGTTTTATAGTACTCTCCTAAGCACTCATCTATTTCGCTATCAGATAAATGTAAAATTTTGTTATATTTCTCTGGCTGTCTTAAAATTTCCAGAATAACATCTCTACCAAATTTGTTAAAAATAAAATTAGCTATAAAATACGATTCGCTATAGTTATGATAACCCTCATTCTTAAAGTTGGTTATCTGCGGAATGCTGTATGTACTTTGGTCAGACATGAGTCCTGATGTCAAAATTGTAATACCCAACCAATTAGGGATATCGTCAAAAAATGTATTTAATATCACATCTTGCACCGCTTTGCCAAGTATCAATAAAATATCGTTGTATTTGTGTACACGTCCCGGAGATAACGGCGAAACAACATGTATTGTATTATTTTTAATTGCACAAACATTCCATTGTTCCTTTAGTCTACCATAAACAGTGTCTTGAAAATCATCAATATTGCTGTAAATATATACGTCAATATCAATCGCTTGAAATGGGATATTTAGGAAATTAAAAATAATGTTTTGAGCTTTTTGAAGGGCTTTAACTATGTCCGTTACACAAGCTTCATCTTCTTTAGCATACACTATCGTAAAATTTTCTTCTTTATACATATCGTTCACTTTAAGCACCTCACCAAATGAGTATCGCCTCTGTAGCTACGGCAACCCCTTCCCTGCCTTGTATCACGTTGGCGTAATATGATTTTCTTTGGCTTGCCGCAAAAGATACCTATACCTAGCATTGAGCGCTTCGCGTTGATATATGCTAGCATCAATCAAGTCCTCATCGTCTTCCATCTCGAACCACATATCAGTACATTTCATTTGTGAATAAATATCTCGAAGTTCCCTAAAAAAACGTCTTTTTTTAGCATTTAAAATTGCCTCTTGAGGGTCTTTAACGCCAAAAATATCCTTTATCGCATTCATATTTAAACCTTCCTTTCAAATCAACATTCTTGATTTTAAATTCTAGATTCAATTATTCATATGATATATCTTGGACACTTATTCTGAACGTTATTCAAATGTTAACCAAAAATGTAAAAATTTTACTTTAAACTGGAATAAAGTCAATCTTTCCTGAAGACACGTCCACCGTTAACACCTTAATATTAATGGGATCTCCAATGGACATTGATACTCCAGTCTTTTTATTTTTAAAACTCATAATTCCGTCAAACTCAAATCCGTAACCAGGAAAATACTCAACGCTAACAAAACCCTCGATTCCGTTTTCAAGCTCTACAAAAATTCCTGTCTGTATTGCACCACTTATCTTACCTGCAAAAATTTCACCAACATGTGCCTGCATGTACTCAGCCATATAGCACTTTTCTGCATCTCGCTCTGCCCTCATCGCTCTAATTTCATAACTCGAACTTTTAGCAGCCGCTTCTTTAACAAAATGTTTATAGGTTTTTTCAATCTTCTTCGTCGAGACACCCTCAGCTAAATCCGATAATATTCGGTGAATAGCTGTGTCAGGGTATCTTCTAATAGGTGAAGTAAAGTGACAATAATCCTCCAGCGCTAAACCAAAATGCCCCAGCGGTTGCTCAAAGTATCGGGCCTTAGACATAGAACGTAAAACTTGATTTGACACAATACTGCTTATGCGTGTTCCTTTTATTTGCTCTAGAATATTTGAAATATCCTTAACCTTTAGCCCTTGACGAATTCTATACGACTTGAGACCAAACAGTGATATCGTCTGAGCTAAAATACTTATTTTTTCGGGTGAGGGGACCTCATGCACCCTATATACAAACGGAATTTGTGCGCTTTTCGCATATAAGGCTGCCGCTTGATTGGCCACAATCATAAATTGCTCAATCATTTCCTCGGCGACACCACGAGTCCTCTTTTGTACGTCTATACAAGTTCCTTTTTCATCAAGTTTAAACCTTGCCTCGACGCTTTCTAAGTCCATATTGCCGCGCTTTTGTGCATTAGCCTGCAAAACTTTCGACAGCTCAAACGCCTCAAGCAATGCCGGCTCTACCGCTGCGTATTTCTTTTTTATCTTGACAGAAGCTTCACCAGAAAGAATGCTATTAACTTCATAATAAACACCCCTAACCTTTGAATTTATGATACTTTTTCTAAACTCAAATTTTTTTAGGTTGCCATTCTTATCGATATTCAAAATCGCAGAAAAAGTTAATCTATCTTCGCCAGCGTTAAGTGAACATATGCCATTGGAAAGCTCTTTTGGTAACATCGGAATCACTCTATCTGCAAAGTAAACTGAGGTTCCCCGCTCGAGTGCCTCCTTGTCCAGGTGGGAATTCGGCTTAACATAGTGAGAAACATCCGCTATATGTACGCCTAAGGACCAACCGCTTTTTGTCTTCTTTATCGAGATTGCATCGTCTAAATCTTTGGCGTCTTCTCCATCTATCGTGAAGATTAATTCGTTTCGCAAATCTAATCTATTTTTTATGTCGTCCGCGCTAATCTTTTGCCTCGATAATTTTTTTGCTTCCTTTAGCGTTAAGTCATCAAAAACTGTTGGAATTCCTGCTGTATCTATAATCGCATCGGCGCAAACCCTCGCTACCTGAGACTGCCCATAAACTTTAATGACCCTTGCAAAAATTCTTTTGCTATCCCTCTCGGTAAATAGCTTAACTAAAACTTTGTCATCGCTTTTAACACCCTTAGTCTTGTTTTTCTTTACAGGTATGCTGTACTTATATCCTTTGTCCGCTATAAACTCCGCACCTTTTTTTGTGCGCACAATTCTACCCGAAACAATTCTATTTCCCTCTTTTACAATACGCTCAACTGCCGCATTTTTTCCTCGTGGCGTGTCTACCACTCGATTAAGCATAACTATATCGCCAAGCATACAGCTCTTACTTTTTTCTATAGGAATATAAAAATCGTCATCTCCGCCGAACAAAGGGCTTGCAAAAACACAATTTCGAGTATGAGATATTACTTGGGCTGGCACAAAACCACAAGCTTTGGGCGAAATTAATTTATCTTTCTTCGTCAAAATGAGCTTAGCTTCGCCAATTAGCTCATCAACCGCTACGTTAAATTTTTTTATATCGTTTAGTTGCAATTCCTTATATGCAGTTTTTATCGGCACTGCACAAACTTGTGAGTTAATATAATAAAGTATAGAATTTTTTAGGTCGTCCAAAAAATATCCCTCCTCAAAAAAATATTCTAAAAATGAAGAAACCCCCCACCACATCAATCGTGACGGGGGATAAACCCATAAACGGTCTCCCCCATTGTTATTTCTCCGGGTGAGCTTCTACTCCGTTTAAAATTAAGATAATTAGAAAAACTTACACAAAGAACATTACTGCATTAAGTGCAACAACCAAGATGAAAAAGCCAACTGCAATAAATTTCGTCCAACGCTCTAAGAAAGCGTCGATAGAACGAGATTTATTTCTTGTGTAGAAAGTTTCTTTTACGGCAGCGGCCTCACCAGCATTGTGTTGGTGTCCTTCCTGAAGCAATACTACGAGAATAATCGCCACAGCAAAAACTAATAAAGCTACGCCGATAACCAATTGAGCTGTATCCATGCTAGGTACCTCCAATATTTTCATTAAACTTTAAAACAATGATATCACATCAAACAAGCATTTGCAATACAAAAATCAGAAAGAAAATCCTCTTCCTGTGTAAAATGAATACAATATCTTTTGTGCAATATTTTTTCCTGTACATTCTCGCAGAGCTTTAGAATATAGCTCTAATTGCCTACCATATTGCGCCCGCAATGCCTGCTCTGACGCCGTTTTATCAGTCTTATAGTCCACGATTACCAGCTCTCCATTCTCCTCAAATACACAGTCTATCGCTCCTTGAAGCATAATTTTTTTCTCCGAGAATTCTTTTTTTATGTCTGGCATTACTTCACACGCATTAATATTTATTGCAAACCTGTATTCTCGAGTAACACTTGGCGACACCAAAATTCTCTCACATAACTCGCCACATAAAAACTGCTTAATTTGAGCCCTATTCAAGACGTTAGCCTGTTCCTGCGAAAGAAATCCTCGACTCACTAGTCCACCTATCGCCTCTTCCAAGTCCGAACGTGCCTGTTTCAAATCTACAAACTGCATAAACGCATGTAAAGCGGTTCCTTTTTGCGCAGGATTTAGCTTTGCATCCGACAAAAATGCTGGCCTTTTTGCAAAATCAAATTTTACCTCCGGAGCTGCATCAGATACTAACTCCGAAACTGTTACTTTGGCAGGTATTCGCGCAAGTTCATCGTACTTATAAGCAAAATTTATTCTGCTATTAATTTTTTCCAACAACGCCTTATCTATTATTTTTTTCTCCTGCTCTTGAGTAACTTTTTCTTTCGTTACAAGCTCGTCCTCTTGCCCCACTATATCAATGTCTATGCGGGTTTTATCGCTCACGACAACCTCCGGAAGTACTCCAGCCACATCTCGTAGCTTGGCACCATTTGGATGCCTTAACGCACACATTAAAAGCCAGTCTGAGAAACTATTGGCTGAGCCAACCACAAATGGAGAGATTACCTCACCGTCAGTAATTTGCGCTCCTAGCTTACTCAATGTCGATTCAGAATTCTTCAGCGACGACAAAATAATAAGTTTTTCCCTAGCCCGAGTCATTGCTACATATAGCACCCGCAGCTCCTCGGACATAGCTTTTTTATCAAGGTCCAACTTGGTTGCATCGCGCTGAAATGTTGTATACTTGCGCATTAAGACTTGGTCTAGCAGCTTAAAACCAGGCCCTAGCTCTGGGTGAAACAAAATTTCCCCAACATCTTTATTAAATTTTCTTGAGCTGTTTGCCAAAAAACAAACCGGAAATTCCAGACCCTTCGAGCGATGTATGCTCATTATTTTTACAACATTTGCACCCTCAGAGAGCGCATTTGAGGCCGAGAGGTCTGCCTTTTGCTCCTCCAGCCGCTCAATGAATCTAATAAAACCAGTTAAGCCCTTGTAGCCAGCTGACTCATAGTTTCGGGCATATTCAAGGAGTAGCCGCAAATTCTTAAGCTTTAAGTCTCCGCCACTCGTTGCCTGCACAATTTCTGAGTAGCTTGTTTTTTCGTAAATATACTGAATTAACTTATCTGACGGTAACGTTGCCGCGAGGCGCCTATAGTTACTAATCTCTTGCAAAAAATTTTCGCACTTTTTGTCTCCCGACGTGGCCTTTTGTTTTATTGCAAAATATAACGGAACCGCTTTGTCCTCCATACGAATTTCACTCAAGTCATCCGTCGTAAATGCAAATATCGGGCTCAGTAGCACGGCTAGCAAGGGCACGTCTTGAATGGGGTTATCGATGACTTTTAGCAACGATAACATGGTCGCAATTTCCACCGTACCAAAAAAGCTGTTTGATGTATCCGACCAAGCTGGGATACCGCACTTTTCCAACTCCTTGACAAACTCAGCCGCGTGTTTATTGGCACTTCTCAGCAAAATGCAAAAGTCGCCATAGGTTACCGCTCGAGCTCTCTCCTTTGCCATGATTGTATATTTCTCACCAATCATCTGTGCGATGCGTTTTGCTATGTAGCGCGCCTCGACGACATTCATGTTTTCCTCTTCTGCCACGGCAGACAAATCCAACACCTTTATTTCGACATTGGGTTCGTCTACCTCGCTGTAAGCCGCTCCTAAAGTTAGCCTTTCTTCCTTATCATACTCGACCTCCCCCATCGCTGTTGACATAAGTTGCGAGAAAACAAAATTCGTTGCATCCAAAATGCCTGCGCGACTTCTAAAATTTCTATCGAGGATTATCTTTGCAGGATAATTTACCTTCTGCTCATCAAATAGCTCATAACGTTGCTTGCGCCGCAGAAAAATCTCTGGCATGGCCTGCCGAAACCCATATATACTTTGCTTGACGTCACCAACCACAAATAAATTTTGCTCATCATTTGAGAGCGCCCGGAAAATCATGTCCTGTGCCTCATTTGTATCCTGATACTCATCAACCATCACAAAGTCAAATTGCCGCGACAAATTTTGTGCTAATTCGGTTTTTTCAAAGCCATCACCGCACTGTCTCACTAACAATTTCAATGTTAAGTGCTCTAAGTCGCCGAAATCCACAACGTTTTTTTCCTGCTTCAGAATATCAAGCTGAGCACTAAACTCTCTCACAAGCGCAAATAACTCCTCCATAAGCGGTTGCAATATTTTTAAGTCCTCCTTACACTGCTCCTCGCTTACGAAAAATAGTTTCGTTAAACTCTTGATTATGTCTTTAACCTCTTGTCGATTTTGCAAGACTACTTTTTTTATTATGTCGTCACTACAACCAGTTAGCCGCTTTAACGTTGCAAATTTAAATTGCTTGAGTGTCGACGAAATTTCATTCCAGCTCGAACCGTTAAGGACCTTTTGAGTCTCGATGAGCATTTCCTTTTCACATAATAAGGTTTCCTCATAGGCTAGCTTTATTTTTTCAACGTCCTGTATCAACCTCAACGAGGTTTCTGTCATCACAATGCAGTGTCCCAACGCCATATGCGCATACTCCAGCAAAAGTTTCGCAAATATCGTTTCACTTACATTTTCGTGCCCCCGATAAAATCCCAGTTTATCCTCTAGCCACTTCTCCGGAAAGGGGTGCGAGCGAATAAATTCATATAAAGTTAGCACCGTCTCCATAAGCTTTTTGTCGTCGCGGCCAGACGTGATGGTCTCTACTAAGTTTAAAAACTCGTTTGACGCACTTTCATACTTTTTCTCTAAAGCGATTTGCATAGCCTCGTCTTTTAGCAACAGCATTTCATTTTCGTCAGCAATTCTAAATTCAGATGACATATTTAGTTCAAAAAAGTTTTCGCGAATCAGCTCATTACAAAAACTGTGAATGGTACTAATATGCGCATTAGAAAGCATCAATTGTTGCCTCTGCAAATTTTTATTCATCGGATTAAGTTGCAGCATCTCCGAAATTCTCGTACTAATGCGTTCTTTCATCTCAGCAGCCGCCGCCTTTGTAAAGGTTACTACCAAGAGCCGGTCTGCATCGCAAGGCTTATTTTTGTCCGTTAAAATTTGAATTACGCGCTCAACTAAAACTGCAGTTTTTCCGGAGCCAGCAGCCGCCGAAACTAGAACAGCTCCATCTCGCGCATTTATCGCATTTTTCTGGTCGGGCGTCCAACATCGCTCAGCCATTTTTCTCACCCCCTCCACGAGTTAATTTCTCAAAGACTTCCTCTCGTTTAAACCGCTCTATCCTTCGTGACCTTTCATCCCTTACTGGAGCACAAACCGCTTTATACTCACAAAATTCACACGCGTCGTAGCTACCTTTTGCAGGCTGCGCAGCTATGTCTCCCTCTCGCAAACTGTGCGCCATATCCACAACCGCCTTATTTATCTGCCGCATAATTGCCCCCATCTCGGCAACTGTCGCGAGCGCCTCGACGCTTTTGGGTTGGTCGTCTTTCATCACCACTGGAATGTATAACCCCTTGGCATCTTGCTCCATCCCGAAAATTACCTGTAAATCGTCCAGTACAAGGCCATTCATTTGGAGCTTTTTCATTTTTTCCTTCTCAAGCTTATTTAAGTTCTCATCCCTGTCTAAACTCATAGCGGATAAAGTCGATGGTAAATAAAGTACTCCAGCCGGAACGATTTTTCCATACTTAGACGCACCATCAGCCCACAGCGCCTCAAGATATATGAGCATCTGCAAATTTAAACCATAGAGCACATCCGACAAGTTGAACTTCTTTGCACCGGTCTTGTAATCCACCACTCGAACATAGCTTTGACCATCATGCTGCATCACATCGACGCGGTCAATTTTGCCCTCAACAACAATACTTGAGCCATCGGGAAGATCTAACTTGAGGGGCTTTGCGCGACTTTTCTCAGAAAGCTCTAACTCAAAATCTCTCGGCACAAATTTACTCTGTGCAAGCTCACTTGCCATGTGTCGTATGAGCGGCACTGCGGCCTTTGCTACCCGTTCAAACAAGTATTTAAACCGCTGTGTTTTGTCTGTCCAACCACCTAAGTTTTTCTGTACATATTCACTCAGAATATCTTGTACAGCCTCTAAGACTTGCGTCTCCGAGAAGTCTAGCAACTCCTCGACCTCATGTTTTCTCAATATCTTCTCAAAAATAAAGTGAATTATATTCCCGTACTCAAGCGCATTAAACTGGGCCTTTTTTCGTTCCTTCGCCAAAAGTCCATATTTACAAAAATACGCAAACTTACAAAGATAAAATTTCTCCACTTGCGACGCCGATACCGTTAAATCCTTACCAAACAGCTCATTTATTCTTTGAGAATCGTTAAGCTTAAACGGCGCTTTCGAAGTTACTTTTTCTATCGATGCAATTTTATCTTTGTAGGCAACCTCCTTTTCAAAGTATCTTTTTAACGTCTGCGAAAACCTAGAGTTATCATTCCAGTGCTCTGCACAAACCTCAAAAGCGGCCTGTTTTGTCCAAATTTCGTCCTCCAGACACCAAGAAGCACCATTTAAGCACTCCACTTTCGGCAAAAGAAACTTAACCTCTCGCACAATGGAAGATGCTGATTTCGCACCTCCTAGAGTTGTCGCGCTCGACCACGTGATAAATAGCTTATCCGAAGGCATCGTCACCGTCTTGTAGGCTAAAAAACGTTCGTTAAGAGTAAGGCCTTCTAATGAGTCGTAAAGAGGCAACCCCATCAAAATGAGTTGTCGTCGCTGCGCATCGCTGAAGACTCCCGTAGACACCGGTACACGAGGGAATTCTCCCTCCACGGCCCCCAACAAAAACACTACCTTCGCACCAGAAACACGTGCCCTGTCCACCGTCCCAACAGTTACTTCATCTACGCAATGCGGCGCAAAGGCTATGTCACATGAGGTTACGGCCAACTTGAGAAGCTTAGAAAAGCGCTTAACAGACAATTTTTTCTCTCTCAAAATAATACTCATTCTATCAAAAATATCCATAAGCAAGCTCCATAGACGCACCTGTTCGTTGGCCAATTCTTGCTGGTTAGCCGCTTTTAGCTCTTCACAAAAAGTTTGTAAGGTTTTGGTTATTCCGATATCCTCCAAAAACTCATAAAGTGCTCTTACAATTGCTTCTCCTGCTGCGTTTGAAATTTTTTCTCTCAAGTTTACAAGTGGTAATATAATATTCTCACGCAACTTATTTAACTTGAAAAGTTTTTCTTTAGCAGTATCGCTCATTTTCGAATATCCATCTGGATTTGCAGTAAATTCCATTAACCAGCGTTTACCACTTATACTCCAAAAGAGTATGTAATTTTCGAGTTTAAAAATTTCATCCAGATTAAATCCTGTCAACCCTGTCTTTAAATATTTAAAAATATACTCGGAGGAAAAGTTGCTATTTAAAATTTCCAGAACCATCAATACAAGTTGCATCAGGGGTTTGGCGTCAATTTCCTCACGCCTGTCCATAAAATAAGGAATCTCAAACTTTTCTAGGGTTGAATCAATTATTCCGCGATAAACTTCCTCATTCCTTGTGATAATAGCAAAATCACCATACTTATGACCATCATCTTGAACTAATCGCTTTATCGTCCGGCAAATAAATTCGGCCTCATCATACTTGCTGTTGCCACAAAAAATAGCAACGTCATCAACTTTCCTCAAGAATTCATGTTTTTCTGCTCGAAAAATTTGCGCCTCCAGGTGCTTGAGTCCCTCACTAGTAAAGCGCTTTTGGTCTGTAAGATACAATGGTGTCTTTACCTTAACAAAATTTCTTTTTGCAATGCTCAAAATACGACTTGCTACCCTATTAACCGCGGCAAACAAATCAAAACTCTCATCAAATGAGTCTATTCTGTCGGTACAAAGCGCAATATAGCACGCCTCACTTTGCCTCAAAATTACCTCGATAACCGCTAGCTGCTGCATAGTAAAACCATCAAAGCCATCAAAAAACACTGTGTAACCATTAAAAAAGTTATTCTGCACCAAAGCCTGCGCCAAACGAGTCAGGTCATCTAGCGGATCAATGTAGACTTTGCTCAAATGCGCCTCATATGCCTCAAAAATAAGTACTGACTCTTTTATTTTGCCCTTCAAGCCCGGCTCCTCTACTCGTGCGAGAACCTCTTGCAAAGCATTACAATTTACGTTGCACATTTTAAACTCCGACATCGCCGAAATCATCATCTCAATAAATTCTGGCTTATCCGCTTGGTCAGAGTAAATTTTAAGCTCGTCCGCTACATCCTCAATAGCAAGACTCATTAATAAGTTTCTGTCGGCTTTATTTATCCGCGTTCCCGCCATTGCTCCGAATTCTCTCGAAATTAAATCAACAAGTCGCGTAAATGTCATTACCTGAACTTTACTTGCTTTTTGCGCTCCCAACGCATCCAAAATAGCTTTTTCGGTCTCTAGCGAGCTCTGCTCTGGCACAATTAGCATTAACTTCCCGGTATTTTTATGTACTGCCTCTAAAATAAGCTCCTGTACCTTTGTCGTCTTACCAAAACCTGCTCGACCAAAAATAAACTGCAACATAACTGATTTCCTCTCAAAAAATGACCACTACTCTCTTTTATGAGCGTGCCCAAGCTATATACTACAACTAGGCGCAGCGACGCCGCGAGGCGCCGAAGGACCCTTTGGGTCCTTCGGCCAGTCCTAAGCTCAACTTTGTTGAGCTTAGGACTACAAATAAAATAAATGTTTATTTATTTTATTTGGCTTCGCGGCCGCGGCGGCTAAGCAAAAGCAAAAAGCCCTCAAATACGGCACTCCTGAATGCTACTCAGCAAAACTACAAAAGCCACAATTAATCATTAATTTGTAACAATTAATTATGGCTTGCAAAGATATATAAAATAATAATATTTAACGTTCTTTTCCCATAAAGAAAAGCGCAACCGTACCTGGGCCAACATGAGCCCCCACAACTGTTCCGAGAGAATTAACGACAACCTCTTTAACGCTAAATTCTTTTAAAATTAAGTCTTTTACGAAATTTGCATCGTCCAAAGTATCTGCATGTGCAAGAAAAACTACATCTTCTGTAGTTACAGTAGCTGTTTGCTTCATATGCTCAACAAGCGACATAAGAGAGGCTTGATGCCCACGAACTTTTGCAGCAGGAATCAACTTACCGTTATTATCAATTTTTAACACTGGTTTAACTCCGAGCATCGTACCAAACAAAGCAGATGTAGAAGATACTCGTCCTCCACGCTTAAGATGGAAAAGATCATCTACTGCGACCCAATGACATACCTTTAGTTTGTTCTGTTCAATCCATTCGACTAACTCATCCAAATTCATACCGGCATTTTTTTTAGTTGCAGCATAGTGAACTAACAGGCCCTCACCCATTGCCCCGCAAAGAGAATCTACAATTCTAAGTTTTCTGTCTGGATATTTTTTCAATAAATCATCTTGAGCAATTTTTGCCGAGGCATATGTTCCGCTAAGGGCCGAAGAAAACGCTATGTAAAGAATATCCTTACCATCTTTTAAGTACGGTTCAAATACATCAATAAACGTACCTGTATTTATTTGGCTAGTTGTAATATTTTTCTTTTCTCGCAATAAACTATAAAATTCCTTGTACGGCATACCGCCATCTTCATACTGTTTTCCTTCGAAAATAAAGCTTAATGGAATAATATTGACGTCTAACTTTTTTGCATGTTCAGCACCCAAATCACAAGTAGAATCAGTAAAAAGTACGTAATTGTTCATAGAGAGCTCCTTTATTTTCAAAAATTAATACTGTACACGTTATTATAAATTTCTTTTTTATATTTTGCAAACTCTTCATCTGATACAGCATCTGGATAACTCATGATAAGTAACTGTTGAGAGGTTTCATGTTCACGCAAAGCAGGCTGTTCGTAAAAAAAGTTATTTAATTTAAAACCTAATCTTTCATAAAAAGCAATGCGTCTTTTGGCAGTATCTGTTTCTGGGAGTTCCACTTCCAAAAAGACAGGCAATTTAACATCGTTCAGTTTTTTTGATATGATGCTTTTGCCTATGCCCTTACCACGAACTTGAGAGTGTACTGCCAAATGCTCAAAGAAAGTACAGCTATTTAAAGCCCAATATGCTAAGAAACCGATAATAGCACCAGTTTCATCGTATTCTCTATACATATGGTATCGATTGTTTTGCAATAACTTTTTTTGATTATCATACGAGCGCATCTCACTATCCGGAAAAGCCTCATCCATAATTTTAAAAATCTCATCAAAGCTCATTCGTACCTCTCCCCTAATTTACGAAAAAATAATACTTATCAAATCCTGTTGTAAAAATCCCCACAACAGATAGGTTTTATTTTATCAACACGCCGTTACAAATGACTAAGTACGGCTTTTGCATAATGTCAAAGGGCGAATCATTAAATATCACGATATCTGCGTCTTTGCCACAAGCGATAGAGCCGACTCTATCGGCGATTCCACAAATTTTTGCAGCGTTTATTGTAATAGCCTTTAAAGCATCTTCATGACTCATGCCGTCTCGAATAGCCATCGCAGCACACATACATAAATACTGTATTGGGGTTTCCGGGTGGTCTGTTATTAACGCCACTTCGATTTCCTTGTGAGCCAAAATTCCCGGTGTTGCCGTAGATAAATTTATAAGCTCTGGTTTTGAGCGGTCACTGAGTATTGGTCCAGATAAAATTTTAGCATTTTCAGCTTTTAATTTTTCTGCAATAAGATGTCCTTCTGTCGCATGTACAAGTACATAATTAAAATCAAACTCTTTGGCTATTCTTATTGCAGTAAAAATATCATCCGCTCTGTGGGCATGAATATGCGCTGGAATTTCTTTCCTCAATAACGGCAATAAAGCTTCACATTTTGCGTCGTACTCTGGCAAGTCAAACTCTTCCGGATTTTTTTCAGCTTTATCTTTATCTTTTAAATATCTTTTTGCTTTATTTAGTTGTTCGCGTATTATTGCCGCCGTTGCCATGCGTGTCATTGGTGCTTGACTTTTTTCATTGTAGACAACCTTAGGATTCTCTCCAAACGCAAATTTAATTGCAAGTGGCTCTTTTATCAGCATATCATCGATACAAGTGCCCATAGTTTTCATAGCCAGCAATTGTCCACCTATTGGATTTGAACTACCTGGCCCAGTTACAATGGTAGTTATTCCCGCGCACAAGGCCTCTTTAAAACATTTATCCATAGGGTTTACAGCATCAATCCCGCGCAAGTGAGGAGTTAAAGGATCCGTATATTCATTTCCATCGCACCCCTCAAAGCCAAGTGAGTCCTCGAAAATTCCCAAGTGAGTATGTGCGTCGATGAACCCGGGATAAACGCTCTGTCCGCCGAGGTCAATTGTATTCTCATCTTGCACAGTTAGCTCGTGCATTGACCCTACTTTGGAAATTTTTTCTCCTTCGATAAAAATAAAACCATTTTCAATTACATCGGAATCCATCGTATATATTTTTGCATTTGTTAGTAGCACCGTAAAATCCTCCCATTGATGAAAAAAAGACCGATAAAACCGATCTTTAAACGAGTACTATCGTTGAGCACCTCTTCGCGAAGAACCGTTTCTCTTAGACTCTCTAACACGTTTTAAATCCGAAATCTTTTCCTCGCTTGTATGCTTAAACGAAGATAGCATCTCTTCAAAGCTTTTTTTCCCTCCAGAACGTGTCTTATCTCCAGGACGGTTAGATTTGCCATCGAATTTATTGTTATTAAATTGTCGGTTTGATGGTTTTTTAGGTTTTGGTGCTAATAATTTTTTTATTGACAATGAAACCTCATTTTTTTCAGAAATACCGATTATTTGAGCTTTTACCACTTGATTTTCTTGCACGTAGTCATTAATATCTCTCACGAAGTCTGTGGATATCTCAGATATATGAACCATGCCTGTTTTACCATTAGGTAGCTCAACAAATGCTCCAAACTTGGATATTCCTGTTACTTTACCTTCAATAATTGTTCCGACCTCTAATTGCATAAAAAACAACTTCCTCCTTAAAATTTAGTTCCCGGCTATGTTTGCAAAAATTCTTTCCTTAGGTTTAGAAAGATTTAATTTTCTTGCTTCTTTTTCAAAATATTCTTTATTTTCTTCATTTGCCGATTGTGAAATCTTTTTTAATTCTTCATTCTTTGCTTTTTGCATGTCTAGCTGCGAGCTTAACGATGATAATTGTTCTTTTTTATTGTTTATTTTCAAGTGTTGATTAACCAATATGAAAGCACCGTACAATACTAAGAACAAAACAACAAGACGTAATAACCATTTTGTTAGCTCTTTACTAACTTTTTTTTTCTTTTTTACAATCCTAACACTCATGTTTTTCTAAAAATATACCTTTCCTATTAGCTTAAATAAAAATTATTATAGCACAGCATATTATATGTTTTCAACAATTATTTTCAACTAGGAGTGCCCTAATCAAACGCCGCGGCGCCGCGAGGCGCCGAATGCCTACTAAGGCATTCGGCCAGTCCAAAGCGCAACACAGTTGGGCTTTGGATCACAACGAAAATAAATATTTATTTTCGTTGGCCTCGCGGCCCGAGCGGCAAGCCTCAAAAAAAGATATCAAATAGGGCACTCCCTTTCAACTGAAAAACTTTACAATATTTATACACCATTCGGCGCATAGACAAAATAAGTGGCCCCCGCGCGATATAGGGCGGGGGCTTTTTTCCTAATATTCAAATTTGTTCTTTTTCACAGAGTAGTCAAGGCATCGCCGGTTTTATATAACGCCTTTCTTCCCATTTTATTGCTGTTGATGAATTGTCAATGACCTCATAAGGGGGTACGTTCGTTCTACCGCTCACTTTCTGGAAAACAACCACTTCTCAACTTCTACTATCAGCATTGGAGACATAGACAGCAGCGCCACTATTAGCCATTGTACAAGACTTAAACTAGCCGTCTTGAAGATGATGGATAAAGCCGGAATTGAAATAACAGCAACTTGTAAAATTACGCCAATGATAAAAGCATAAACCAACTTCATGTTTGAGAAAATATCCGTCTTAAAGATGGATTTCTTACTTTTCACGTTAAACGCTTGAAATAACTCGGACAAACTTAGCACAGCAAAAGCCATGGTTCGGCCAATAATCGGGGTTTTTGAAACATCAAAAAAAACTCGACCAATAGTAAATGCTAAAATTGATATCACACCAATAAAACATCCCTCGACTACGATTCTACGCCAACCGTTTCGAGAAAAAAGTGCCGCGTTTTTACCTTGTGGCTTGTGCGTCATTACATCATCATCAACGGGCTCCACACCGAGGGCCAATGCTGGAAATGAATCGGTAACAAGGTTCACCCAAAGCAGTTGAATAGCTAGAAGCGGCGACGGTAATTTGAGAATAAAAGCTGTTAGAACCGTTATAATTTCTCCGATGTTGCTTGACAATAAAAAATGAACCGTCTTTTTTATATTCTCAAAGATACCTCTTCCTTGACGGACTGCCTCCACTATTGTCGAGAAGTTATCGTCGGTTAAAATCATGTCTGCAGCGTTCTTTGCTACATCTGTACCAAAAACTCCCATCGCACATCCAATATCTGCAGCTTTTAAGGCTGGCGCATCATTTACGCCATCTCCAGTCATCGCTACAGTCTCTCCATGCTTTTTAAAGGCCTTTACTATACGAACTTTGTGCTCTGGTGACACTCTGGCAAACACCGAATAGTCAAAAATACTTTGCTCTAACTCTTTTTGACTCATTTTTTCTAATTGTTTTCCGCTAAGAGCTTTATCCCCCTCATTAAAAATGCCAAGGTTTTTAGCAATAGCTTTGGCTGTTACTATATGATCTCCAGTTATCATGACCGGCTTTATGCCGGCATTTTTACACTCACGCACAGCCATTTTTACGTGGGGACGAGGTGGATCAATCATTCCTATGAGTCCGCAAAAATTTAAGCCATTTTCAATTTCGTTTGATACACTTGGTATTCTATCAATATCCTTGTAAGCAACCGCTAACACTCTTAGCGCAGCCTTGGCCATCTCTTCATTTTGAATTTTTATCTTTCGGCGCAGCACATCAGTTAATGGCTTGCCATTGCACTTTGTAGCCTTTTCAAGAAGATACTCTGGAGAGCCTTTCGTTATCACTCGATATTTGCCGCTTTTTAGTTTGTGAATTGTAGTCATTAGCTTTCGTGAGGAATCAAATGGAATTTCCTGTATTTTTGAAAACTCTTTATCGAGCTCTGTTTTTACTTGACCAATTTCGGCAGCCGCAAGTACAATTGCACTTTCAGTTGGCTCTCCCAAGGCTTTAAACTCCTTGTTCGCATACGAGATTGAAGAATTATTACATAGCGAAGCTAACACTAACATTTTTTTGCCTTGCTCCGAGGAAAAGTTTACTTTACCATCTTCGTTGCAAAGTTGTGTAACTGTCATTTTATTTTGTGTGAGGGTTCCTGTTTTATCCGAGCAAATTACCGTGGCATTTCCGAGCGTCTCTACAGCCGGTAATTTTTTTACTACAGCTCGATTTGCGGCTAACTTCCGTACACCCATGGCCAAAACAATAGTTACTACAGCAGGTAGCCCCTCTGGAATGGCTGCTACAGCTAGGCTAATTGATATCATAAACATTTCAAGCGGTGGCACTTTTTCGATAATTCCTAACACAAAAATTATTGCGCAAATTATCATGGCACCTACGCCCAAAACTTTTCCGGTTTTATCTAGTTTTGCTTGTAACGGCGTTTGCGATGGAGATTCCTCACTAAGCATACCAGCTATTTTTCCAACTTGAGTGCGCATACCAGTCTCCACAACTACCGCTTTGCCATGTCCAACAGTTACTACACTTGTGGAAAATACCATGTTTCGGCGCTCACCCAGTGCCGCGTTTGCTGGGAAAATAGCATTTGCATCCTTCTCTACTGCTATCGACTCACCAGTCAAAGAGGCTTCCTCGGCCTTTAAGTTGAAACTCTCTATTAAGCGTGCATCAGCTGGTACCAAGTCACCTCTGTTTAGCAACAAAATATCTCCTGGCACAAGCTCTTCCGACGGAAGAATAACTTTTTTGCCAGCGCGAATTACTGCCGCCTTCGGCGAAGAAAGTTTTTTTAATGCATCAATCGCTTTTTCAGCTTTACTCTCTTGTACCACTCCAACAACAGAATTTAGTATCACAATAAATAAAATAATTATCGAATCTATGTAATCCTTGTTGCCCTCAATCGTAGAAGTTACAAACGATATTGCTGCAGCTACCAACAAAATTATTACCATAAAATCAGAAAATTGTTCGAAAAATCTCGCCAAGAAACTTTTACGCTTCTTCTCTTTTAATGTATTCTTTCCGTATTTTACTTGTTTCTGCCCCACCGAAACATTATTTAAACCTATTTCTGGGTTTACTTTGAATTTTTTCAAGATTTCCTGCGCGCCTATATTATGCCAGTCCACTATGTCAACTCCTTGTTTTTTTCAAGGGTTTCCTTTGTTGTAGCTGCAGCTATTGCGCGGCAGCCGCGAGGCGCCCGTGGATTTTATAAAATCCACGGGCCACTCAGCACACAATAAAATTGTGTGCTGAGCACTGCAATCCAAAATAAATTTGGATTGCAGGCCTCGCGGCCCGCCTTAGGTAATCTGCAACCAACAACGCGAAACCCGTACTTATTGTCCATGTTGATATATATTCACTCACCAAACAAAATATGTTCAACTATAAACAAGTTTTGGAGCTCTCACATATATTGGGAAAAACGGAATTAGGGGTTGAGTTTTATGTGGCTTTTTTCAGCTATTCTTCTGGCGATATCGCTCAGCATGGATGCCTTAGGAATAGGCATCTCTTATGGACTACGACAAATACAAATTGCAACTTTACCAAAAATTATCATTAGTTTTATATCGCTGCTCTTTACTGCATTGGCTATTGGCATTGGTAATATAATCGCACAAGTTTTGCCGGAATATCTCGCGAAGTTAATAGGTTCAGCAATGCTTATAGTTTTAGGAGTAAGTATTATTTTTCAAGCGCTCAGGAAAAAACGCACACAACGTGAAAAGAAAAAAACTCCAAAAACTTGGAGTTGGTCAATAAATATTTTTGGTCTTACAATAAAGCTTATTCACGAACCTTGCTCTCAAGATAAGCCTAAGACATCAAAGGTAAACATTAGAGAATCACTTTACTTAGGTGTTGCTTTGTCGATAGACTCATTTGGCGCAGGAATTAGCAGTTCCGTAGCCGGAATAAACAGTCTTTTAGTTCCTGTTTTAGTTGGATTGTGTCAATTTATATTTTTGAGCGTCGGCCTTTTATGTGGAGCGAATTTAAGCTCTATAAAAAAGCTTAACTCTAATTTTTTTATGATTCTTTCTGGCGTTATTTTAATAGCTTTAGCTGCAACACGCTATTTTTTATAGATACTAAATTAAACTCAAAAATAATATCATCACCAAATTAGGTGATGATTTTTTTACTCCATCTGTTTACCAAGAAACTCTGCTGCAGTCTGTACAAGTTTAACTTCAGTGTCGCTGGGTATACGATTTTCACCATCTTGTAGCATCATCACTGCACCCGTCACATCACCAGCTACAATTATCGGGAAAATCACGGCAGCTTTTTTATCTATACCCTCGATCGGAAGAACTATATTATTATCGTTATCATTAAACACGTAGCCTTTTCGAGATTCCATAACATCTTCCAGCGCGGCCGTTATGCGCCGTTCAAGGTATTCCTTTTTAGATAATCCCGCCACAGCTACTACATGGTCCCTATCGCAGATTACCGTTGGAAAATTTGAGGTATGCGACAAGACATCCGAATAAGTTGTCGCAAATTGAGCAAGTTCGCCTACCGGTGAGTACTTTTTAAATATTACACCACCTTCTGTATCGGTATATATTTCTAGCGGATCCCCCTCACGAATACGTAAAGTTCTTCGTATTTCTTTTGGAATTACCACTCGTCCTAAGTCATCAATTCTTCTTACTATTCCAGTTGCTTTCATTATAAACCCTCCATATAATCCTTCATAATTAAATTCTCACTGTTATTATTTGCACATAAATGTCGTATATACAGAATTTTTACAAGTTTATTTTTGGTAAAATTAGTTTTTATCGCTAGGTTTTGAAACAAGCGCTGCAATATATCCGAAAAATACAGCCGCAGCAATTCCTGCCGCACCAGCGCTTATGCCGCCAGTAAGAACACCGATAAGACCTTTTTCTTTTATCATTTCAAGTGTTCCTTTGGCCATTGTGTATCCAAAACCAGTTAGGGGTACCGTAGCGCCTGCACCCGCAAACTCAACCAGTGGGTCATATAAGCCTACACCTGTCAGCGCTACGCCCAGTGTAACAAACAACACTAAGATTCGTGCGGGAGTTAGTTTTGTTTTATCAATCAATATTTGACCAACTAAACAAATAAGACCACCCACAACAAACGCATTTAAATATTCCACTAAATCACTCCTTTTCTTTATTGTCCCTGATAATTTGCCTTTTATGTAAGCTTTGGTGTAAATGCAAGTAAATAATACAAGCAACTCAAATACCAAATGATAAAAATTTTTGTAAAACGTAGTTTATTTCGGAAATACTTAGTAGTATAATTAAATTAAAATGACTAACTTATACTTGCGGAGGAAATACTGATGAACGACAAGCATAGTGATAATCATATTGGCGGCAAAAATGCGAATTCTTCAAATGAAAAAAAGCAAGACATATCATCTTGGTCAAGTGTGTCTAATTACGATACCGAAACTGTAAAAAACGAACTTAAAGCGTCATTTAGTTCTCACTATACAGAGGAAAAACCAAAACGAATTATCAAACATTCTATGCCAAAGAATGAGACAGAAAAAACAAATAATTCTGGGGGTAAAAAAAATGACCCAGATAGAGGGTTAAAAATATTCTTAATATCTATGATGGTTATCATTGGTACTATTACCCTGATATTTGGCGCAATGGCTTTAGCATCGTTTTTACCTGCTAACTATAAGTTTAACTTTTTTAATCAAAGCAACAACACCACTGATTCGTCTACTATTTTTAGTACAAATGATATTCCTGAAGACGAGGGCGCTAAAAGTGCAGAAGAGATTTACCAAAAAATTGCGCCATCCATAGTTGGCGTCGTAACATACAATCCGTCAGCTGGATTAATTTCTTCAGCAACTGGCCAAGGCTCTGGTATCATAATGAGTGAAGATGGATATGTGGTCACAAATGCACACGTTATTGGAAATAGTAATAAATATAATGTTTCTGTGGTTACAAGTGATAATAAAGAGCATACCGCTAAAATTGTAGGTTACGACACACGAACCGATTTAGCTGTTTTAAAAATAGATGCTTCTGGACTAACCGCAGCAGAGTTCGGAAATTCAGACCAGCTGGCTGTCGGTTCAACTGTTTTAGCCATCGGTAACCCAGGTGGTTTAGAATTCTCAAATTCGTTAACGCGTGGGGTTGTTTCAGCTCTTAACAGAACCATTAAAGCAGCCAACAGTACAGTTAAGTTTATCCAAACAGATGCTGCCATTAATCCTGGTAACTCTGGTGGCGCGCTTGTTAATGTTTATGGTCAAGTAATTGGCATTAATACGGCTAAAGTTAGTGACTTTGAGGGAATGGGATTTGCTATTCCAAGCAACACAGCAAAGACGGTAATTGACGATATTTTAAGCAAAGGTTATGTCTCTGGCCGCGTAAAAATGGGAATAACCGTGCGTGCACTTTCGGCATATGAGGCACAAGTTAATGATGTTCCTCAAGGCCTAGTTGTTATGGAAATTACCAACGGAAACAACTCCGGAACTAACGGCTTAAAGGCGGGAGATATAATTACTAAGTTTAACGGGGTAGATACTCGCTCTACATCTGCATTGTATTCCGAGTTAGCTAAATGTTCACCAGGCACTACAGCCAAATTAACAGTATATAGATTATCACCAATTAGAAGTGAGGGCGGTTCAACCATCGAAGTTGAAGTTACTTTAATCGAAGACAAAGGCGAAACACAATAAAAAATGAAGAAGTTAGTTTTTACGGCACAATATCGAGTATCAAACAACATTAAAACAAAAATCAAAAGGCACTGCTCACATGGTGCCTTTTTTCTTTATAACACAGAATAACATCATTAAATACATTGTCATAGCTACTTACTTCTTGAAAAAGCTTTATTTTTCAAGTATAATGACATTAACTTACGTAGGAGGTCACATTTATGAACTTAAAAGGCAGTCAGACTGAAGCAAATTTACTAGCTGCATTCGCTGGAGAATCTCAAGCGAGAAATAAATACACATATTATGCATCAGCAGCGAAAAAAGAAGGGTATCAGCAAATTGCAGATATATTCGAGAAAACTGCTGATAACGAAAAAGAACATGCTAAATTATGGTTTAAATATCTGCATGACGGTGCCGTACCTGCAACTTTAGAAAACCTTAAAGATGCAGCCGCCGGCGAGAATTACGAGTGGACGCAAATGTACAAAGAATTTGCAGAAGTTGCGGATAAAGAAGGTTTTACTGAAATCGCCGAGGCAATGCGTTTAGTCGCGGACGTCGAAAAAGAACACGAGCGTCGATATAATACCTTGCTAAAAAATGTGCAGGATAAAAAGGTTTTCGCAAAAGACGAAACTGTGGTGTGGATTTGCAGAAACTGCGGACATGTACACGTAGGAAAATCAGCTCCAGATGAATGTCCAACCTGCAAGCACGCACAAGCCTACTTTGAAATTAAAGCAGATAATTATTAAGTCTAAGCCTTGAGCAAAGGCAGCCGTGCGGCATTAACAAAAATTTGTTAATGCCTAAAGCCCGGAACATCACACTTCCGCGTGATGTTCCAGGCTTTAATTTTATGAAAATTTTAAATTTTCATAAAATGCACGGCTGCGCGCTTGGGTTCTACGCCGTACAGCAATATATGAGCATTTTTTCAAGCTTTCTATAAATAGCCTCAATATCTGTTAACGGCAACGGATTTTTACCGCGACCTATCTCTATCGTAAATCCTGGTCGAGAAAACTTCTCAATAAACCAGTCTTTAAATCCACCGCCAACAGCAAGACCTTCGGGCTCTGCGAGAGTATACCCACTGAGTTTTGCCATCATTTCTCCCATGTTTTCAGCATTTCTAGGCGTATTTTCTCCGTAATGCCAATAAATTTCCTCACCCTGGCTATGGAAGGCAATTGCGTGACGAAAGCTTATGTTTTCACACAAGTTAACTATCGCTTTTGTTTCCGGCTCACTTACTGGAAAAGGCCCTCCGTAACGAGTTGGCGCTGGCCCGTTAATTCCATTTTCCTGTTCGAGCTTGTGCAGTTCGGACCAGTTGGCGTTAAAGTTATGATTCAAATCTACTCCTCGAGCATTGGCCTGCCAACGAGCCGTATTACCATCATTTAAAATCTCATTTATAAGTGCTTCGTACCTTCCGGCCGTTTGAGCTCCATTTAAAGAAATTTCGACGCCATCTGGATTAACACACGGAACAACTATAAGACCTCGCTCATACAGTGCTTGCTTCATATCAATGTCGTTCATTCTTTCGTTTCGTTCGACCGCTATAGCTACACGCTTAAAAAAAAGTAACACAAGTAAGCTTGTAAGCCATTCCATGCCGTGAAACGCTGCTGCGAAAAGAACGGGATTATCACTCGATCCCAGTTTTAAGTATTGAATGTCACGATTACATAAACTGCTTCCAACGCTGCCACGCTCTATAAACGGAAATCTCTCGCAAAGCTCTAAAATAAACCGCTCGCGCATTTTCAAATCAAAACCTATCACGAACATTCACCCTCACATAATAATGTTCTACACGCCTCAATTAAGCGAAGTGACCTGTTGAAAAATTCTTTTCAATTGATTGTTCTGCGCTGTTTTTTAGCGAGCTGCGGCCGCGAGGCCAAATAAAATAAATATTTATTTTATTTGTATCCTAGAACTCAACAAAGTTGAGTTCTAGGATGGCCGAAGACTCCAAAGGAGTCTTCGGCGCCTCGCGGCGCCCCCCTGAATATTTGCCGAGGACACTCCGCAATTGAGTCGTCAACTATATTTTATGAGCAAATGTTTCCGTTTGATAACACGATACTCCTAAAAAGCTTTTCTACTTTGTTGTGATTAATTTTTCCACATACTCCTCTAGGCACAAGCCGCTTTCCATAATTTTAGTGGAATACTCTTTACCTACATATCTAAAGTGCCATGGCTCGTAAATTACACCAGTTTTATCAATTTTATCTTTTGCGTATCTCAAGATAAAGCCATATTTATGTGCATTTTTTATCAGCCAAGCGTACTCTTTAGTTTTATAGAAGTCATCGCGCACGCAATTAAAGTCAATAGCTAAACCAGTATTGTGCTCGCTAGTTTTGGGACGTGCAACAGATTGTGCAGCCTTTTCTTGTGCAGCTTGTTCGCTATAGCCTTGCTTTTTGTACATTGAGGTTTGCGAATTAAAATACTTGGTTTGCTCCTCAATAGTTCTATAACCAGAATATATAAATATATTCACATCTTCACTTGCAGCCGCATTAATCATTTCAACTAAATCGTCTTTAACGCTAGAATGAATTTGCTTACCATTATAACTTGCAAGAGAAATTTTATAATTATCCGGAATAAGGTTAGCCTTATTAACAACCACTAGTGTCGAATCACAATTGCTATTCCAACAACCAAAGTCAACCATTTTTTTGCTTTGATGTTCGTCTTTTAAATTTGAACAGTTAGACTCCACTATTTCCGTTTGTGTAGATACTTGCTCCTCCGAAGGGACGTTATTGTTTGTTAGTGGACTTTTATTAACGTTTTCTAAAGTAGAAGTATCTATATTTTTTGAATTTACAGTTCTAATCAGAACCAAGCTTACAGCTAAAACTGTAGCACAAGCAACACCAGCAATTATTTTTTTACGCCTAGTTAATTTGATTTTTTTCATTTTGACACCTCTGGACATTATTATATCATAAATATTTTTTTACAACACTAACGACATTTTGAAAGCTTGACTTTTTGCAAACAATATGGTAAACTTAAATAAATTAACGTTAATTTAATAGAATATAAAAACAAAAAAAGAGGTTTAAAAAATGAAAAAAGTATCAAAATTTTTAGGAACTATAACGATGTTATCGTTGTGCATGTGTATGTTTACCAGCAGTAAAATATATGCCGTTTCTGACTACACACCACTTATAGAAAATTACAACTACGTGACATGCTCACAGCCATTATTTTCAAAAGATGGGCCAAGTGATATATCAAACGCAATCGACAATAATGTCAACGCAATCATTAATTTTGCCTGTTTTTCTTATACCTCCCATTCAGCGACATCGAAAAATTTGAACCAAGTACAACAAATGATAATGAATACTGGTTGTCACTACTTGGCAACTAACAAGAAAGCTCTAATTCCGCAAATATTTGATGAGCTATTATCGTTAATATTTTATAATCTAGTTGATTTTTCTATAACAAATTCAAAAAATAGAGAATGTAAACACCGCCAAAAACAATGTATTGGAGAGGGAAATGAAACTATATCAACAGTAAAATGGATTCCTGAAAATCCTAATTATATACCATCCTGGCTAGCGTACCTAAACTCTCTAGCGAACACTATTAATTCGAACGGCCATATAATATATTCATTAGGGAGCACAGCTTATTCAAAAATTAAAAATTTACTATAACTTTGCGAATGATGGTCTTCATTTTTTTCGAAGTATAATATCAACAGCATATTTCATTAGAGTGTGTCGTCAATAAAAACACGATATAATTGAAACAAAAAAACAAGGGAAACTAAAAATGAACAAAGAATTTGCACAGACATGATATTAGCGACGGCGCGTGGGAAAAGATCAAGCTGCACACAATTGGAGAAAAAGGAACTCGAGGAGGAAACGCAAAAGACACCAGGCAATTTATTAATGGAGTGTTTTGGATTTTGCGTACCGGAGCCCCTTGGCGAGATCTTCCGTCGGAGTATGGCCACTGGAAAAATGTTCATCGCAGATTTTGACGATGGAGAGAGAAAGGCATATGGGAAAACATTTTGACTGCGTTGATCGACGATGCTGACTTTGAGTGGCTAATGATTGATGCAAGCCATGTTAAAGTGCATCCGGCTAGAACTAGTGAGGCGGCGGCAAACATCCAATTATTACAAAAAATTGCAACTGAAATTAAACGCGAGAACCAAAATTCTGGCGAAAAAGTAGCGATGTACGCGAATAGTCGTGCGAGGTCACTTGCGGGGGCTTAACACGAA
>JAZQHA010000165.1:0-3098 GCA_045540315.1 Acutalibacteraceae bacterium | reverse complement strand
AAACCTATCAAGTCGGTTCAGTTCATAAAAACACTTCTTCAAATTAAGGTCTAACAGAGCTTTTAAATCCGCAATTTGAGCTGCATAATTACCGATTTTATCAGAGATACCTTTACCGCTAGGTAAACCTGTAATTTTTGTCGAACAATTAGTCGCTGCTGCTTCTAGCTCGGCAATACGTCGCTGTTGTTCTTTTATTTCCTTTTTCAGGTAGTACAACTTTTTCAGTTCATGCGAAGTCATTGCGCGTTCAGAATTCTTAGATTTTTCTACACACATTAGCGCGAACTTGGGTCCAGCGTCACGCTGGTCTTTCTTCGTCAAAACGCTTCACCTCACACTTCACTTTTAGTCAATACTTTTTCAAGCGGAACAATTATCACCGAGTGCTTGCCCACTGTGTCCATTAACTCAGCTTGAGCAACGTGACGTTGCATCCAATTCGCACACGAAAAAAAGTGCGAGTAAAGAGCTTTTTGCATGCGCTTAGCGCTAGTTCGCGTCGTGGCTGCGCGGTCTCCGCGCTGCAACCGTCAAAATTTATCTGTCCAGTGTCGTAATAGACAGTCTTTCCCAGCAAGTTTTTCACCAACTTAATGTCCATAACATTTACCTCCAATTTTTCTTCGCTTTCGGCTCTTCATACTTGCGCTCAAGCTCCTGTTCCTCAATTCCGTCTTTAAAACTTTTTTATTCGCCTAAATAAAACCGCGAGCGACGATGAATATTATTTTCACAAAACTCTGTACGCGAAATGGTCCGCGCGACCACGCGCCGTAACACCTGTTGTGCCACGCCGATTCAAAGCCACGTCAACACCAATTGTTTTTGATTCTACCAATCCTCGTTCATCAAAATTTTTCTCAATACTCCACATCAAAATGACCTTGTTGGCGTCCTGCTCGATAGAACCGCTATCACGAAGCTCTGACGGACTTGGCCGAGTACTTTCGTCACTTGTTCGATTTAGCTGCGATAAGCACAAAATCGAAACTCCAAGCTCCGAGGCTAAACATTTGAGTTCCCGGCAAATAGAGCCAACTTCCAAATTTCTATTTTCGAACTTTTTTGTACTCCGCATTAGCTGCAAATAGTCAATCACAATTAGCCCTAACGGCGGTTCTCCATCGCGTGAATTAAGACTTCTTTCTTTGTAAGGTTTTGTACGCGAATTGGCCTGTGCGGCCACGCACCGAGATTCTAACCGGATGTCATTTACCGTGCAAGCTGGGTTATCATTGATTTTTATCGGCAAAGCGCTCAACTCGTTGATTTTCTTTTTCAGAAATTCCAAATCGCGAGCAGAAAAACCAGTTTCTTTATCTTTCTCAGAACGCGAATTGCCTGCGCGGGCTCCGCGCTCAATCAGCGTATTCATTGGGATTTTTGACCGTTTAGAGAGCAGCCGTTCGTAAATCTCTGAGCTTTCCATCTCCAGCGAATAAAACGCAACCGTCTTGCCAGATTTCGCGATGTTCTCAGCAATTGATAGGGCAAAGGCCGTTTTTCCAAGTTTTGGTCTTGCTGCGAGAATTATCAAATTTCCAGCTGACATCCCTTTTAGAATTTCATCAAGTTGCGAAAATCCAGTGTGTGAGCGATTTTCTAAATCTTGTCTATCGTTGCTATAACCCTCGAAAACTTTGGTTCCGATGTCGCCGACAGTTTTTAGTTGCTTTTTGTGTTGTTCTGAAACCACCTCGTATAGTTCGCTCATAATCCCGTCGGCGACCTCGTTCTCGGTCAAAAACATTGTCGCTTTGCTCACTCCCGCTCGTAACTCTCTGTGTTTTTTCCTGTTCGACGGCTTTGCTTCATCTGCCAACGGCAGCGCAAAATTGCGAACCAGTTAACAGCTCGCATCTCTGCGGCTGTAACACACAAGTAACAAAGATATCCCATAAATTTTTTCGCGTGCGTACCACCCAAAGTTGCAGTTAGCTGTGTGCGCGACGTTGCCTGCGCTGTCACGCACCACCGCAGAAAAAAACTCCCACCAAAAATTAGTGAGAATTTACAGTTTGGCTCCCCCTGTTGGGCTTGAACCAACGACCCTGCGGTTAACAGCCGCATGCTCTACCACTGAGCTAAGGAGGATTATTTTTCTTTTTTCAAATGTATTTTCTTTCCTTATTATTCCTTAATTTAACAGCTTTATACTTTCTCTTTTTGCTTTTTTATAAAATAAAAAGTTGGCATCTCCCTATTTTCCCAGGTCGTCTCCAACCAAGTATCTTCGGCACCACCGGGCTTAACTTCCGTGTTCGGGATGGGAACGGGTGGACCCCCAGCGTCATCAACACCAACTAAATTTCCTATATTTATCATAGCACAACGCTATGTAAATTGCAATACTTTTTTCTCACTTTTTATCATTCTGGTGACTCGTACGGGAATCGAACCCGTGTTACCGGCGTGAGAGGCCGGTGTCTTAACCGCTTGACCAACGAGCCGCTTTTGCTTTTCGAGGTCAGGCTTTTTCGACTCCTAACCTCGCTTTTGCTTTGGTGCACCATCAGGGATTCGAACCCGGGACACCCTGATTAAGAGTCAGGTGCTCTACCAACTGAGCTAATGGTGCGTTTTTTGGCGCTACCACAGTATTTTTGCACCCTCAAAACCGAATAAAAATCAATCTCTGTGATGTAAATGATATTCGCTTTTCCAAAATTTGTGGTCAAGCCCTCGACCTATTAGTACTGCCAAGCTAAACACGTTACCGTGCTTACACATGCAGCCTATCTACCTCGTAGTCTTCGAGGGGTCTTACTAGCCTACGCTATGGGATATCTTATCTTGGAGCCGGCTTCACGCTTAGATGCTTTCAGCGTTTATCCGATCCGCACATAGCTGCCCAGCTGTGCCACTGGCGTGACAACTGGTGCACCAGCGGTGCGTCCATCCCGGTCCTCTCGTACTAAGGACAGTTCTCCTCAAATATCCTACGCCCACGACAGATAGGGACCGAACTGTCTCACGACGTTCTGAACCCAGCTCGCGTACCACTTTAATCGGCGAACAGCCGAACCCTTGGGACCGAATACAGCCCCAGGATGTGATGAGCCGACATCGAGGTGCCAAACCTCCCCGTCGATGTG
>JAZQHA010000164.1:0-1571 GCA_045540315.1 Acutalibacteraceae bacterium | reverse complement strand
ATAATCTTCATACAATTTGGTTTTCCTGTCGTTTAAGCTTCTATACTCCTTGCGCAGCGCGGCGAGATCGGGCAGCTTCTTTATCTGCATTTCCTTTAATGCCCTTGCCGCAGCTTCAAACAGGATAATTTCGCTTTCATGCCCCCGCAGATACTTTTCCTTGTCCCGCGACTTCTTGTATTCCTCGTAAATCGGTTTTAATTGTCGGTATGTGGTCGTGTGCTTGATAAGCAGCGACAAATCAGACATACGCTGCTCTACGTCCTTAACCGCCCTTGCCGCCGCGTCATGGGCGGTCATAATATCCGCGATTTTGCTTTCAAGTTCGCTGTAATACTCAATCTTATTTTCGGTTAGGAAGTTCATGCTTTTAGCAGCCTGTTTCAGATTATGGATTTTCGCCCACCGTTCATAGCCCGCCGACTGTTGGGCTTTGATACTGTTTTCAAGATCAACGACAAGCCGGATTTTTTTATCTTCCCGCAGCGTTTTTGTTTTGGCAACATACACGCCCTTGATACGCTCCTTTATCGCTTCTTCCGTATAGGCCGCGCCGAGCGTCTTTGTGCGGGTAAACCGTTCCTGTCCGGCGGCGCGGAAAGAAATGTATTTGCCCTGTTTGATTTCATATCCCATTTCCTGCAAGCGGCGCAGCAGTTCGTCAAAATCTTTCACTCGGGGAATGAGGTTATCTATCGCCGTTTTCAGCTTGGCTTTATAGCTTGTACCTTGCTTTTCGGCGGTATATTCCGCATAGCTTTTCCCTCTGTCCTGTCCCGGCACGACGACGGATAGCCCATGCTCTTTACATATCCTGTCGCTGGTGCGCCGGATATGGTAATAGCTTTGTTTGTTGGAATGGTACTTTTTGTAGTCAACGAAGCTGACCGAGTTAAAAATCAAGTGATTATGCAGATGGTCTTTATCGACGTGAGTTGTCAAAACAAACTCATACTTGCCGCCTAATACCGCCCCGGCAAGTTCCATGCCGATTTTGTGCGCTTCTTCCGGTGTGGTTTCTCCCACCGCAAAGGATTGTATCAAGTGCCGCCCTAAATGTGTGCCGCGATCTCCGGCAGCTTCCCGCGTCCATGCAAACTCAATATCGGCGGTTTCCAGCCCGCAGCCGAAAGAGGACGCAAGCAGCTTCCCGTCTGTCTTTTCGGGATTTAAGATATAGTCTATCGCAGCCTTTAAGGTTGATTTAATAGGGTGCGTCTTTGTAACCGCCATATCTCGTCCACCGCCTTTTTAATGTCCTCTATATCCTGCCTGTAAACCGTCCCCGTCGCATTGGCGCGTTTTGCAATTTGGTTGATGTTCCGGCTCACCGCTTGCAGTTCCCGGATATATGCTTTTGTGTCGCTTCGGTCAACGACAAGAATATACCCGTCTATCGCCATTTTACGGAAGTATGCCCCATACTGCTTTATGGGAAGCTGCTTCATCTTCTCGTCGATCAGCCGCTTTTCTTCTTCCGTAACGTAAAACTTCATCTGTATATTTCTCTTTCGGTTTTCCATTTCCGCACCGCCTTTCGGTATAAGGGTTTGGGATTATCCCAACAAGCA
>JAZQHA010000163.1:0-18815 GCA_045540315.1 Acutalibacteraceae bacterium | reverse complement strand
GGAGCCAAAAAAAAATAAATGTTTATTTTTTTTTTTTGTCCACCAAACCTTAATAAATTTGAGTTTGGGTCTGGCCGAAGGCCCCTTTGGGCCCTCCCGCGCCTCGCGGCGCGCCCTAGGTTTTGATGTAGCCTAGTGTTTAATTGGGGCACTCCTTGCCGTTAATCAACACTTGACCATCGTTTTTTAAAAGAATACTTGCACCGCCACTTGAGTATAACATCAGTTCTCCAGGCTCCAAGTCTGTGGGTTGCGCTACTGTGCCAGTATAGATAAACCCCTCTTCGGTTGGCGTGACAACTGCCTTTGCGCCAACCGGAGGAATCGAAATCACACCAAAGGGCGACACATTTTTTATTTCTCGGTGTTCTTGAGTTGCTTGTACCGTGACGGTATTTTTTTGCGTCGAGGTTACTTTACCGAAGGTTACACTTTTAACCGCCTTACATGCATTACTGATTTGTTTTGATAACCACATATACAACTAATACTCCTCTCGCAACGTAAATGTAGTAAACTCGCCGTTTTGAGCTAAGTTATATTCAATTTCGTAGACTGTTAAGTTGTCGACTTGGCCGAGGATACTATCGTTAACTTGCGCACGATTTCCGATTTGAGCAAAAACATCGCCAGGGCACGTAATATTAATCTCGTTGAATTTATTTTTAGCATCCTGAATCATGTTTTCGGCGGTCTCGATGGAAATTTTCTCGGCAAGGCTGGTATCCTCCGACATGCTAATAAATTTCCTGCGGCTGATGCCGCTATTAATTAGATTTTGTTCTTTAACTCGCTCAACGTAAATAGGCGCATATGGCTCACACACGATGATTTCCGAAATCAACTTGTAGCGATTATATTTCTGTCGGATAGCGCTATAGTTTATGCCGTTTTGGTTGTTTGAGAAGCTTAACTTTGATAAAGCAAAACTACCCGTCGCGTCAATTGAGCCATCAGCATTAACGACCGGAAACGTATGTAAGCAAGAGCTACAAAATCGCGCCAAAACATCCCATTCACTCATACCGTTTTCAACCTCGATTGTGGCATTAAAAGTCGACTTATTACCAGAGATCGATGTGAATCCATATGGCTTAACATGTCGATTGAAAATTAGCTCGAGTGAAGGGCGTTTGTAGGTTTGAGGGTTCGCTTCGTTGTCGACTAAAATTGCAGCCTTACTTCGAGACTTGATTTTTAAAAAGCAGCCAGAGTTATTTATTTCGAAGGTTTGCTCATCCACAATGCCAGAGAAAAACAGCTTGTTCTCGCTTGTGTAGACCTCGATAAACTTATATTGAGCATGCTTTTTGATGCTAAAAAAAACTGCAGTTAAACTATCTGCAGGAGCCTCTCTGGATTTATTAATTTCGCAGCTGTACGCCGGACCCAAATCGATTTTTTCATTTGAGAGAGTTGTTGCTATGTAAGTCATCGCAACCTCACCTTCTCGCCGACAGTTAATTGATTTGGATTTTTGATACTCGGATTTAGCGCAATCAAAGTGTCGATTGAAAGCTCAAAATTTGCCGCGATATCCCAGAGTGTATCGCCGTCCAAGGCTGTATAATAATTGCTTTGCACATCGGCATTTGCAGTCGCCGAGGATAAATCCTCCCAAAACTCGAAGCTATAACTTAGAATGTTTGGCATAGAGCTTTCGGTTAATTTAAGTTCCTTAAAGGCCGCTAAAAAAGAATTCATTCCCGGCAAGGATAGATATCCCACGCCGCCTTGCCTAAAAACCAAAAACAAGCTCTCAAATTGAGCCATACAGTTTTCGCCGAAGAACTGACCTTGTCCCAAAACGATTCTTTTTTCGCGGCCGAAGTCCTGAAACTTTGTGCCAACAAAAGGTATATTTACTTCCTTTAAGTCTCTTACAACGGATATATCAATGGTCGAGGGGTTGTGTGGCCAGACAAAATTTTTATACTTCATGAGATTTAAATTCATGCTCAAACCACTCCAATCTGAGAGTCGAAATTTCGGTTGTAGCGCCGAGCATCAAATTCGATTTTGTCGTAAAAGTCCTTAATGTTAGTTGAGGCTTCGTTGTAAGATATAGAGACGTTATTACGTGGCTCATTAACACTAACTATAGGCGTAACGTCAGAGTTAGCGAGCCGTACGGGGGTATTTTTTTGAATCGATAAGTTTTGCAAATTTTGCTTATATTGTTTACTTTTCAATGCCAATTGCGTATACTGAGCAAATATTTCGTTGAAAATCGGCATTAATATGCACCGCACTTTCTTTTGTATTCCTCAAGGTTAAAGCTCTCGTTAAAATCAAATTCTGCCGAGTCAAATTCACTGTCGAGCATCATGTGAACGTAGCAGTATAAGTAATCGAATTCTGTCATACTCTTAACAGCTGGCTCATTTGGCAGCTTGTTGAATTTTTTAAGGACTTCCCAACGAACTCTTTCAAACGGAGAATTTAGTTTTTTTTTAAGCTTTCTAACTCCGCGTAAGTGAGCTCATCAAAGCCTAAATACTCCTTACGAAGAACGTTGTAAGCCCGGACGACAGCTAAAACATCTTCGGCGGTTAGTTTTTCCATTAACTCGAAAGCATCTGTAAAAATTGGGTCACAGGTAGCGTCAGTTAGGCACATAACGCACAAGCAAGCATTTTCCGCTACAGTTAAGGCCTGAGGGCGTTCAAAGCCCTCGTTAATGAGCCTTAGCATAACGGTTTTTGCCATACGTTCGCAGAGTAACATATCGTAGACTGACAACAAATTTATATAAACTTTTTCATTTTCGAACAGAGTTATTTTCTGCCGAATTTTTCCTTTAAAAACCTCATACGAGGGAGTTAATTGAGGCAAAAATTAGACCTCCATTCGTTTTGCAGCTATTAACGTAACGTTTTCGATTACGGTGCTATTAATAGAGGCAGATTCATTTATGCCAGACCACTCACAGCCAGAGTAAATTATTTTTCTGTCCGGCTTAACGATGACCAAGTTAAAGTTATGCAGGTCGTAAAAATTAATTTTGTTAATTGAGTTTTCCTCGCAAGCATAAACTCGAGAGAGCTCTATGGTGTGATGAATTTTCCCAGCGACGGTACCAACAGGTTCGCTTTGACCAAAAGCCTCGACGTATTGGCTATCGCAAGTAGACTTTGCCTTGTAGCTTTCTACAACGGCCAACTTCTTACCATTCACCTCAAGATAAATATCCTTGCTTGTTGGAAAGGTTATATTCAGCATAAAGCACCTCCTTTAAACGTTGATGTTCGCCGTAATGTGTATTTGGTTAATGCCCTGTGCAACCGTAAAGTCTATTTCCACAATACAAACAGAAGGGTCTTCACTCGATTGATATACGCCTGGTGCCATGTAAGAATCAATAATGTTGGCATCCAGAAATTCTTGCAACTTAATGGTCACTTGACTACTTATGGCGCTTCTGGTTGAAACATTATTTTTAGCTGTTGAGATATTACTGCTGAGCGTCTCGCGAATGGACTTAATGACCTCATCGATAACTAAAATAGTGTTAACTTCCTTAAAAGTCGTATCAGAGACTCCATCGGTTGTTGTTTTCGAGGTAACCGCGCGAATAATTTCCACTCGACCGGCAATAACTTCAAATGGAATAACTCCGTTGCTTATGTAAGTGTCAATATCATCCTCAGAGAGCGTGGTACTTAATTTTGAAAAGCCTTGCAAACTAACGCCATTAAACGACTGTGAAGGGTCGGTGTATTGAGAAATTACTCCGGCTAAGGCTGCTGCTAAAATGCCACCAGAGAGGATGTTTCCGTCGGAGTCTAATGGACTTTGCGCCACAAGAAGTATTCGCTCATTGTTAAAGGAATTACTCCAAGTTGCGAGTTCTGTTTGAGTCTCGGCTGCTGCGATAATACCAATACGCTCTTTTTTGTTTTGCGAGGAGGTAATGACGCTTTGCATCAAGAGCTGCTGAATAGTTAAATCTGTGCTGTCGCAAAGGACGATACTTATTCCGTCGATATTTTCGAGGAGGGTAAAAGCCGATGCGTAATTTTCATCGGAGTCTCCAGCAGAAACAGCACAAATAGTAGTGGCACCATTTTCGAAGGCAATTTTACACAACTCATACATCATTCCGTCGTTGCCGAAAACAGCTTGCACGTCGGATAATCGGCTTAAGGTGTACATAGCGTTCGCCTCTAAGCTGGACTTTGCCACAATAGCGATAGTTTTGCCTGTTTTCTTCGAGTATAAAATTCCAGAGGTTTCGTAGTCTGAGTAAACGCCGGGTCTTTGTTTTGCGATGATAGCCAAAAAATCACCCCTTACATTTTCTTTTCAATTTGAATATTGCTAATATTAATATCTTCGGTCTGATAACCAAGGTAAGCATTTAATTTCAAATGGCACTCAAGCTCAAAGGAGAAGATATCGTCGTTATACTTAGCCTTCTTGCAGGCGATGCATTTAACGTTATAATTTTTTGCGTGATATAATAACTCCTCGTATATTTTTGAGAATACGTCATAGCACATCTTGCTACCGCTCGGCCGAGGCGAGAAAATTTTTATCTCGATGTCTATCTCCGAGGTATTACCATATTGCTCGCCAACGCTAGTTAGACCAAGGAAAGCACCAAATGAGCCCTCATTTATCTCGATGCTAGAGATGCCAAGCGAAACATAAACATTATTCATCGGGTTAGGAACAACTTCTTCGCGGCCGGTGTCGATAAATTTAACGTCGGCCAAGGTAGAGCATTGTGAAAGGCTCAACTTAATTTGCTCAACGATATCATTAAAAATGCTCATATAAGGTCATCCTCCACGAATACTTGAATTATCGCCCAAACGTATAAAACATCCTCACCGAGATAAACGGCCTGAGCGCGCTTAACGACATAACTTTCCTCATCGGTTTCGAGTTTAGTATTAAACGGATACAAATCCAGGCGCACGTTACTATGGCCGATGTACAGATAATTTTTCTCATTAAGATAGCCCATATCCATACACTTGCCACCCAAGTAAGATTTATCTTTGTAACGAAGCGGCTGAATAAAAGCCTTAGTGGTAACGGGCGTACCATTTCCGGAAAGGACCCTCACGGAGCGACCAAACTTTTCAATAAAGTTACTTGCGCAATTACTAAACATAATTACTTCACCCGCCAAAACAAAAAGTCATTGTCCTGTAATAAGTCTGCAATTTTAGCTTTTTCCTCGAGCCAAATCTCATACGAAACTTTTACCGCTTGAGATGCATTTTCTTTAACGGTAATATCTCCGGCAGAGAAAGACTCTGCTGTGTGATTTACAGACTTATATAGAACATACTTATACAAACTCAAAGCAGCAGCGGCGGCAACAAGCCGCTCGCTGTGCAAGGAAATATCGACATCGGGCAAAAGTTTGGAAGTAATTTCATTTTTAGCGTCGTTACAAATGTATGTAAACTTAGTTGCAGTTTCTAGGCCAAGACTTGAAATTAAAGCAAATCGTTCAACAATTTGTTGCAACTCCAAAACTCATCATCCCTTCAAGTTAAGCAATCGTAAAGGTCATTTTCTTAGCCGAGTCTGCAAAGATTTTTGCAAATCCGGCCGTAGCGCTCACAGCAGCTCTTTCCAGTTGCTTATCAATGAGCTTATCGCAGTCAACAACCAAGTCACCTACACGAACCATCTCAAGAGCGCAGTTTTTGTCGAAACCAACGATTGTGTTATCAGCGACAGCATCAACGCGATGCAAAGTAGCACCCAAAGGAGTTATAACTTGGCCAGCGCCTCTAAAGTTGAGTATAGTTTGAGCGTCTTGCAGTTCGATTAAAGCAAGTAGATTTTGCATAGTTTCGGTGTTAGCTAAGATAGTATTCAACTCATAGCCAGAGAGGTTTGCCCATAACTCGACTAAATCGGCGTAAGAAACACCGTTCTCACTAATAGGAGCTACGGCAGCAGCTGCGTTAGCGGACTCATCGCCATTTACGAGCACATCAACAGCGTCACCGAGTTGGGCTCTAGCGATGTCTGCACCGATTTTTCTAAGCGTAACAGCGAAAAGGTCCAAACGCTTATGACGTAGTGACTCGTAAGAAGTGGCGATAACTCTGCCGCGTTTTTTCATTGAGACTAAATTTGTTTTTGTTTGAATTGTCGTAGTTGGCAATGCATTTGTTTCGTTGGTAGCCGCAGCAGCTGAGCTATCTGTTGTAGACTTAATTGTTCTATAGTCATCATTCTCAACAGTGGTTACCGTTGCAACGATGGACGGCAAAATGCTAGAGCTTTCCATACCTTGCAAAATACTTCTTCTGACGAACTCCGGGAACAGCACAGCAGAGTCTGTAGATTTAAAGAAGGTCTCAACGAGGTCTGAATTTTGGCCTTTAACTTTAATGTTAAAGCGTTTTAATTGACGTTCATAAGCATCAAGGCCAGCAAGTTCAGTGCCCTCATAAGCCTCCGAGGGGTCGATTGCCTCCAAAGTTTTAGTAAAGCCGAGGTTGTACATACCTTTTTCAAGTTTTAGTGAATCATAAAAAGCCATTGATATTCCTCCAATTTTTTAAATTAATTTTGAACTTAGCTACATTTTAAAGTCCTTATTTTTGTGGTTTAGTTTTTCTTTTTTGAGGGAAGCCAGTTGAGGTTTGGCTGGTAAGAGCTCTTCAGATTTCATCTCGAAGGCTTTTTTAAAGGCCTTTAGTTCCGAGATATCCATCTTAGAAGTCACACTATCCATAACCTCGCTGTTGATTTCTGGCTGAGTCAAAGCACAAAGCCGCATTACTTCGCGTTTGAGGTCGTTGTAGTATTCTTTTCCCTCGCTTGCAAGACGTTCCAACTCATTGATTAACCTAGACAATTCCTGAGCCTGTTGTGCAGAAATGCTAACAGCCTCACCGTTTTTGAGAGATTTAATGATATCGTTCATCGATTTTGCACCTCCTTTCGAAGTAGAATGGAACATTTTTATAACACCCGCATTTTTTTGTGCTGGAACCGCAACAAAAGACCATTCGTAAGCATCCAAAGGCTCACTTAGAGTAACATAACAAAGGATCTCGCCATACATTTGACCTTTTTTGTGGTCGCAAGGGTCAGATTTTACGTCGCAACCACAAATCGAACAAGTCATATTTTTAACAGAGCACCCCACGCTAACTTCCTTTTTAATTCCAGAATCGAGCTCCAAGATAAAGTCATTATTTTTCTCACACCGCGGCATATAAGCCTTCGCAACAAGCCTAAAATACGGCTCACCTACGGAGTTAACCTTACCGGGTACGTTTTCGACCTCGCAAGAAAAAATTCTAGCTAACTGATTTTCACTTTTTGCATCGTGATTCATAATACCGGTTTTACCGACAAACAACTCAGCTAACTTCTCAAGAGCTTCTTTTGTGAATTTCTCAAACTCACGGTCAATTTCGTTATCGCAGAGGACCACCGAAAATATGTAGACTTCCTCGCGAGTTAACTTGCGTCGAGTATACTGGTTAATCAAATCTAATTCGTTTTGCTCCAATATGTACTCATTGTTACTTTTTAAAACGTAGCCATCTTTCATTAAGCATTCTCCAATCTTTTTTCAATTTCAGCAGCTCTCGCGGCCATTAGGCGAGCATTTGCGGTTTCGACTTCATCTTGCAAGTTGATGTTATCCCAGATGATGCTAAAGCGACCAGAACGACCATTAAATGCAAGCCATTTATTACAAATCTTCTCGATAACCGAATCTAGACAGCGTCTATAAAATTCCAATTCACTTGTTAAAATATCAGCTTGTTGCGCGGACATTTTTTCTGTAGTAGACCAAGAAAGTCCCAAAATAAACGGCGGTATAGCTAATTTAGCAACGATTTGCTCCATCATTTGGCGTACGGGCACCTGACTGTCGAGGACTTGGTTGTCGGCGCCAATGACCTTAATGCTAACATCGCCAACAGATACAAAATCACTTACACCGCTTGTCGAACTCATTGCACGTCGCCACTCATCGGCAACGTGTTGAGCACGCTCCTTGGCATAGGCCTTCTCACTTGCATCCGGGCCTGGCTTATATGTAACCGCAAACCGGACATTTCCGACGCGCTCCCAGTTAGCGTTGATGCTGTGATAAATATTGAGTAAAATGCCGCTAACAAAAGGTAAACCTTTCAGGATAGACGTACCATAAATTTTCCCTGGTTCTGGCTTAAGAGGGGTAACCAAAAGTAAATTTTGATACTTGAGAGGTACGACTTTGCCATTCTCGTTAGCCCTACATACCTCCAAGTTGAGTGGATTTGTGCTAGTTTGCAATTTAATATCAGAGAGAGAGGCATTATAAAGAGCCGCAATGTCGTTATTTAGAGTGTTCGGAACAATCTCCCCAACAGCAGTACCGTAGGTAAGCATTTGGTCCAGGTAAGTCGAGATAAATGCATTTAGTCCGCACTCGCAAGAGTTAACTTTAACGTGAGAAACGAAATGATTTAAGTCAAACTCAAGTTCCTTATCTTCGCACTCGATTTTAAAACTACCAACGAGCCTAACGGTCTTACAAATAGCCGCATCGATAATAGGGACGGCCTCGCGCAACAGAGTGTAAAGGTCATTTTCGAAGTCTGCCCTTGGACTATAATTGTTTAGCTCATAGAATGGGTGGGGCTTAGATGGTGCATTAACCGTTTGAACTGCAGAATAATCGTCTTTTTTCTTGCTTTTAAAGATTTTCACTATTTCACTCTCCTTTAAATTTATGGAGTGCCCGATTTTTTAGTTTAGATATTTCTTTTTGTTGAGCTGCTTTCACTTGATCTGCTTCAGTCGCGGCCGCGAGGCCAACGAAAATAAATATTTTTATTTTCGTTGTGGCCCAGCGCTCAACTTGTTGAGCGCTGGGCTGGCCGAAGGCCCCTTTGGGGCCTTCGGCGCCTCGCGGCGCCCCGGTGTTTGATGCGGGCACTCCTAGGGAACTAAGCTCTGTTGCAGGCTAGCGCAAAGAACCCATCTTCGTCGTCGGCATCATCCATCAAGGTGGTCACAAAGTAACGAATATCATCCATGGCGTGGTCATTTTCTTTTATGGGAACGTCTTTGCTTTGAGAATCCTCCCAACGATAAAGAGAAAATTCACGCATAGCGGCTGAACAAGTATTGCAAATCTTCAGGGTATTATTTTTCAAGGCAGTAGAGACCTTGCGAATACCATCGAGCACATTATTTTTTGCCGGGATGACTTTGTATTTTCCACGACGCCGAATCAAAGTAATAAAGCTCGCAGCGGATGGGTCAACGGTAATGGCGGCAATGTTGAGTTCTCCGGTCAAGTCACAAAGGGCGGCGTAATGTTCTTCGTCGGTTCGAGAATATCCCTCTTTACGCGAGTCGAAATAGTACTCGCGAATTCGGTACCAAATGCTATTACTTTTAGCCCACAAGCCCATAGAGGTCGCATTTACTGTACCGTAGTCGCAGGAGACGAAATACTTTTCAAACTTAGTGTTGGGAATATCCACAAAGGATTCCATTTTAGTCATTTCCGGATAAATTACACCTTGAGCTGCAACCCACTTACCTTCGATAAAACGCTCATAAAAAGTGCCGCTATACAAATCCATATAGCGTTGTTTTATCTCATCAGATAAAGAAGGGTTATCGTTGAGGGTAAAGTGAAGATATAGGGCTTTTTTCTTCTCTGCTTTTTGAATCCACTCTTGATAAAACCAGTGTTGAGGATATTCTGGGTTACAGTTAAACCAAAACTTAGAACCACTAACAGAGCACCTAGCCAAGGCCTGCTCAACGAATGACTGAGGCATCAAAGCTACCTCATCGAAGAGGATACCTGATAAAGTAATGCCCTGAATAAACGATGCACTGGCTTCATCCTTGCCGGAGAACAGATAAAACTTATTTTCCACTCGACCGAAGCTGACGTTTAGTAGATTTTCGGAGACTTTAAAGTGACAATTAAAGCCGAGTTCGATCAAAGCAGGCAAGATAGGGTCGATAAAATTTCGTTTAACCGAGCCGAGAGTTTTTCCGCAAATAGCAAAAGTAGCGGCATTAAAAGATTTCATAGCCCAAGCGACAAAAGAGATGCCCATGCAGAGGGTTTTTCCGCTACGGATGGCGCCGTCACAAATCAACGCATCATATTGACAAAGAGAATTTTTATTTGCCCACCAAGACAACGCTAAAATTTGTTTTTTAGAAAAAGTTTTAAATTTCAAAAAGGCTCACCTACTTCTACCTTTGCGTAGATGGTTCGGTGAGGTTCAAGGCTTTAATGCTATTTTCGATGGCATCGTAGAAGGAATTGTTCTGGTTAACGTTCAAGAAATCCAGCTGTTGAAGTTTCTCGAGGGCCTTAAAGCGGTCGAAGAATTTTATTTCCAAGGTTCCTTCACGAGGTTTTTTAATTTCCGCGACATTAAAGAGGTCCATGTGGTTAATAGTATCCATGCTGATATTTTCGGAGTAAATCAGTTTAATTGCATCCGAAACGCTTCCGAAAGCTAATTTTTCGTAGCCACGACACGCTTTATATAAGAGATTTTTCTTTTTTTGGGCATACAACTCATCAATTTTAGAATTTATATCTGCACGCTGCAAAAGTTTATACCCAGCGATTTCCGGTTCAACCTTATAACCAGCGAAAGCTGCAGATTTTCTGATATCTCCAGAATTGACATAATAGTTACAAAACTTATATTCACGCTGAGTTAAGCTCTCGTTAGGCGATTGTTTCATCGTAACCCTCCTTTTTATGTTTTCAAAATACAGCGAAAAAGGAGTTCTTTTGGGCCTTTTGAGGGAAACACGCAGAAAAATAAAAGCCCCCGCGCGGTATAGTGCGGGGGTATTTTTAATTGTTTTTTTCATGTTACTTTTTTCGTTACAAAAAAGTGACATAAAGACAAAAATAAAAAAATAGATTTTCAATACCCCCGCACTATACCGCGCGGGGGCTTTCATTTATACTTCGTGTTTTTTCTTTTTAATAAACGTTAACATAACACCCAGAGTTAGGAGTGAAATAGCACCTAAACTTGCAATGGTCATCTCAGTAATATGGTCTCCAGTTTTAATACTATGCACGGTAGGGGAGGGGGCAGCTGCCACGGTGAAACTTAACCTATGATCGATGGTTGATTCTCCATTATGCGGAAGATTAAAACGAATCATATACTCACCTAACTCTAAACTAGACAATCGCTCTTTACGAATAGATACTGCACCCGTAGCTTCATCTACTTCAAGGATACCGGTAGCATTGAAGTCAGTAAGATATTTTACTCCATCTTTAGAAACCACTACATCTGTAATAATGTCTTCTAATAAGGCTTGAGTAAGATTCGGCATATGCGCAATAACAAGGCCACCTTCAGAATCCTGTGTCCACGTTTGACGAGAGTGCCATTCATTTTGTACAACTGTTAAAGTCGTGGTGTACGTGGGTCCACCTTCTGAGGAAATTTTTATAGTATTAACACCAAGACGAAACTGGTCTGGGTCAACTGCATCTTGCCACTCAACCACCAAAGGAACGGCACCAGCATCTGCAGCGCTTTGTCCAAGTATGTCGGCAGCATTAGTTCTCGACCAGTCCGCACTTTTTACTATTGTGCCTATACCGCCTCCGCTAACCAATGTATCTCCATATTCACTTGTAACCTCAACTTTCGCAGGTACTGCGGTACCGGAACTGTCTGTAGTTCCAAGTCCTTGATTCCAAGTAGCTGTTCCGAGGCCTGAAACAGACGCAACAAGAAGATGCTTCCAGACAATAGGCTCGTTGGCACTAGTTAAAAGATCTCGGTTAAACACAGACGATGTTGGCGTAAAAGTTACCTCGGCATATACGGTATTTCTTTTACCGTGTAGTATCGTTGTAGAAAGTAGTGTAGGCATAAATATGCTTATTGCTATCAATTTTGTAAACCATTTTTTCATGTTTCTAGCTCCATTTCAATAATATTAATTGTTTAGCTCATTTTTTAAGCTAGAATTATTTTTAACAAAAAAATTAAAAATATTACAAAAACACCTGCTAAATAAATATATAAAAGAGGCGCACTATACCGCGCGCCTCTTTTCCTGCTACAAATAAGTTTTTTCATTAAGTTATAACTCCGCCGCCAAGTACTATATCGCCATCATAGAAAACAACAGATTGTCCGGGTGTAATTGACCGTTGCTTTTTCTCAAAGACTACTTTAACTTGCGTGGATGAGACCGGAATTATTTTAGCTTTTTCTGGTTGTGCCTGGTAACGAATTTTCGCCATAACATCCATTTCGTGAGAAGGAAACTCAAACGGGATAAAGTTGACATTCTCTGCAGTAAGCTCATTTGAGTACTGCTCACCTTCCTCACCTAAAATAACCGTATTTTGAGAAGCATCGAGACCAACAACATACATCGGCTTTCCAAATGTTACTCCCAGTCCCTTACGTTGACCAATAGTGTAATTTAAAATACCACTGTGTTTGCCTAAAGTTTTTCCTATCGCGTCAACAAAGTCCCCGCTAGAGTTAGCCACGTTAAAATTTTCTTTAATAAAATTCACATAGTTTTTATCCTTTATAAAGCAAATCTCTTGACTATCGGGCTTATTCGCTATGGGTAGGTCGAATTTCTCCGCTAAGCTGCGAATTTCTGTTTTCTCAAACTCAGCCAGCGGAAATAAAACATGTGACAATTGCTGTTGAGTTAAATTATAGAGCACATAACTTTGGTCCTTGCTACTGTTTGCTCGTTTTAAAAGCCAACGATTTAAACTTCCATCGTACTCAACTCTAGCATAGTGGCCCGTAGCGATGTAGTCAAAATCATTTTCCATAGCATAGTCAAACATAGCGCCAAACTTTAAAAACTTATTGCATACTATACAAGGATTTGGCGTCCGGCCATTACTATACTCTTCGACAAAATTTTCGATAACTTTTTTTTCAAATAAGTTGGTAAAGTCTACAACAACATGATTTATTTCAAGTTTTTCAGCCACACGCTGAGCATCAATGATATCCTGCGCATGAGTTGCTCCATACTTTTCAGGTTGTAACTTTAACGTTATGCCGGTTACATCATATCCGCTCTGTTTAAGGAGCAGCGCGGCAACTGATGAATCAACGCCGCCACTCATTCCTACTAAAACTCTTCTCGACACATTTTTCACACCTTTGAGTTACCTTTAATAAAGCTCCACTTAACACCTTGAGGTGTATCTTCGAGCACGATATTTCTATTTTTTAGCTCGTCGCGAATTCTATCTGCTGTAGCCCAGTCTTTATTTTTTCGAGCATTCTCACGATGTAAAATTAGCTCTTCGACTTCTGCATTTATGATTTTTTTCTTCTTGTTATAGACCAACCCGAGAATCCCAGACAACTCATTAAATAAGTCAAGTGCAAATTGTATTGTTGACCTCGATGTATTTGTTTTGGAGTTAATGTGCGCATTGACATCTCGAACAAAATCGAACAAAACGGCCAAAGCATCGGCGGTATTGAGGTCATCTTCCAAGGCCTGCGTAAACTTATATTTATATGGCAATAACTTTCCACGGAGCTTCATTTCGGTGGAGTCTTCTTCCTTGAGGGTCCTATCCAGCAAGAACTGTAAATTATCGCGACATGTGTATAAGCGCTCTAAAGAGGCAATGCATTGCTCAATAATTTCTTGGCTGTAATTTATTGGACTACGATAGTGCGACGATAACATCAAATAACGGATGGGCTCGTAACCATATTGCTTGGCTATCTCTCGCACCGTAAAAAAGTTGTTAAGAGACTTCGACATTTTTCGATTATCAATATTTATATAACCGTTATGCATCCAATAATTAGCTAAAGGAACTCCATTGCAGCATTCACTTTGGGCGATTTCATTCTCGTGGTGAGGGAATATCAAGTCTTGACCACCGCAATGAATATCAATAGTTTTTCCAAGAAATCTGTTAGCCATAGCCGAACACTCTATATGCCACCCCGGACGACCTTTTCCCCACGGAGACTCCCAATAAGGTTCGCCGGGCTTTGCAGCTTTCCATAAGGAAAAGTCTACCGGCTCTTCTTTTTTTTCGTCAATGCTAATTCTCGCGCCAGCCTCTAAGGCTTCCAGCGGTTGCTGCGATAACTTGCCGTATTTCTTAAAGTACTTGGTCCTAAAGTATACATCGCCCTCACGAGTTCTATACGCAAATTTTTTATCTAATAGCTGCTTTATTACATTTATAATTTCGTCGATATTATCGGTGGCTCTTGGCTGCATGGTAGCCTCCTTAATGTTGAGACCCCTTGCATCAATTTTGTACTCCGAAATGTATTTCGCAGCCACAGTCTTATAGTCGGTACCTTCCTCGCTAGCTTTTTTTATAATCTTATCATCAATATCCGTGAAATTTTGAACGTAAGTCACTCGCAATCCTTTATATTCTAAATATCGGCGCAATACATCAAACACGCACAATGGCCTTGCATTGCCAAGGTGAATGTAATTATATACAGTCGGCCCGCAAGCATATATTTTTGCTTCGCTCTCCTTTATCGGTGAGAATTCTTCTTTCGTTCTGGTAAGTGTGTTATATATTTTCATATGCCAAACTCCTTCTGTAATAAAATTTTATAAAAATAAAGCCACCTTTGCTTTCCTAAAAAAATAAGGAAAACAGAGGCGGCAAGGTGTAATGCCACGGTTCCACTCCGATTTATTACTCAAAAAAGTCGTGTAACGGCGACAAACCCGCATAAAAATAATCCTCAAAAATTTATATATTGAGTTTCCTTTTACGTGCTAAAAAGTGCATTTCCTCAGGTGTTTGATAAAAAGTATTTGCAGCTATTATACTTTCTCTCTGGTATCAACCAACTTTGAGTACTTCTCTTTCTCAACGCATTTACAATATACAATTATTATATAACAAAAAATTTTAATTGCAACTTCATTTTGTCTTTTTTATAAAATTAAAATTATCCTTAACGTAAAGATATCCCGAGTACAGTGTAACAGCCACCGTAGCCCAAACCAAAACGTCGTTAAGTCTATAAATAAAGTTAAAATTAAATCTTTTCGACTCTAACATACACTGCGACAGCAATATCGTAATTATGCACGTTATCTGCGTGACTGTCTTAACCTTTCCCCAAATATTCGCCGCGATTACTTTCCCAGAAGTCATCGCCACAAGCCGAATCGAAGTTACAATAAACTCTCGCATCAATATGATAATTACTGGTACAGCATTGACTAAACCTAACTCCACAAAGCAAATAAATGTCGACATAACAAGCATTTTGTCCGCAAGTGGGTCCAAAAACTTCCCAAAATCCGTTATTTGATTCGTTTTCCGCGCAAGCTGGCCATCTAAATGGTCAGTTATCGACGCAATAACAAAAATACACAGCGCCCATAAAAACCTGCTTGGAATCACATCTACAAGTAAAAAAAATATAAGTACCGGAATCAAAAGTGCTCTCAATACCGTAAGTTTGTTTGGTGTGTTCAAAAAAATTTCCGCCTTTTTTATGTGTTACCGCAAAACTGGGAGGGGGACCGTGCCCGGACACGCGTTGTGTGTCCGGCACGGTGGCGATAAAATCGCCACCGTGTATTCGTCGACGTTCCACCGACGAATGCACGGTCCCCCTGCACTTTTGCTAACTTATTTTTTGGAGTCTGAATTCAGCTTATCTACAAAATGCTTAAAATATGTATCACCATTTATTGAAAGTTCGTCCTCAATTGTTTGATTATTCCATTCTGATGGTTCTAATAAAAAATCTGGATTTGCTTTCATAGAATTCTTAATTGCATTTTGCAGTTGACGTAATCTATTTATTGTAGCTTCTATTTGCACTTCATTTAATAAATCCTGTAAACATATCTGCACATCATCAGGTTCTAATGCTAATATTTTATGTGCAAGAGTTTTATCCATATGAGGCAAAACGAATGTATTATCCTCACGCAAAATAGGAGGTAAAACATAATTTTTAAGCTGTAAATTATTATAGGTATCAAAGGCTAAATCGTTATCATAAGCACTTACACCAATCAAGTGATTACCATTATTAATTACAATAAAATAGTTACCAGGACTTCTATCTCTTTGTGCGCAAAGGGCATCTAAAACCCATAAAGTAGAAAAATCCAATTGAAGAGATGGTTGAATAACATGGTTTTCCAATTGTTTTACTTCTTTAAAAGAAATACCTTTTGCAGACTCCATCACGATACCAAGCATATGCTCACCAGCTGATGTTTTTATTTGAACATACTCTGTTTTTACGACTAAATATGGAATGTTTAGTAAATTGGCGATACGAATAGTTGCTAAAGAGCCTAAAAGTTGATTAATTTGCAATTCACCAATTTCTCGCCGTCTATTAGCTCTATACTGCACAAACTCGGAAAAAGCGTAATGTAAAAATTGTGGTAATACTTCGGTTTTAAAAGTTTCTGATAATGGCTCTGTAAAACCTAAAACAGACGTATCTGATTTATCTTCATCTTTCAGCCATTTGGCGGCTTGACCATCGCCATAAGTTTTCATATAAATAAATTTATTCAGATTTTCTTCATTTTGTAGGCTTAACAACATAGATTGTTGTTCCTTTGGGTAATCGTTTTTAAAATATTCAGTTATTGCTCTTTTGGCTGTTTCAAACAATGCTAATTTCTCTTTGGTTGCTTTAAAAAACAACTTTTTATCTTCTATTTCAATGATATATGTATTGTGTGATATACCGCCTTCTTTATTTATATAAAATTTTGTATCAGAAGGTAAATTTATCACATGAGAAGGTTCTATTGCCGAAGCTAAGTTTGTACACAATGTAAGTGGTACAAATGTCAAAATACAAAAAAGCTTTTTTAATACAATCATCATGTGTCTTTTTAAATGAAAAATATTGTGGTTATACATTTGACTTATACCTTTCATTAAATCGTTATTTTTATGTTAACATACTCGAAATAAAATTTGATTCATAAATCAATGGCTCGCCTTATTTCATCCCACGAGTAGCCATACCGTTGCAAAAAAGCAACCGCACGTTTTTTTACTTTTTCGTCAGTCGATGCAGTTTTATATTTTTTTTTAAGTAAAATCTTAATTTGCTCAACTGGGTCGTAGTCTACGGAATCAAGCGCTTCGCAAATGACTTCTCTAGATATTCCCTTTTGAGCTAATTCAATTTCGGCTCTACGCTTTGAGAAACGCTTAGTTAGGAGTAATTCTCGTGCAAATTTTCTGGCAAAGTTTTCATCGTTAATAAGACCAAGTTCTTCCATTCGAGCAGCTGCATCTTGAGCTACCGTTGTGGAATAGTCTTTTTTTAGCTTATTGAATAAATCTTTTTTAGAGTGGTCTCGAAAAGACAAGACATAGAGCGATTTTTCCTTGGCACGTTTATATTCAGAGTCATACTTAAGTTGTTCTAGTTGAGTTTCATCTAATGAGGCTCCAACTTTAATCTTATTCTGGGCTAAAATCTCGTTATCAATCTTAGCCCAAAATTCTCCATCAACATAAACAGCACTCAACATTTTACGCTCTTTTTTGATGTCAGTTATGTACATTAATCGTCTACCGCAATGTCGATGTTAGCTTTTATCTCTTTTTCATCGTCTTGAGCGACTTGAACTTCCACAGGCGTAGCAACACTTCTTGCAGCAGCACGTAGAGTTGCCTTACCGTACAATTTATCGACATTTGCATTAACTTTTTCTTCAATTTCAGCAGCAATTTCCTTATTTTCGCGGAAAAGCTCCTTAACCTTATCTCGGCCTTGACCAAGTTTCTCGCCATTGTATGAGAACCATGCTCCGCTTTTGTTCACAATGTCAAGTTTAACGGCAGCATCTAAAAGCTCGCCCTCACGAGATATTCCGGTACCATACATAATGTCAAACTCTGCCTCACGGAAGGGCGGTGCAATTTTATTCTTTACAACTTTTGCACGAGTTCTGGCACCAATAACCTCTGTACCACTTTTGAGAGTTTCAATTTTTCGAACTTCAATGCGAACTGACGAGTAGAATTTTAATGCACGGCCACCAGGCGTTACCTCTGGGTTACCGTAGACAACGCCAACCTTTTCGCGCAGCTGATTAATGAAAATTGCAATACAGTTAGACTTAGAGATAGCACCAGCCAACTTCCTCAATGCTTGAGACATTAAACGAGCCTGCAAACCAACGTGCGCATCACCCATTTCGCCTTCGATTTCAGCTTTTGGCACAAGCGCAGCAACCGAGTCGACAACTATAACATCAATCGCCCCGGAGCGCACCAACGATTCAGTAATCTCCAAAGCTTGCTCACCGGTATCTGGTTGTGCTACCAACAAAGAGTCTACATCCACACCCAAAGCCGCAGCGTATACCGGGTCCAGTGCGTGTTCAACGTCGATAAATGCAACGTTACCGCCATTTTTTTGCCCTTGAGCAATGCAATGAAGTGACAGCGTCGTTTTACCTGAGGATTCCGGACCATATATCTCTATAATACGTCCTCTTGGTAAGCCGCCTATTCCCAGTGCCAAGTCTAACGATAACGAACCCGTCGGAATTGCGTCTACGTGTAGCGTTTGGCTTTGTCCCATACGCATAACAGCACCTTTACCAAACTGCTTTTCTATTTGTCCTAAAGCGTTTTCCAAGGCTTTTTTCTTATCTAATGCCATTTTTGTCCTCCCTAAAAGCATAAAAAATTAATCTCTTTTATTATAGTATTTTTTTGTGTGTAAATCAACGCACAATTGTCTCGGGAGTGCCCTGGTCAAACGCCGCGGCGCCGCGAGGCGGACGAATGCCCTCGAAGGCCTTTGGCCGCTCCCAAGCGCACCAAAGATGGG
>JAZQHA010000162.1:0-2368 GCA_045540315.1 Acutalibacteraceae bacterium | reverse complement strand
CCTCCTGCGATGCGAGCGGCATTACCGGAAAGCTCCTCCGGGAAAACGGGATTGAGGTTATCAATGTGTTTTGAGGGTAAATCCTAGCTATCCTTTTTTTAAGCTGTTCTCAGTTTTTTACTATTGGACTTGAACCATCCTCACGAAAATGGTATCATAGGTGCAGATATGAAGGCGACAGTGAAAAAGCAACGGAACTCAACCGCGAAGGATTCCCGACGTGGGAGGCGGTCTATTGTCGTTAAAGCTATCAGGAATACCAGAACAGGCCAAAAGAAGGTGATAATGAGTGATTGGCAGCATCTGACGAAAAAAGATGCGGATATTATTGTAAGCCTCATTAATAACCCGCCTCGCCAGAATGAAGAAGTTAAGAATGCGTTAAGGGATGCAGAGCTCCTTTATCAAACCATTCAGCAACTGGATTAAGCTATGAATCTGGGTTTCAAGTATCTGGATGCAAGCTTTACTGCTCCGGAGCTCTTTGATTGTGGCGAGCCGGAACTTAACAGTTTTATTAGCGAATCAGCTGCTCATTTTGTAGCCCAGGGACTTAGTGCCATTCGACTGCTCATCGATTTGGATAATGATAAATTGGTAGGTTTCTATGCCATTTCTCCTCTGTGTGTCGAGCTAAGCCGCCTTTCTGCTAAGCAGCGAGAACAATATAATGTCCCTTTCCCTATCCCTTCTTGGTTGATAGGGAGGCTTGCCGTTGATAAGCAATATCAGAAGCAGCATCTTGGAGGAGCTCTTTTGCTGGATGCTATGAAAAACATCCGAAAACGTGCAGAAAATGGCGCAGGTGCTCTTATTATTGTGAATGCGAAAAACAGGCGGATTAAGCAGTTCTACAAGAAATACGGCTTCTCAACATTGGATTCTTGCGGAGGTCTGAAATTAGCTGCTCCGCTGTAGAAACGGCAGAGTAGAGTGATTCTGAACCTCCGATTGACTCCTTTGAAACATTAGGTTCCCCGGGGCGTTTCTTATCTTCCTTTTAACATGCTTAGAAGGAAAGATTATTTAATTGTTCGCAGGAATGCGTACAATGCGAACAATTATACTTGACGCAGAGCGAAAAGAGTAATATCATGCTTCTCATGAGCGGAAATCTAGGACACAGAATGCCAACAAAGACTTTAGGTGCATTTCTCAGAGAAAAGAGAAGGTTAGAGGGGTTTTCTATTCGTAAACTTGTGGAGGCAACGAAGGAAATCTCACCTTCTGGTGAAACAGGTGTTTCGCCTGCTCACATATGCGATATTGAAAATGGACGAAGAATTCCCTCGGACGGAGTTTTGGCATTGTTGGTTAAAGTATTAAAAATTACTGAAGAAGAGTTAGATTTATATGATACTAGAGTTCCAAATCTGGAAATTCAAGAATTAACACAGATGAACGCTTTATACGGAGTTGCATTTAGGAGAATGGTTAAACACATACAAAAAAATGAGGTTTCTCCAGAAGAAATTTTGCAAGCCATGATTAACAATTTTGACAAATAAAGATGAAAACACTTAAAGAGAGAGGCTATAAATATCCCAATGTTCTAGGATACAATCGGGAACACTACCGATTACGTGCTGCATTCATGCTGGAAAATAATGATTTGTTGCCTGAAAAAGCAACTCCAACAACACTTGAAACATTGTTGACTCTATACCGAGAAGAATTTGGATTAGAGGTTATATATATACCAAGACTTAAAGAAAGGAGAAATGCTTTAGGTGCAACTGCGAGCATTGTCGGAAGTGGGCCTCAAATCTACCTTGACGAGACTTTGAAAAATGAAAATAACGCTACATCACGAAAGCTCCATTTGACTACTCTAGCTCATGAGTTGGGGCATGCATTTTTGCACTACGAAGAAATTCATATGCGTTCAGCTGCATTGACTGACCTTGCATCATCTCTCATGATTAAAGATGCCTGCTTAAATGAATGCTGGCTTAAAAGCATGCAAAAGAGGGATGGAAAAAAAGGTATCTTACCAAATCCGAGTTCATCGAATACCAAGCCAACCAAATTATGGTAGGATTACTAATGCCTTTTAGTACCTTATACAATCAGGCTGCCCAGATAATCAAGTTCAAATTGGATAGCTTACACCATGAGAACGGGTGGAATCGAGGTTTTTCATTACGCGCCAGATTACCTGAGATTTTTAACTATGCTGTCACCCAAGTATCAGAGTGCTATCAAGTCAGCAAGCAAATGGCTTCTTTTGAATTATACCGAATACTTAATGACAATGACTTGTATCGCATTTTTGGTGGAATAACGCCTGCTGACCCCATCGAAAACAGACCAACTGAGCGAAACATGAGGTATACTGGATAAGCAAAACAAAGGTACTCTTTTTCAG
>JAZQHA010000161.1:0-2381 GCA_045540315.1 Acutalibacteraceae bacterium | reverse complement strand
TAAAAAATGTGTCTGGCGGAATTTCACTGAAGACTTTGCTCGCGCCTACGGCGTTGTTGGCTATGTTTACAGCGGTACCAGCTTTGGCACATTTTGTTGGCGCGGGTGATATTTCTGTCGGCATGGTGGCACACGCAGCGCTCTCTAACACTGCACCTACTGAGGTGGAAGAGATTGAAGTGCTGGATGAAGGAGCGGCCCCAGAACAACGGGTTGATGGTAACGGGCTCGATGATGTACTCCAACCACCTCCTGAAGAAGTTCGACATGTTGACTCTGAGGCCCCGCTGACTGTTGGCGGCGTTAATGCCCAAGATACAATGTTTGATGCGAGCGCGGAACTATCCGCGGACAAGGTTGAAGTGCTGGAGGAAGGAGCGGCTCCAGAACAACAGGATGATGCTGAGGCGGAAGAGGTTGAAGTGCGGGATGAAGGAGTGGCCCCAGAACAACAGGTTGATGGTAACTGGCTCGATGATGTACTTAATCGGGATGATGCTGCGGCTGAAGGAGCGGCCCCAGAACAACAGGTTGATGGTAACTGGCTCGATGATGTACTCCAACCACCTCCTAAAAAAGTTCGACGTGTTGACTCTGAGGCCCCGCTGACTGTTGGCGGCGTTAATGCCCAAGATACAATGTTTGATGCGAGTGGGGAACTATCCATTGAACCAGTCGACAATTCCGTGGTTACTGATTTTGGGGGAGGCCAGACCTTTGAAAGGGCGGTGCCACCAGCTCAAACTGCTGTGGGTTTCGCCGCTGCCGTAGGAGGTGCGGGGGTGGTGCCGTCTCTTTCTCCAGCGTACTTTGCTGGCAGAGACGGGGTCGTGATTGAGAAGGGGGTTGGTTCTTTTAAAGTTGTAACTATTCCTCCCGAGTACATTGCGATGACCACAACGAAGGGTAGGCTTTTTAGGTACATCAATGGACGTACGGAAGATATGACGTCCTCGACGTTTAGTTATATCGATGGTTTGGGTTATTGTTTAGGCGTTCAGGGGACGGGGTGGCCAGTTGTAACCCTTAAGGCTGCCCCCTACTGCAAGGCTAATCGTAGCCTGCATCTGATAGCGTTTGTTGACGGCGATGGTAAGCTGTTCCCACTTAGGTTCGCCGAGTCTCTGCTCGATCACCCTTTGATTGTTGATGCTAATACCTTATACATAGTTCTCTGTAAGAATAGGACCTGCAAGTGCTTTTGGACGACGAAGACGAACCAGCGCTTAAGACTTAGCAGGGAAGGGGGAAAATTGAGGCTTAAAGCTGGAGATGAAGTTCTTGTCGATAACTTGGCTGTTACGACGTACGGAGCGCGCGGCCAGGACGCTGCTCTGCCGGATGTATCCGGTGGAAACGGCATTCGCCAATGTTTGGATGGTATTGGTGCTACGGACGGCTTCAAGATTATAGATTTGAATTCAGATGAGTGCGAACAGGGAGAGGCGCGTTTTGTGGTTGGTAGGGAATGTTATAACGTGCCTGTTGGAGCGTCTGCTTACGTGACGCTGAGTGGCTTGCGGTATTGGAGGCGCAAGGGTGATAACACCGTGCTGGTGGCTGTGAATGGGAGCAGGACAGACCACGCGCTCGCCTCATGTTGGGGTAATACTACGCCTGGTGATGGTGCTACGACACAGGCAAAAGTCTATGCCATGAGCTTTTCAACTAATTTGGAGAATCACGTGTTTTCATTGACTATAAATACAGTGTATGCTATACGGCTTAAAAATGGGTCGGTACGCGCGTTTGTTCCACAAGAAAACAACTTGCATGTTATGCTGGTGGACGAAGGCGACGTTTGGAAATTTAAAAGATGTCATCATGATGGCAAAAAATGGGTAACTGACGGTAACGCGCTGATTGATAACGTTTTAACTTTTGGAAGGTAATAATCATTATTTACAGCTGTTTTTAGTACTGTATTGTTGGTGCATTACTAGCTGAGTAGAAAACTCTTCTGAAAAAATATATCACCACTAAGTAGCGCTTTTTCACAAATAAGACGTATTTCGGATTAGCGTGTTGACTTTTTTGTTGCAATGCGTTATAATGCATAATAATGATTAATGAAACGAGGTGTTGTTGTGAATTTTACAAAAATAAAGGCTTTTTATAGTGAATTAGCGAAAGAAAAAGTAATTGGTGAAAATTTGGCAGAAAAAATTCGTGATATTTCAAATGAGGAAAATTTGAGCAAAGTTCTTCGAGAAGAAATCATTCCGCTTTCTAGGGAAAGAGGCTACGATTTTTCTGAAGAAGAGTTGCTCGCGTACGAAAAAAACGCAGTTCAAAAACTTTCGAGTGAAGAATTACTCAATGTAAGTGGTGGTATTTCTTGGAAATCTGCACTTTTGTCCGGAGGCCTTTTCTCGTTGGCG
>JAZQHA010000160.1:0-9075 GCA_045540315.1 Acutalibacteraceae bacterium | reverse complement strand
GCTCCTCTACCTCTGCGGGAGCTGCCTGAGCAGCAAGATACTCATCGAGCTCCTTTTTGGCCTCTTCGAGTTGCTGCTTCTTGGCCTCCAGCTCCTGCTGTGCCTTTTGCAACTTCTCCTCTGCTTTCTTCACATTTTCCTCACAGCGGATATAGCGGTCCTGAGGAGTTGCGGGAGTGCGAGTTGCTGCGGCCTCACGACGCTCGCAGTACTTTGCGTTGAGCTCTGCACCCTCAGCATCGAACTCCGCGGCAATTACGATGCCCTCAGCCTTTACAACCTTGTGCATAATCTTAGTTGCGAGAGGATTGCCCTCAACAGGAGCAGGAACTGAAATGCGATACAAGAGGCGCTGGGTGCGCTTGTCAGGCACGATTGCCACGATACGGCCTGTTACTGTCTCTACGTGCTCCTCGCCGTTCTCACCAGTTGCGCGGTACTTCTCAATCTCGATAGTCTTACCGACGTTGCCGATAACCTCACTTACCTCCTCTGCAATTGCCTCAGGAGTCCACTCGGTCTTAGGAGTTGCCTCACGGGTCTTACGAGCTGCGCGCACCTTCTGCTCAGGCTGGATAACCTCATCCAGTACGCGAACAAGATTGCTATCGTGTACCTTAACAATACGGCGACCGTCATCGGTCTTGATAGCGTAGAGAACCTTGTTGCTGCGCTTCTCCTCGATTACACCAGCGATGTAACCGTCGACCCACTCAGCAGTGTTGAAAGGAACTGCCTGACAGCGGTGGTTGATATTCTTCTTCAACTCCTCGGCCAAAGCGTGACGCTCCTCATCGGTCATCTTCTGCTTCTTCTCGCCAGTGCTGCCATTGTACGCTGGGTTAACGCCACCGTTCTCCTCTGCTGCCTTAAGAGCTGCCTCTTCCTCAGCGGTAAGTGGCTCCTCATTTACATACACTGCATTCTCTGCAGAACCAGCTGCCTGCTCGCGTGCATCGAGAACCTCCTGGATAGCTGCCTTGTCCTCATCATTGGCTGTTGCCAAAAGTGCATTCAACTTCTTAGTTGTCATCTGTGCAAAATTCTTTGTTGCCATAGCTTTAATTGTTTTAATTGTTTATAAAAAAGTGTTGTTTTATTTTGTTAGTGCAAATATAATATGATTATTTCATATAGAAAACCGTTTTGAGAACTTTTTTATGAAAAATATCAAAATTATTTATTTTTATTCTCATTTGCGGCAATTTTAGCCTTTTTGGTCCACTTTAGCTCAATTGCTGCACCCCATTTAAGCCATACTATCGCAAGGCAGAAATTATTTTTTGTGGACATTTCTACAAGCACGGTGGGCAAAATAATTGCGCCAGCTTCCAAACATTTCTCGGTGTAAAGTTTAATTGTTACCATAATTGCAAATTTTTTAATCGGTTAATACTGTTGTGCCGCTGTGGGTATCGCTCCCTTTGCCATTTCTTTGCAGCGGCTAAAGCTTATTTCTCTTCGGGCGTGCCGTCCCACTCTTCTATTTGCTCCAATATAACATATCGGGTCTGTCTTGTTCTGCTCATGAGTGCTGCATAGGTGCCTGCATCATCGCTGTTATCAAACTTCTCCAAGATTGTCGGGTTCATAAAATCTGGTGAACGGTGGATTGCCACGTAATAAACTTTTTTCATAGCCGTAAATTTTTTAATTGTTTATAAAAAGTGTTGTTTTATTTCGTTAGTGCAAATATACAAATATCTTTTTAATCTATATACTGCTTTATAAACTTTTTTCAAATTATTTTTTCTGCAGTATCTCACTCCATCTAAATGGCTTATAGCCGCGCGTTCTCTTGGTTCGGCCATCGCAGATTCTCTCGACTACTGTCAGCCCAAAGTGCTCCACAATGGTCTCTTGGCAAGTGCCCCATTCTTCTTCTGTAATTACGCCCGCGCGTACAAACTGAAAGCCTAATACCGCGACTTTCGCGTCCATTACAGAAGTTTTTGCTCTGTAAATTCGCCCGGTTTGTTCTCCCGGCTTACGCACATATATTCGTATCATAGCTGCTGCTGTATTAGTTCCTGTGTATCTGTATAAACCTCTTCGCCGCAGACGTCAAGGGTAATAAAATCGCCGTCCACGTCTATAACTGTGGCGCTATATCCGTGCCAGTCTACATAGTCTCCTAGCTGGAATTCTCTCAGCGGCTCTCTGCGTGCGGCAATTACTCCGAGGCATATGCCGTAGTCTCGTGAGTCCAGAGCCCTGCCCCAAATACTGCCCAATATTCTCTCGAGCTCTTCGGTAGAATATTCTTCTGCCAATAGCTCATAATCATAGGCAAGTCGCACACCAAAGCTGAAATATATGTTGTCCACTTCAACTTTGACTTTCATTGTGAACAGCCATTTTGGATAACGGCCAGCGTTCAACTTTAGTTTTTCAAGCTCTTTGTCTGTGAGGAGCTCTCCCAGCGGGCACATATCATTGGCCTGCATCACTCTGTTATAAATTCTCTTGCGGCTCATAATTATGTTTTTTACAGTAGTTAATTAAGTCTAGTTTGCGGCGAGCGTACACTGTTGAAGTAACGGTGTCCTTAGAAAGGATTGTACAGCCGTCTCTGTTCTTGGCATCGCACGATACTTCTGTGATATCGACAGCCCATAGCTCTCTGCTCTCTTTGCGGATTTTACCGCAAGTAATTCTCTTGGTACTGCTCATAGCTGTAATCTATTGTGCCATTTCGGCAATTTCATATTCATCAAAGCCATAGTCAAACGCCGTAGCGATTACGTTGTAGGCGTAATTCTCTCGCATATCCTCCGGCTCAATGTCGGCGTATACTCTCTCTCGCCACAGCGGCGTTTAAGAGCGGCATCTAAATTACGGATTTTTCTCTTGTCGGCCAATGCGGCCATCAATCGAATTGTTAACTCTGTCATGATATTACTGTTTTTAAGTAATTATTCTCCTGTTTCTTCATAGTATCGCAGCACAAAATAATCCAACGCCGCTTGGACTTCCTCCTGCGTGGCGTGTCGACCTTCCGGAGCGATGCGCGCTTCGAACAGCACGTCTGTTATTGCGTTGAATAGATTACAGTACAGCTCCCGGGTGAAATTTTCCCGGTTAATTCTCTCGGCCAGTTCTATCTGGCGGTCTAGCTGTTCTCTTGCCATAATTTAATTGCTTTTTAGTTTTCCGTTATGCTAATATACACATAATTTTTCAATCTGTGTACTGCTTTGCCAATTTTTTTCAAACTATTTTCCTGCCGATTATTCCATTGTTACTGTTATCACCCACTCAAAGCCTGTCATTCTCTTGAGGCGCTCCTGCTCATGTTCTGCTGAGCATTGACTCTTGCAGATAGTCGGGCAATAGCCACGGTGATATCTCTTGGGTGCGACTGTCCACACTCTGAGGTCTGTCGCCTGCTGCAACATTTGGTGGATATGCTCCGCCCACATAGCTCGAGTATTCTCCTGGCCGTTTATAACCGCGTTCTCCAGATTTGTGCTGTCAATTACCGCTCTGTCCCCATACTTGCCGTAGGTTACTTCGAGGTGCAACTCTGCTGCCTTGTCAATTAGAGCTCTCCACTGCTTATCGGTGTACTCACTCCTGTAGTACGTCATTTTCATGGCTGTTATTGTTTTAGGTTATATGCGTAGAGCCCGGCGGCGGTGTCGCTCCGCCTAATGGTTCTCCCGGCCGGGCAATCCGCTTTAGCGGATATTGATGCCATTCTCATCCACGGTTATTACCTCGATGAGCTGAGCCTCGCACTCATAATGGTGCTCAACTGTCTGAGTGACCTTCTTGCCGTCGAGCTCTTCCTCAGTCTTCTCCTGCCATACTTTGCGCTCCTTGTATATGCAGTAAGTGTGCTCATAGTACGTGCTCAAATCATTTCTCTTGGCCGCGTCTTTGATGCAGCTCAATATCTCCTTCTCACAGTAATAATGGCACTCACTTTCGAACATGAACTCGCCTGTGCGGCCTGTCTCCTGGATAGCAATCTCACCTGCCTCAATCATTGAGTTGTTGACAACTGTCAAAACGTAGCGGAAATTTCTATTAGTCTTCATAGCTTAATTGTTTTAAGAGGTTATACCTTAGTTATTTTCGTTATGCTAATATACAAACAATTTTTGTAACCAGAAAATTTTTGAGCAACTTTTTGCATCTGATTTGATACGGATTTTTTATAGGTTTGGTGCTTTTCTATTAGCTTTGCTTATACTCGTCGGGCTGGTGGTCGGGCAATGTTAAATAGGTGAACAGGTAAAAGTTAAATGGTTAAATTCAATTTTTTTAGTAATTTAATAAAGTTTTTTAGTATGTAGGTTAGGAGTTATTAAAAAGTTTAGTAACCGGGTTGCCAATTAGGCAAAAATTTGTTATACCACTGAGCTAGATTTGCAAATTTTTACAAACTGGCATATAAGTTATTAAACTTTTTTAGTAATGAGGCTCACTGTTAAAATTTTTTAATAACTCATGTGGCACTTAGGCAAATTTTTACAAACTGGCATATTGGGATATTAAAATTTTGACAAACTGGCAAGTAGGTTCATAAGATTTTTAATAATGACATATTGGGATATTAAAATTTTGACAAACTGGCATATAGGTTATTAAAATTTTTTAACAATTGGGAGTTAGGGCCCCTGCCGCCGGGCCTGGGTGCCCCTATATATAGAGTATAGAGCCATGTCCAAACAGGTAGAAAAATTTTAAGGTACCTATCTATTCTCGCAAATAGGCCACAAATCGAAAATAATAGGAAAAGCCTCCGGGCATTCTCGCAAATAGGTAAACAATAATAAACAATATAAACAATGGCTTGTTTCGCTCATAAGTAATTGATTTTCAATAGAATAGAGCCCTTATAAACAATATAAACAATAATATATTATGTTTAGAGAGATATAAAATATAGAATTGTTATTTAGATTAGCTAGTATATACTAATATAGGTACACTTTGTAGAGTAGAGGGGGGTATTAGAGAAATTATTCTCGCAGTTTCTTTGTTTCCGGAGAGGCTTATTCTATTGAAAATCAATTACTTATAAGATAAACAAAAAAATTGTATTATTTATTGTCATTTATATTTTTTACTTTGAAAAATAATTAGTATATTTGCACAAAACAAAATAACTACAGAATGATACTCATAAACAACTACAAAGTGGACATGCCAGACAACGTAAATGCCAAATACGCAGTATTTACGATTGAATTCGAAAAGGACAACCGGCTGTATGTTGGCCACGTTCTTAACCGAACAGTCATAAGCGCAGTAACCTCTCTTATACTAAACGCCTTTGACGATTACTCGCCGACAAGCAATAGCTCAATAAGCAAAGCCATACGAGAAAGCAAATATATAACCGTCGAATTGATAGCTAGCAACGTTTATAATCTAGCATGGCTTTTTTCACTAAAGTATAAAACCGTAGTGGCCAACCAGACGTTTATCCCTTACGGGTATAACCAAATAAACCTTTCATGTGCCAAAAGCGCAGAGGAGAAAAAAGCCATAGAGGAATTATTGGCAACAAGCCCAGAGATGCGCTCTTTTAGCCTCTGTAAACCAATATACCGTATAAATAGAACAACCGGAGAATCGGTCATGTTTAATTCCGCAAAAGAGGCCGCCGAGGCCATCGGAGGACACCCAGGTAATATAACGGCCTGTTGCCGCGGAGCGATACATACAGCTTATGGATTTGAATGGTGCTATGTAAATCCTTTAGACTCACTTAGAAAATAATATGAAAACAGAAAAAATAGCAGAGCAGTTAACAGATATACTGCCAGACAGACCAATGGCTCCAGGGCTGGACAATCCTCAGACTTCAAAGCTTATCGAGCAAGAAGCGCAGCGCATTAAAACAAAACAGGACGCCAAGGAGGTAGCAAGGCTGAAGTATTTAGAGAGACAAAAACTTAAAAATATGCAGGCTAAGGAGGAAAGAAGACAGGTTTTGGCCCAAGAGCTTGGAATAGGCGAAATCCCAGATGGCCAAACTGAGCTTCAAGCCACTCGACTTGTAGAGCAGCAAAGAAAAGTTGAGGCACTTGAAGCTATTGAGGCAGAAATCGTAGAGCCTCTTAGCGTAACAGAAGTCGCAGCTAGGAGCGGAGCGTCAGCGGCTCGCATAAATCAGGCTCTACAGCTACAAGGAGCATCTAGGCCTGAAATAACTAAGCTTCTTACAAGTCTTAATATCAATCTAAGTGTTCAGCTCACAAAGCAAGATACAGCAAACCTATTGGCAACATTATTGACTTGCAATGAGGCTCAGCTCACCGCGCTCTACAATAATAAGAAAATACCTATTGTTATCAAAACGGTCATCAAGCGCTTGCTTGAGGACACAAAATTAGGCAATATCGAGACCGTAGAGAAGCTTTGGGACCGTGTATTCGGTAAAGGCCAGATGCAGTTGAACCTGCCCGAGACTCAACAACTCGAAACGGGCATTATTCCAAATGTGCCTATTTCTCGAGAGGCTTATATTGTAATACGAGACACTTTACTTAAATAAAATATTATGAAAATAGTTAGAACCAAGTATTTTCCTTTTGGAGATTATTCGACTATAAACCTGTTCGGCATACTTTTTACAAAAGAAGTCGAGCTTGACGCCATTGCTCTTCAGCATGAGGCTATTCATACTGCGCAGATGAAGGAAATGGGGTATATTTTCTTCTACATTTGGTATGCCATTGAGTATTTGCTTATTAGGGTCTTCCATAAAAAGCAAGACCGGGCCTACCATGATGTAAGTTTCGAGGAAGAGGCGTATATATATGATACATGCCCAGGCTACCTATATACGCGTAAGCACTACGCGTGGATTAAATACATTAAGCCAAAAAGTTATTAGCAATGGACTCAATACGACAAATGCAAGAAAAAGCATTGACAGCCTCTACCTCTGGAGCAGTCAATCCGAAAGAGCTTTTGCAGTTAGAGCTGCTGACCTCGTTTGAAAAATATACGAAGGCCATGTTTAAGGCCCAGTACCATCGCTCATTTATTGTTGCAGAGCATCATAAGAAAATGTTTCAAGCTCTGCAGGATGTTGTCGATGGCAAATGTAAGCGCCTTATCATCAACATAGCTCCACGATACGGTAAGACTGAGCTTGTTATCAAATCTTTTATTAGCTGGTGCTTTGCCTTAAATCCAAAGTGCCGATTTCTGCATCTATCTTACTCCGATATACTTGTAAATGATAATTCGGAGACCATTCGAAATATCATGCAAGAAGACCTATATAGAGCCTTATTTCCGAATTCAGCCTTAGCATCAGAGAAGGGCTCGGCGAAGAGATGGAAAACCAGAGCGGGAGGAGAACTTTATGCCGTGTCAACGCAAGGCCAGGTAACTGGATTCGGTGCAGGTAACGTGGATGTAGAAATTGACAAAATGGACGGCGGCAATGATATATTTGTCTTTGACGACCATACAAATGAGGTTTTAGAGATGATAGGCGCAGTTACAAATATCTTCCAAGGCGCAATTGTTATCGATGACCCTATTAAGCCGGAAGACGCCGAGTCAGATATTGTCCGCGAGCGTATCAATATGCGATTCGAGAATACAATCCGTAACCGCACCAACTCACGTAATACTCCAATTATTATAATCATGCAGAGACTCCACGAGCATGACCTCTGCGGCTATTTGCAAGATATAGAGCCAGGAGAATGGACTGTTTTGTCACTTCCGGTAATACAGATTGACTCAGAGACAGGTGAAGAACGCGCTCTTTGGCCTATGAAACACACTTTGGAAGAGCTTTACAAGATGAGAGCCATCAACCCCTTGGTTTTTGATACTCAGTACATGCAGGACCCAACTCCGAAGGCGGGTCTTATGTATGAAGGATTTAGAACTTACAGACCAGAAGAGCTTCCAGTAGGCCCAAAAGCATCGCAAAAATGGAATTATACTGACACGGCTGATACCGGAGCGGATAATTTATGCTCAATCTGCTTTATAAACACACCAGAATATTGTTACGTGACAGATGTTCTATTTACTGATGCGCCGATGGAGGTAACGGAGCCAAAACAAGCCGAGTTACTGGCCAAAAATCAAACTGTCGACTGCCTAATTGAGTCAAATAATGGCGGTAGAGGCTATTCGCGTAATGTAAAAAGAATCCTTAGAGCCGAAATGCACATTTTCAGATGCGCTATTAGGACATTTACGCAAACAGAAAACAAGAAGACCCGCATTTATACGGCTTCGGCTCAAGTCCAGAATGACATTTTATTCCCAGAAGGATGGGATAAGAAATGGCCTAAGTTCTATCAGGCCTTAATGTCTTATAGAAAAGACAATAAAAAGCGCAGCCAACATGATGATGCGCCCGATTGCCTGACCGGAGTATGGGAAATGCACAGTAGAAAAGGCAATAGACGAAAAATACATCAAAGGAATTAATGCTTTTATTCTCGCATTATTCTCGTTATCTCAGAGCCAATTTAGATATAGCTATGAAGAAATATAAAGCCCCAGAGCTTGAGCGCGAAAGAGGTATGCGAGAAAAAAATGTATAAAAAGCTGTAAAAAAGTTTTTCTAATTGAAATATTTTTTGTATATTAGCAGCAAATGAATATATAAGAGTATGAATGATAATATTATACCTTTTGGCGCAAAATTTAAGCTGAATGTCAATTTGCCCTCTATAGGCGGAAAGTCGATGGACGACTATGACTTCGTCATTGAGGCTTTTGTACATCCTTGCAGGCGCCAAATTATTCCTAAGACCGAGGCAATACGGGAAGACGCCAATAATTATATTATACGCGCCGACACAAAAGTCTTAGGAGTCGGCAAAGTCACCCTAAGAGTCACAGCACAGATTCCGGACAGGGATTTTGAAAATGGATTCCGCCCCGATATCTGCTATATAAAAACAAACTACACAATTGTAAAATGAGTTGCATAACCGGGAAAGTACGCAGAGTAGGCGATGCATTTCAAGGCCAAGCTCATAGAGTAGGCGATGCATTTCAAGGCCAAGCTCATAGAGTAGGCGATGCATTTCAAGGCCAAGCTCATAGAGTAGGCGATGCATTTCAAGGCCAAGCTCA
>JAZQHA010000159.1:0-3759 GCA_045540315.1 Acutalibacteraceae bacterium | reverse complement strand
ACCCCGGACACCATCAAACAAATCCTTGATTATGCCCGAAACCGAATATCTGGAAGACCTGTGGCGTGAAGCGTGGACTCCACCCGACCGCAAGGATGTCTGGATGTGGGCAGAGGAACATATCGAAAACATACCGTACTCGCCCATACCCGGACGTTTTCGTGTTGCCAACTCCCCGATGCTGGCTGAGGTCATGCAGGAAATGGTGAATCCCCGCACACGTGTCGTGAGCATCATTGCAGCGGTACAGAGTTCCAAGTCAACGGCGATTGAGATTGCCTCGTGCTACATCATTTCCAACCTGCCTGGCCCCACACTCTGGCTGGATCAGAACGATGATGATGCCCGCGACCAGGCAGAGGGGCGACTCCGCAAGTTGTTCGATTGCTGTCAGCCTGTCAAAGCTCTGTACCCGGCAGACAAGTACAAGCTGCGTAACACCACCATCCACTTTGCCAACGGCATGACGCTCTGGGTATCCGGAGCTTACAATAAGAGCAACCTGCAACGCCGTTCCATTCGCTGGCTGATTGGTGACGAGACTTGGCGCTGGCCACAGGGGCACATGGCAGAAGCCGAAGCTCGAACGACCGCATTTGGCTGGCTCGGCAAGTGCATCTTCTGTTCACAGGGAGGTTTTGCAGGGGACGATACGCACAACAAGTTCGAGACAACTGACCAGCGCGAGTGGATGTTCACCTGTCCGCATTGTGGCAAGGAACAGGCGTACTCTTGGTCATGCGTGGAGTGGGGGAGTGATTGCAAGGATGCCGAGGGTAACTACGATTTCCGCAAGGTACGGGCTACGACTTACATGCGCTGCGCCCATTGTCAGGCAATGTTTGAGGACAGAGACGATGTTCGGCGCGACCTCAATGCCCGGTCACGCTTTGTCCCGCAGAATCCAAATGCAGCCACGGAGTATGTGGGCTTCCATTGGAATGCGCTCGCCACGATGAGCTGGGGCATGCTGGCTGAGCTTTACCTCCGAGCCAAGACCGCAGCCCGGAAAGGAGATTACACCCAGCTGCAGCAGTTTTACCAGAAACGACTTGCCCAGGCATGGAATGAGTTTCACGAGGATTTTCATGTGGAGACTCCGCTATCTGACTATCGCCTGGGGGATTTCTGGGCAGATGAGGGTAACATCGGCGGTGTGCCGTTGCGCTTCCTGACGGTGGATGTTCAGCGCGAGTGTTTCTATGCGGTAGTACGTGCTTGGGGACTGGATGGCAGCTCCCGCCTGATGTACTGCGACAAGCTGCATTCATGGGATGACATAGCTGCACTTGCTTCACGCTTCGGTGTGCAGAATAATCTGGTGTTCATCGACTGCGGCTATCAAAGCTACGAAGTATATGGCCATTGTGCCGAGCATGGCTGGACTGCCCTCATGGGCGATAAGCGAGCCACCTTTACTCACCGCCAGAAAGATGGCAAGCAGGTGGAACGATTCTACTCCCCGAAGCGCCGGGTAAATCTCGGGCATCAGAAAGTGGCAGAGATGTACTTCTGGAGCAACCTGAACGTCAAGGATGCGCTTTCCCGACTCCGGCGCAATACTTCCGCTCCGCTCTGGGAAATCCCCGGCGATGCACCCCAGGATTACCTCAATATGCTGGAATCCGAGTGCCGCAAGTTTGATAATGGTCATTGGGTCTGGAAGCAGATAGGAGACCGCGATAACCACTATCTTGACTGCGAAGCTATGCAGGTGTGTGGGGCAATTATGCTGAAATTGGTGGGAGGAGAACTAATTAACTTGACAAAATGAAGTAAAGTCCTATACTTTATCAAGTTATGGATGATAATGAAATATATTTAGATGGAGTATCTTGCGTTTGCGTATGCAAAAATTATAATTACGAAACAAAAAATCTAGAAATTTCTTTGTCCGACAAATTGGATGAGAATTTGGATTTTATTCGAAAGTTGAATCATGTCTATAGAAATTTACAAAACTGGTATACTTTAGAGTTTTTATGGGATGGCTTACACTTCAATGCCGTTGTCTTTAATATACCGACTATAAATCAACGAATCGCCGAATCCGCTATGGACGTTACTTTTCAATTAGGCAATATACAAAACCAAAACCCAACAAATAACTCAGGAACGGTGTTGTTCTATATCCCAGAACTACAATTAACTCATACTGAATATGAAAAAGTCGATTGTATCAATTGTCTATTCCCTCCATCCTCGCTAGATAAAACTCCCTTTATAGTAAAAAACAAAAACTGGTGTTTTAGAGATGCGTACACTCCACAGCTAGAAGCAAAAGGTATAAAATATCCTTACAATATGGAAAAGTCGAAAAAAGGAACAAAGGCAGGAACATTTCTGGAAGTTGATTACTCTTCGGCTGATGAATTACGAGAATTAAAGAAAATAGCAAATTCTATATGTAAATTAACAGGGTTTGCATATGGAAAGAATATTGCGTGGACTAGCTCGTGGATAAAGGATGGTGAAACTCTTGTTTTTGATTCATATTCAGTTTTCGCAGAACCATCCAAAATAGCAGAATCTTTTATTGTTTCTAACGGACAAGGGCGCCGAGAATTTTGTGTAGAAAAATTTATAGACTGCGTTTTTGATGAATTCGATAGATTGGATGATTGGTGGAGTGTTACTTTGCGCTGGTTTCTATTAGCCAAAGAAAGTCATGTCATCGAATTGCATAAAATGGTAGAGGGAATGTTGTTTGATAGATTGACCAATCAAATTCTGTCAAGTGTTGTGCTTGAAGCAACTGGACTAAATCTTGAAGATTATACTACACAAAATCAAATCACAAAAAATATTAAACCGCCTTTAGAAAGAAAACTAAACTTGGCTTATTCATTGCATATAGATTCCGAAAGTGTAGCATTCATGGATATGTGTAGTGAGTGGATTAAGAATCCAACGTATATAACTAAAATAAAAAGCATTCTAAAATATGCAGGGCTAACGATATCTTCAATTGAGGAAGATGAACTAAAAAAGAGACATAAGCTTGTTCACTGTGGTGATTTGAGCATAGCAGTAAATGATGTTTTAGAATACGATTCTAGAATAACGAAATTGTGTCTTCTGATACTGCTATCTATGTTAGGTTATGGAGATTCGTTTAATACACGAATTAAGAAACATGTTGTTTCTAAGGAACTTCCGAATTGGGAGCGTTTAAGATTATGTAACATCGAAAAAATGGCTCAGTCCTTGCTACGTTGATTTTTGACATGCCCCCTTGGGCATGAGTAAGATTTACTGCGCACATACCGATGTTGTTGCTACGGATTCCCTGATTGAGAATCCCCGCAACCCGAACCGCCACCCGGAAGACCAGATTATCGCCTTGGCGAAAATCATCCGCCATCAGGGGTGGCGCAATCCTATTGTTGTCAGCCGTCGTTCCGGCTTTGTCGTGAAAGGGCATGGCGGTCTTCTGGCAGCTCGCATGCTTGGGCTGGAGGAAGTTCCTGTCGATTATCAGGACTACGAGAACGAAGCCGCCGAATGGGCAGACATGGTGGCTGACAATAAGATTGCCGAACTCTCCAACATGGATGAGGACGAGCTGAATGCCATCATCCGCGAACTGGATGGGCAGATTGATTTGGAACTTACCGGGTCCAACGATTCCGAAATCAACTCCATGCTGGCCAGCGTATCGGAGGATTTGGACACCGTGCCGGATAACGTCCCGCTGGATGCCGATAATGACAGTACCGTGACCATCCTGCCGTTCATTGCCTACGGAGCCAAGAAAAT
>JAZQHA010000158.1:0-1951 GCA_045540315.1 Acutalibacteraceae bacterium | reverse complement strand
ACAAACGTTGACATTCACAACCGCCTTGTCTGCTTTGATATTAAAGAACTCGGCACCCAGCTACGAAAACTCGGTATGCTCATTGTCCAAGATCAAGTTTGGAACAGAGTTACCATAAACCGCAGCGAAGGCAAGGCGACGCGGTATTACATCGACGAATTTCATTTGCTCTTGAAAGAGGAACAAACCGCCGCCTATTCCGTTGAAATATGGAAAAGGTTTAGGAAATGGGGCGGTATTCCGACAGGTATCACCCAAAATGTCAAAGATTTGTTATCGTCCCGCGAGGTGGAGAACATTTTTGAAAACAGCGATTTTGTGTATATGCTCAACCAAGCCCAGGGCGACAGGGAAATCCTTGCAAAGCAGCTTAACATTTCGCAGCAGCAAATGACCTATGTAACCCATTCCGACGCGGGCGAGGGGCTTATCTTCTATGGCAACGTGATTTTGCCCTTTATTGACCGTTTCCCGCAAGATACGGAACTCTATCGTGTAATGACGACCAAACCCGGCGAGGTGTCGGCATGAGGATAGAAATGGAGAAAATCTATTGCGGCGACAGCTTGCAGGTGCTTCAAACCTTGCCGGAAAATGCAGTTGATTGTTGCGTAACGTCCCCACCCTACTATGCCTTGCGGGACTACGGCGCAGACGGGCAGATCGGACGGGAAGCAACGCCGGAGGAATATGTTTCCCGTATTACGGCGGTATTCCATGAGGTAAAGCGGGTGCTTACGCCGGAGGGTACTTGTTGGCTGAATATCGCGGACACTTATTGCGGCACAGGCAGCAAAGCCGACCACCAAGACCCCAAATACCCCAAAGGCAGGAACGGGCAGCAAGTGGCGTTTAACCACCGCGCCCCCGGCTGCAAGCCCAAAGATTTAATTGGTATTCCGTGGCTTGTAGCCCTCGCCTTGCGGGGCGACGGTTGGTATTTGCGCAGTTCTATCATTTGGCACAAAACAAACCCCATGCCGGAAAGCACGCGGGACAGGCCGACCCGCTGCTATGAATATGTGTTTCTGCTTACCAAGTCAAAGAAGTATTATTACGATTGGCAAGCAGTAGCCGAGCCGATAGCCCCCACAACGGCGGGGCGGCTGAAAAGCGGAGTTAGCAAAGGAAATAAGTATAACGTTACTGTTCCGGGGCAAAACCAACCGCAGAAAATCAACCGCCCCCGCGAAAAGGGCGCATACGCCGACGAGTTGATTTCTCCCGTCCGCAGCCGCCGCAACGTTTGGCAGATTAACAATGTCGGCTATCATGGCGGGCATTTCGCAGCGTTCCCGCCGAAACTTGCGGAAACGTGCATTTTGGCGGGCTGTCCCATCGGCGGGATTGTCCTTGACCCCTTTTTCGGCAGCGGCACGACGGGCATGGTAGCAAAACGGCTTAACCGCCGCTATATCGGCATTGAGTTAAACCCCGACTATTGCGAACTTGCAAAACAGCGGATTGGAGGTGATGAAGATTGAGCAAGGAACTGAAAGCCCCCGACAAGGTAACGCAAAAAATGACCCGCGACGGTGCGGTTGCGGAAAACCTCACGACGGGCGAAACGTCCAGTATCAGCGAAAGGCCGCAGGAAGAAAACTATTCAGCCCCCGCAGGGGTGGCAGCGGAAAAGGTTGTGCAGCATATCGGCGCAGAGATTGAGCGACACGCAGCAAAAGGCGCGGAGAAAAAAGCCCTTGACGCGACGCAGCCTAAAACCCATTCTTCCCGCTTGCAGTTTTCCGAAGCGGAACGGGCAACGCCGGAACTTCAAAAAGCGATCAAGAAATCGGATAAGGCGGCAGACTGTTTAGACGCAGCGCGGGCGGCTATCCCCAAGCAGACCAAAATCAAGAAAGAGCGCGTTTTTGACGAAGCGAAAGGCAAGGCAAAGACGCGCCTTTCCTTTGAAAAGACGGATAAGCCCCCAAACGGCAAGTTGCGGCAT
>JAZQHA010000157.1:0-2594 GCA_045540315.1 Acutalibacteraceae bacterium | reverse complement strand
AGAATTTGCTATGTATATGCACTTTAAAAAACGAGGATTTGTTAAGAAAAATCGTAAAGGTAAAGGTTCGTATACAAGGAAAAGAAAACATAAAAGAGATTATGAATAATTTATGGCTCCTTCGTCTACTAGTTAGGATAGGTACCTCTCAAGTACCAGAAGGCAAGGGCAGAACTTCCAGGAGTCACCACTACATAATTTCTTTATGTGAGTAATGCTTATTACCTATGCAACCCAAGGCTATGGTAATCACCTTACATTTAATTCCAAGAGTAAGAACTTTGGTTGAGGAAAAGGATTATGTGAACCGCGACCAGACGAGCAAAAATTCTGAATGGCGGTATATAAATTAGGTAAAGATGTGCGGCCGCGTGACCCTAAGCGCCGGTGAGATAGCTTGTCCGAACGGATAAGCCGAACGCCGCAGTAAGTAGTCTACTTACAACACTTTCGGAGATAGTGGTTCAAAAATCTCCATACGTATGCCCCCGTCGTCTAAATGGTCAGCGACAGTGGCCCTTCAAGCCACAGATGCGGGTTCGAGTCCCGCCGGGGGTACCAGGGTGCACGAAGATGAACAAAATAGAGCACGTGCAGTTGCCAAAATCATGCTCGATATGTAGAGGATGTAAGTTACCTACTTAAAAATAACTTATTTTATGACTCCGTAGCTCAGTTGGTTAGAGCACTAGCCTGTGTTACATTAGTTTAAGGTAAAACATTCTGTAAAGAAAATTATTAGTGCAAAACTAATATGTAGCTCCACACGCTAGAGGTCACGGGTTCGAGCCCCGTTGGAGTCGCCAAAAAGAAAATTTGATTTTTCAAAAATTTTATGATATAATATATACATAAGATATGAAAAATTGAAAAAAATTAAGGGCATAGCCTATAACTCTTCGCAAGAAGATGAAAGGGGTACACTGACAAGACCCCACCACGAGAGTGGCACCCTATGCACTGTGCGCCGGGACTGATAGTATCTGAAAAGGATATTATGAATGTGTCCCCCACGTTCTAACTTGTCTTTGATGGAATGAAATTATTTCTCAAGGGTCAACTGACAGAGAGAAATAGCTTCCGCAAGAGGCTGATTCCAATGCAAAAGGATAAGATAAGGTATGGTAAACCACAGGGAAATAAGTACGAGTCTAGCAAACAAGTGCGGTTCCCATCTATATCTGCTATGGTGGATATAGGAATACGAGTACGAAGCAAAGGAAAGTATTGAAGGCGGGTAGCATTTCTGCACTCAAAAGGTGTGGAAACTACAATAACAGTCTGTCTTCTGTCGAATTAACTTAGTATGGGTTCGAATCCCATGCCGCGCCCCAAATTACTTTATAAGGGAAGCAACCACCTCCCTAATATGCGCGGCTAGCTCAACGGTAGAGCAATCATATTGGAAAATGATGTTAAAAGTAAAAATCTGTTATCGAGAATAATGACAAGTGTCTTAATTCCATAGCTTGATAAGAGCAATATGGAACATATAATGTACAAGCATTATATGTTTGATTGAAACAAGGCTATAACAGCGTAGCAACTGTGAACTGCCCGCAAGGTAGGTAGTGGCGTGATAATCGAGTAATTATTCTTTTGAAGGTCGAAGCAAACCTATAATCATTGTGGTGTGATTATAAAAAGCAGGCATGAGCATTACTTCCCAAAAGGAAGTGGAAAAGTGACTAACGAATAAGGTCATTAAGATGTAGCAATTGTTAGGTGTATTCTCAGCCTATTAAATTTCTTATCATATTAACACTCGCTCAAATGAGCGGGTGAGGTATGGCGGGCGTGGTGTAAGGGTAACACGTTGGACTCATTATCCGAAGTAGCCGTTCGACTCGGACGCTCCGCACCCAGAGAACAGGGTAGCTAGTCTACCCTTAATATCGACAAACTCTTTAAATTGGCATAGATTTCCTTTCCTTTTTTCGTTTTGGTAAAAGAATTAAGATAATAGTTTCTTTTAATGGTTTTTTCTTGCTATTATCACTTTTTATACTAAGGAGATAGCAATGATTGAATTTATAATAGGAGCAATAGTTGGTAGTGTTGTAGGGGTAATTGCAATGTGTTTATGCAATATCGCAAAATACAGTGATAAAAAATAATATACAGGATGTGATGTAACAGTAACATGCCGGTTTTGGGAACCGGAATAGCGGGGCAGCACCGACATCTTGTACCAGTCGCAGATACGCCGCGAGAGCACTGAGTACGGCTCATAAAGTTGCGTATAACTTATGCGGGTGTGGCGGAACAGGCAGACGCCCCAGTCATAGAAACTGGTGTCTCTGTACGTGAGGGTTCGAGTCCCTCTGGCCGCACCATAGAAACCAAGAGGTAAATATGAAAAAAGAAATATTAGAATTTATCAATAGAAGATTTGATATAGATTGTAAATGGACTACAGGTAACTGTTATTGGTTTGCGAAAATATTAACTTCTCGTTTTCCTCAAATGGAAATATGTTATTGTCCAATTGAGGGACATTTCGTTTCACGATTTGAAAATGAATATTATGATGCCAATGGTGTATATAAACCAATAGCAAATACGGTGTACTCATTTGAAACATTAAAAGAAAT
>JAZQHA010000156.1:0-3153 GCA_045540315.1 Acutalibacteraceae bacterium | reverse complement strand
GGGTAGCGGATAGGGCGAGGGTCTGTTTCACCATGTTGCCGAAGCTGTCGTATTCGTAGAGCGTCGGGGCAGTGGTGGCGGTGTTGCTGCCGGTGTCCTGATACTGCTTCGTGAGCTGGTCCTTGGCGTTGTATTCGCTGCGGGTGTAGATGAAGCCGCCGAGCGTATTCGGCGTGGCGGTCACGAGAGTTTGCCCGTTGCCGTTGGTGATGGTTTGGCTCAGGATGCTGCCATCGGCAAGCGTCACCGTGGTGGAGATGTTGTTGAATCATTCCTTCTATTATTTCAGAATATAATCTTTATATGCGAAATTATTCTCAATAATATATTTAGCCTTTATTATTTGGGAGGATATTTCTTCATCTGTTAAGCCGATGCAAGAAAAAAACAAAGAATGAAAGTAATACTCCATATATATTATGTTGTGTTTAGATAGTAAGAGCAAATCATTAAGCTCTTCTATAGTTTGCTGTTTTTTTAGATAATATACTTTATTTTTTTCAGTTGATTTTTTAAGAATTTCCTCTGCAAAATGAGAAGCTGCACTATCAAATCGTAATAAAGGGAGAAAAATATTTTTTTTATTTTCATTATCAACCAAAAAAATAGACATGTGACCTGAACACCAGCTTTGGACGAGTTGTTTCTTTTCCTGAATTGACAAATTTTTAATTTTTTGAAAAAAATAGAGCCTGTCATTTAAATATTTTTTTAAATAAATCAAATATAGTTTTGAAGACTCATAATAAGCCATACGCAAAGCTCTCAAAGGTGCAAGATGATATAATCGTTTTAATTCTTCATGTTTTAATTCACTTCTGATAATATTTTTTTCTTCGTATGCAATATTTGATTTTGTGGCCTCGGTATTAAATTTTTGCCAGAAGTTTAAACCATGTTCAATGACGAAAGCATGATTAGTTGCATGACTTGAAGGATAACTTGGATAGATTCTGTTATAATGATTGTAAAACTTATATTCAACTTTGTGTATGTTGCCATACACAAAAGTATTCAACAATAAAAGCAAAAACACGCAATGATTTATTTTCATAAAATATTATTATAAAATCTATTACGCTGCATTCAATACTGAATGCAGCGTAATAGTTTTTTGTTAACTCCAATATGATTCTCTATCTAAATTTGCATTTCTATTCGTAATATTATTGTGGTATTCTAACATTAAGGATCCTATTGTTTCATTTGGATGAGCCAATTTATACGCTTTATATGATTCATACCAACCAACGTGTAATTCTGCCGATGCAATGAAAGAATTCCATTCTTCTGCTATAATTTTAAAATGCATCTGCTCATGTTCGAGAGGTGTGCGTCCCTTGCGGTCTTTATAATTTTTGGGATGCTTGTAAATAGTGACTTTTATTCCTAACTTTTGAGCTTCTAATGTTTTATGGAAAATAAAGAACGGGCAACCCTCAATCAAATCGCTAGAGATATATAATTCATCTAAAATGTATTTAGTTTCTATTTGTGTTAAGCCATATATATTTCTTCCATCTATTTTTCTTTCTTCTGAACTCCATTCCGGGTTAAAATCAGAATCGCTTAATGGTACAGGATACAAACCTAACCTGTCTATCCATTTTACAGATTGGTTGGAATATAAATTCTTTTCATAGTATTCATTTAATAAATCTCTACCCAACCATCTCCCATCCATCGGATTATAATGGCGGTAGTTGTAGTACACCAAGCCTAGCTCAGTATCGTTGTACTCGCTGCTCCATTGGATGGGTTGCCAGGTGTTACCTCTTTCCGTTACGCTACCGTAGGGGGAATAGGTGTAGCTTGTGCGGATGTAACCGTTGGTTCTGTACAGCTCACAGATGTTTTTGGTTAAGTCCCAGCCGTAAGTGTACCATGTGCCATCCTTTTGGATGGCGAGCGGGCGGGTGGCTATCGGTTGGGTGGGATCCCAAGTGATAAACCAGAGAGCCGGGTGATTGCTACGAGTGAGGTTACAACAGGCGATTTGCAGGTAGCCTCGGTAGAGGTAACGTTGGTGGAGTGTGATGGCTCCGTTTACTGTTACTTTCTTAGTCGCTCGGCGTCCCATGTGGTCATAGGAGCATTCTACCACGGTGCTGCTTTCCGTGTTGCTGAATACCACAGGACGGTTTTCGGTATCGTAGGTGACTTCCCATGTTCCGGTGGAGCTTTTTACCAGTGTCTGGTTGCCATCGGCATCGAAGGCAGGCGTGAAATCGCCTATTGCGGTATACTGATTCAGCTCGTTAGCGGTATAGGTTGTTGTTATTGCGCTTTCTGTTGCTGTTTCTCTATTTCCGATGTTATCGTAGTCGTAGGTGTAGTTGCTACCGTTGACCGTGGCGGAGGTGAGCTCGCTGCGGGAGTTGTAGCCGAAGGTGTCGTTCTTCACCGTGCCTTGGCGCGAGGTGTTGCGGGCGGTCGGGCGACCGAGGGTGTCATAGCTGTACTGACGGTTGGCTACCAGCGTCGTGCCGCGTTTGTACGCCATACCGGTGAGCAAATCGCGCTGTATTTCGTAGCTCTGCGTCAGCGTCATATTGTTCGGCATCGTGAGCTTCTCCAGTAGATGTGTGCCTGACAGATACTCGTAGCTGAACTGCTTTGCCGTGCCGCCGTGGAAGAATCCCGCGCTGGCGATACGCCCATCTGAGCCGTAACCCGTGGTGACGGTCTGCTGCACCGTGCCGTTCTTCGCGTAGGTGTAGCCCGTGGAGCGGCCTTTATCATCGCGGGTTTCCGTGATGAGGTGGGTGACGCTGTCGGCAACGAGCGAGTCGCTTTCCTGCTCTCCGTAGGCGTTATAGCTGAGGGTGCGTACCCCTGCGGCATCCGTCACCTGCGTGGGTTGACCGAGGTGGTTGTAGGTGTAGGTGCGGGGGCTGGTGCTGTCACTGTAGGTTGTACCCAACAGCAAGCCGCGGGCGGGTTCATAGGTGTGGGCTTTGACTTTACCTCGTGCATCCGTTTCCGTCAACACGCGGTTGTAGGCATCGTAGGTCTTACAGACGTTGCTGCCGTCGGCGTATGTCTTGGCGGTTTCCTGTCCGGAGGCATCGTGATAGCTCCAGATGGTGACATCTTTATCGGTGCGCTCGCTTGGGTCGATGCTAATAACTGCATCCGGGCAGCGGAAGGTCG
>JAZQHA010000155.1:0-2808 GCA_045540315.1 Acutalibacteraceae bacterium | reverse complement strand
CGGTTCTCTGCGTTGTAGACAGCTGTCCAAATACCGGTCTCTGTCTTGATGACGGTTTGATTGCCGTCGGCATCGAAGGTGGGCGTGAAGCTGAAGTCCGCTGCGTCCTCCGAGCCGGTGATGTCCGTGTACTGGTTCAGCGCGTTAGCCTCGTAGAAGGCGTAATCACCTGCCTCCATCGACATACGGCGATTGCCCACGTTGTCGTAATCGTAGCCGTAGGTTTCACCATTCACCTGAGTACTGGCGAGCTCGGAGTGGGAGTTGTGCACGAAGGTATCGTTCACCACGTTGCCCTGGCGTGAGGTTGTGCGAGCGGTGGGGCGGCTGAGCACATCGTAGGTGTATTCACCTGCGCCACTAAAGTCGAGCCTCGGTGATATGCCATGCCGGTAGGCAGGTCACGCTGAGTTTCGTAAGACTGCGTGAGCGTCATACCGTTGGGCTTGATGAGCTTGTGCAGGAGGTTGCTGCCTTGCAAGTACTCATAGCGAACACCGAATCCAAAGGGAGCTGTCCGAGTTCCTCCGCGATGCGGCGACCGCTTATTTTTCTTGACGCTCCATTGCAAAGATGTTAGCATCATCTTCGATACTCGAATAACCTCAATCGAAGACATGATATCCTCCGTTTTCTTTACCTCATTTTCAGTTTTGTCTCGCGTTGTATCAAAAATAGTGATGAAACCACAAATCGTCATTGTTTGGGGAGTGTTGCTACTCTGCTTAGTGCCATGTTTGCCTGCCGGAGCTCAAAACGCCGCGCAAAAAAATGAAAACGCTGATGCTTCGTCTATGCGTGATGCGAACAAGCCTGATAAAGAGACTATTCTCCAAGTTTTGGAGAGCTATCTTGCCTATGAGCCGGAGTTCAGCGTATTTGTGGCTTATTCTGTTCTCAAAGCAGATATTGATTACTCTTTTCCCATTATTACATCGGCAATTGTGCATCTGAAATCAGAACTTCCTGAGCTGAATAGCCCTTCGTTTTGTGATATGGTGTTGAAAAATCAGTCCGAATATAAATGGAGAGTGCATGCGGATGTCATTTCTCTTGATAACTCGGTTCCTAAATTTGTTTACCTCAGCTCTGCTGGGAAAAACTGCATTTTGCCCGTTTTTATGGAGGGTTCAGCCTGCCCAGGCATATACTTCATGTATTTTGATGTCCCGGCCGATATCAAATTGAACTCTCCCGGGTACATGCAGTTGTGTATAGGTGGTGATACTCTAACCTACCTACTGCACAGCTATCATGCTCCTAGCATGTTGCAACTGGTGTTGATATCATTGCCTTCCTCACCTACTTTTGAAGATGACTCGGAAATGTACCGCTTCTATTCCAAATTCGAAGCCGATAGAACATAGTCTAGCAGTCATTACATCGGGGCGAAGCATTCTGGGCTTGTCATAATTTAGGCTCTGTTGAGAAGCGAATCAAAGCAACTTATAAAAAAATAATGAGTGCATTGAATAGGTAAGAATATCCTACCTATTCAATGTGTTCGAGAGTGTTTTTATTTAACGCTTACGCTTTTTTACTTTTCGTTTGTTGCTTTTTGTTTTATTCTGAGGTTTAACTATTTGCCATTTTTTATTGGCTTCGTCAACTGCTTTCAGTGTTGCTTGCGCTATGTGATGGGCTGTTATTTTAGATGGTGGGTATATTGAAGCGGCTGAATAGACATTGTCTTTCCTCCATCGTTTTACGCCCATTCTTTTGTCTACAACGTAAGATGTTTCCATCGAATGCTCTGCATATTGTTGCCACTCATATTTAGTTTCTGAGAACCAACAGTCTACTTCGATGCATTTTTGATGGACAACCATAAGGTCGATTTTTCCACCATCTCGATTTTCCATAAGACGTTTGTTTATGATGCTTATTGCTCGAACGATACAAAATCGCCAAAAAATTAGGATTGACAATCAACGCAAAAAACAGTAACCTAACCACAGCTCCAAGCATCGGCTCAGAAATTCCTTAAACTACATCGCCGGTGGTCAGAAAACAGGGCGCACCTCAGAAAACATATAACAACTAGCTAGACCTCCCATGCGTCATTTTTATATTACCCGAATTATTAAGGAATATGCATGCGTCATATTATCCTTGTTTAGTTTACTGTTTATGTCATCATGCGGGCAGTGGATACTTGATGATTCATGTAAACCGAATAGTAGTCCGGAACGTTGTGTTGCGGTGATTGCGAATGAATTGAAAAAAAAGGATGAAGTAACAAAGAAAAAGTTATTTGATTATGTGATTGAAGAAGGTGAAAATATGACTATGAAAAAGAATGAAATGCCATTTTCTGTTTCTATGGTGCTTTTGCTTAGTATGCGAATTCACCTCAAGAATGAATATTTTCAAGAAGCGTACAACCAGTACATAAAAAATCATAAGGAAAATTACGGCGAGGCTTGCTCTTGCAGAAGGATATTTTCAATTGTCAATGTGGATCAACTGGTTCCTACTGAAGCTGCTTTTTATTACCATCTCATGAAAATAGTGCTTACTGAAATGGTGGTTTATTTTCAGACAAATAGTCACTCAATGTCCGAAGATGTGAAAAAACAATGGAAAAATTCGATTTTTACCATTTTAAATTATTCCGCGAGGTTTCATGGAGAAGTTTATATAATAGATAATAATATTCTTAATGGTGTCGATATTTCTTGGACCTCTAGCGCTAACGGGGGTGAATATCATAAAATTGTAATAAAAAAATGAAAAAGCTTGTTTTAATACTGTGGCTATCTATGATGTTTCATTCATGATGCTCGTATTATATTTTCAGTGTCATCG
>JAZQHA010000154.1:0-58590 GCA_045540315.1 Acutalibacteraceae bacterium | reverse complement strand
TTCTTACGTAATTCCGGCGTGCGCATCACGCGCCCAATAAACTCCATTAACATCTTTTCCATACTTAACCACCAATCCTTTCAAAAATTATACTTAAATCACCCTCACCACAAATAATCAACAAAACAATTATACGACGATACGCAAGTTTTGTCAATATTTTTTGGCTCGCAAAAATATTTTGGTTAACAGTAATCAATTAAAAAAAAGCAGATACATTAAGAGACCTAGAGAGAAAAGCTCTTGATGATTCGTAGTGCCGCACCGTCCGGGGTAAATACAGCGATGATATCGAATAGGAAGAAATACAAAGCAGTGAGAGCGGCGAGAGATTTCGCGGAACGAGAAGTACCTGATATCGTATCAAGGCGCAGCACAAAAGAGCAATATATACGTAACTACTAAGATGGAAAGAGTTTCACATTTTTTGATTCTAGGTATATGTAGAACAAAACAACCGGAGCAGGTTGTTTCGGAGATTATCGCCATAATGAATGCTACTAGTACACAGATTTATTTTGGTCATCCGCGAGTAGCGCTGAAATACTGCACGAACGAGAATACGAACGGCTTGCTGTGTCAATATGTTGCAAAGCGTACATATAAAGTTTCTTTTTTAGAGGCACTTCTTAGTGAGTATACAGAAAAGCTAAGCATCGTCCTAGAAAATGCCTCGTCTGAGAATCTACATTTAAGACCTTTTTTTTTAAGTGTTGCACTTAGCTTGACAATTCGCCCCCAGCTTACACCACCGCCTGTTGCATAACTTCATTAAACTCTTCGAGCGAATAAAATTCAATCAAATCATGTTCCTCGTGAAAAATCTCACATATGTCACGAGTTTCCTCATCCACACCCAAGTCAAGACATATTATCCGCTGCTCTCCTTTATTACTCATCCAATGAGAGCTAGACATCGCGTTACGCAACACCATCTCTATATCTTCAACGTGACCACAAATAGGTATCAGCGTTATCGTAGCATTTTTCCTCTCGCAAAAGAAAAGCGATATCACCCTGAAAACGTCTATTAGCCCAACGACAGCCAAGCACAGCACAAATATATTCAAAATTACCTCCAACATGCGCATCACCTCTTCATAACAGAGTATGTAAACCCCAGCATGTTGGTTAAAACGCAACAAAAGAGCCTTGCATTTCATACTAACGAATGCAAGGCTAAGCCTTAACGGATTTCATTTACAACCATGGATGTAATATCTTGAATATTTAAATCAGTTTTTGACTTATGGCTTCACGAATCTTCTGTTGGGTTATTTGCGACTTACAAACTGCGATGCTACGATGATTTCCATATAATCTGTTCAGATCATCCACGGCTTCAGTCCATTCGAAATTTGCAAAGTTTTTACAAAAATAATTATTACTACACAGCAAGCCCATCAGACTCAACTCTTCTTCAGTTGACCAGCCCGTATCATCACCACCAGAAACTTTTTTGTGTACTTGTTCAATCAACAACATTACACACAAATTTATCACAGCAACTCATTTTTTAGCTCATCAACTTTATCTAACTTTTCCCACGAAACGCCCAAGTCTTCTCGGCCCATATGTCCATACGCTGCTAGACTCCGATAAATTGGTTTTCTAAGACCTAAATTTTCGATAATTGCAGCTGGACGTAAATCGAAAATTTTCTCAACGACTGAAGCAATTTTCTCCGAGGGAATTTTAGATGTATCAAAAGTATCCACCATAACCGAAACAGGCCGTGCAACGCCAATTGCGTATGCGATTTGAACCTCACACTTTTCTGCAATGCCAGCTCCAACAATGTTTTTAGCAATATGTCTTGCTGCATAGGCCGCTGAACGATCAACTTTTGTCGGGTCTTTTCCAGAAAAAGCTCCCCCACCATGTCGCGAGTACCCACCATATGTATCCACTATAATTTTACGTCCAGTCAAACCGCTATCTCCAACAGGCCCTCCAATGACAAATCTACCCGTTGGATTGATAAAAAATTTAGTATTCTCATCTATTAAGTCCTGCGGTATTACCGGAAAAATAACCTCATTTTTAATGTCTGCTCGAATTTGCTCAAGCTCTACAACCTCGCTGTGCTGTGTCGAAATTACTACTGTATCAACCCGAAGTGGCTTATTACCCTCGTACTCAACTGTAACTTGAGTTTTTCCGTCTGGACGAAGATATGACAAGATACCCTCTTTGCGAACTTGAGTCAATCTCTTTGCCAACTTGTGTGCTAAAGAAATTGGTAGAGGCATTAACTCTGGTGTTTCGTTGCAAGCATAGCCAAACATAAGCCCTTGATCACCTGCACCTATTTGGTCGTTTTTGTCCAAAAGTTTGTTTTCTTGCTTAATCTCAAACGCTTCGTTGACTCCCATAGCTATATCCGGAGACTGAGCGTCAATAGAAGTCAATACTGCACAAGTTTTTCCGTTAAAACCTGCCGCTGCATTATCATATCCAATTGAAGTCACCACATCACGCGCAATTGATGCAATATCCACATAGCAAGATGTAGAAATCTCGCCCATCACGTGAATCATCCCCGTAGTCGCCGTCACCTCACACGCTACGTGAGCACTCGAGTCTTTCTCCAGTATAGCATCCAAAACTGCATCGGAAATTTGATCGCAAATTTTATCTGGATGCCCTTCTGTTACCGATTCTGATGTGAAAAAATGTCTTGCCATAAAAAGCCCTCCTAAGAAGTTTTATATAAAAATTTTGACAAGTGCCTTAATCAAAGGCCTTTCCGCGGCGCCGCGAGGCGCCGAATGCCTATTATGGCATTCAGCTAGTCCAAAGCGCAACAAAGTTGGGTTTTGGACCACAACGAAAATAAATATTTATTTTCGTTGGCCTCGCGGCTTGAGCGGCAAGCCCCACCAAATATATCAAATAAGGAACTCCCCCCCCTTTTGATAACAACAAAAAATGCCCGGCAAAAACCGGACAATAAAAATCTCATCTTTCGGCTTTTACCGCAGGATTTAGCACCTTACAAATGTAGGTTGCCGGACTTCATCGGGCCTGTTCCCTCCATCACTCTTGATAAGCAAATATTCGAATTTAATTTGATACGCTAAACTTATTTTAATGCAGCTAAACTCATTTGTAAAGAAAAAGTTATCTTAAAAAACATTAATTATACCAAATTTCAACGAGACGAATTTTTATCTAAAAGAACAATCGATTGACAACCCAACTCGCTAAAACGTTGTTCTACAATGCTTTTTTCATAGGCAATGAAACCATGATTTTTATACGGGTCATTAAAATAGTAATTCGTATCGTCATACCCCACCAACACAAGGCAGTGTTCTCCAGCAATCCATGTAAATAAATCGCCTATTTTATATTTTGCATTTTCATCCACATAATCAATAATCCACCGACTTCCTAACCTAGACGGTTTCATATCCATTGTCGCCCAAATTAGTACCGGGATATCATTATTAATATAATTGCTTATAAGCTCTTTTATCGTAGTTCCTGTTGTCAAAAATGCTTTATGATTATGTCCGTTTAAAAAATTATTTATAGACTTAGCCAGCGCAGGAGCATAGCAACCAAATCCACAATTGTATCCGTGAGCAATATATGGATTTCCGGGATATGCAGAGTTGGGATCAGCAGCATAAATTTTTCGACCTTTTTTCATCATCCAATCTTTTTTTATGAGAAAATTATCTGTAAAATCACGTGCTGAAATCATATAACCGAAGTACTGCAAAATCATAGTTGCAGATACCGCTTCGCAACCAGAAGGTATGTCATTTTGACCAACGTATGGCACATTAATTATCTTACTTGAGCATACGTCATCGGAAACTTGTTCCGTATTTAGATTTTGGGCGTCATCAACATTTGTAACCATTTGGCTTTGGTTTAAAGGCAATTTATGGCACCGTAATCTTTTTTTTGCCTTTCTAATTTGGTTTGATGGTTCGCTCTTGGCACTCTCTGGATTTTTTTCTTCTTCCAAAACTTCTTGTGTTGTTTCCGCTACAATGTCAGCATCGAATTTATCAATAGCACTTACATGATATGATAATTTCATGTTTAGCGAAAATAGACACAAAAGAAAACAAACACTGCGTTTCATATTTTATTCACCCTTTACTGCTTTTTAGCACTTATTTAGTTGCATGAAGTCGCCAAACAGTATAATTTGTTCTTTAAAGGACGATTACAAACTCAAGCAAGCCAAACAATAAAATAAATTATTTGATCTGCTAGTCTTCATTATACTATTAAAATTCCCACAAAATTAAATTTTAATCAGCTAGCATCGTATCCTGCTATCATAAAGCTTACGGTAAACTCTAGTAATAATATAAGTTTCCGCTAGTGTCAATATTTATCAAGTCAAGCATCCGCCTTAAATCAACAGATTTTATACTTATTATCGTACCAGAAACTATAAAAAATTCAATATCCGTGTTTATGTCATCGTGAAAAAGTTGCTAAACAATACATGTTGGTTTCTAAAAAAGTTACGGCATAATATCTTTAGAAAGAATGATTTTTATTACCAGAATAGTTTCCAGCACGGTTTTAATAAACGAGTATAATAATGTTTCGTCATTCGAATCTGAATGATTTGATTGGTAATGCGAGGTAAAAAGTTTTTTAGCTTTATTCTAGTGCTTAGCTTTTTGTTTCCAGCGATAGTGAAGAGCGCTTGTGTATTAATACTGTGACTTTAGATATTAAATTTTTTCTGATTGATAAAATCAAAAACACACAACTAAATAATAAAAATATGAAACGCGCTTTCCTTGAAATATGTGCTATTAACTTGATACTGCAATGCCAACCATATCTGGGCCAGTGTGGACACCTAATACTGCCGTAACAGGATTTATTTCGCACGATTTAATCTTACAGTATTTTTTTACCTCTGATTTTATTTTCTCAGCAATCTCTTTGTTTGAAGAGTAGGTTAACGAAATAGCAACTTCGGCGTTCGCAAACTTGTTTTTTATTTCGTTAACAAGGGCATCTAGTGCACGATTAAAGCCAATTGTTTTAGCGGCTGTTTCATAGATACCATCATCATTTACTTTTATTACTGGACACAATTTTAGCAGGCTACCAACAGTTCCGGCGACTTTTCCGATACGTCCGCCTTTAATTAAGTATGTGAGATCACGAACGCAAAACATAGCGATCATTTTTTGGCGCATTGCTTGAAGTTTTGTGAGAATTTCTTGTACGTTATCGGTAGTTTTTAATGCAGCAATTGCAGCAAGAATAATCATATTTTGTGCACAGGATAAAGTTTTTGTATCGAAGCAATGAATATTTAATCCTTTAAACTCGCTGGCTACTAGGCGTACCGCGTTAAAAGTACCCGATAATCCTGACGAAATTCCAATATAAATTGCGTCTGTATAGCCTTCATTTTTAGCCTGCTTAAATGCTGAGAGAATATCATCACGTGATGGAAGCGATGACTTTGGAATTTCCGTTTCCATCAAGGGATAAATTTCATCGCTGCGAATATTAACACCGTCTAGATATTCTTTATCGGAGAAACAAATTCGAAGCGGAATAATTTTTATGTTATGTTTTTTAGCAAAATCACGCGATAAATCTCCAGCAGAGTCAGTGATGATAGCGATTTTTTTCATAGTGTCCTCCAGAAGAATTATTTAACTTTAAATTTTTGATTTACTTACCTATTTCGAACGTACTTAAGATTTCGTTTGAAAACTCATCAAGTTGAGCTAATGTCTCTAACTTACAAGCTCGATTTCGAAAAGCTGCTGCGCCGGGGATGCCCTTTATATAAAATGAGATGTGCCGACGTGCTTTCATCATGCCGTGTTTTTCGCCATCGTTTTGACAAATAGAATTAACATGAAAGAGCATAACCTTGATTTTTTCTTCGAGGCTAGGCGGCATATATGAACTGTTTGAGTTAAAAAATTGGTTGATCTCATCAAATATCCATGGTTTTCCTAAGGCGGCTCGTCCCACCATAATCATATCGCAACCGGTCCTGTCGAGCATCTTACGCGCATCTTCACCACAAGAGATATCCCCATTACCGATAACCGGGACTTTAACGGCTTTCTTAACTTTTGCAATAATGTCAAGATCGACACTGGGCTTGTACATCTGCTCCCGGGTACGTCCGTGAATTGTAATCGCATCTGCACCAGCAGTTTCGCAAATTTGGGCAACTAACGGTGCATTCACGCTGTTGTCATCCCAGCCTTTACGAATTTTTACAGTTACTGGAATGTTAACAGCTTTTTTTACTGCACTAACGATTTTACCACAAAGTTCTGGATTTTTCATTAGCACAGAGCCTCCACCGCTTTTGTTAACCTTAGGAGCTGGACACCCCATATTTATATCAATGATGTCCGGCTTATATTGCAAAGCAAAAATAGCTGCCTCTGCCATTATTTCTGGTGTGTCACCAAAAAGTTGAATGGCACAAGGATGTTCTTTTTCGGAAAGTTGCAAAAGATTTAACGTTTTCTCGTTTGAAAAAGATATACCTCGTGAGCTAACCATTTCGCTTATAACATAACTTGCGCCAAAACTTACACACAATTCTCGAAAAGCTTTCTCTGCCACGCCTGCCATCGGTGCCAAAGCTACAGGTCCAGTTATTTCGACGTTGCCAATTTTCATGTTAAAAACTCCTTTCTATATCACAAGCATTTGCTGATTTTATCATATTTGTTATGGAAAATCTATTGTTATACCTCGGCGGGAGCGCCATAGTTGATTTCTATGTCTTGGCTTTGCCGCTCCGGCCGCGAGGCCAAAGAAAATAAAAAAATTATTTTCTTTGTGGACCCAAACTCAACTTTGTTGAGTTTGGTCTGGCCGAAGGCCCCCGTGGGGCCTTCGGCGCCTCGCGGCGCGTCCCTGGCATTTGATTTTAATTATGATACTCCCGCCGTAGCTGATATCTCTAGTCAAGTGTGTTATAATAAGTTTACTATTTGTTTTGGAGTGTTAACAATGAAGCTGCTTGTTTTGGATGGAAACAGTATATTTAATCGAGCTTTTTACGGAATAAAACTTTTGACAACAAAAGATGGGTTTTACACTAACGCAATATATGGTTTCTTAACGATGCTAAATAAACTGCGAGACGAAATAAATCCGGATGCCGTGGCCATTGCCTTTGACGTAAAAGCCCCGACATTCCGGCACACAGCATACACCGAGTATAAAGCGACGCGCAAAGGTATGCCTGACGAGTTGGCTGTACAATTTCCCGTGTTAAAGGAATTGCTTTCAAACATGGGGTACAAACTTGTCGAAAAGGAGGGCTACGAGGCAGACGATATCTTGGGGACTTTCGCGTCAACTTGTGAACAAACCGACAACGAATGTATCATCGCGACAGGAGATAGAGATAGCTTGCAGTTGGTTTCGAAAAATGTTTCCGTCAGAATTACTGCCACAAAATTTGGTCGACCTGAGGTTACACTCTACGACGAAGATAAAATCCAAGAGGTGTATGGTGTCACGCCATCTCAATTAATCGATATTAAAGCTATACAGGGTGATACTTCCGATAATATTCCAGGCGTCGCCGGGATTGGAGAAAAAGGCGCCGGTGAGTTAATCCGTTCGTTTGGCTCGTTAGAGTACATTTACGATAACATTGATTCGCTAGATATTAAAGATGGTATTCGTAAAAAATTGCTTGCCTCAAAGGATGACGCTTTTTTAAGTAAATATCTGGGAACAATTGTAAAAAATGTACCTATGGACCTAGATTTAGCGAGTTACGTACCAACGGAAATGAATAAAGAGGAAGTCGCAAAAACACTTACTAAGCTTGAGATGTTCTCACTTTTGAGTAAGATGGGTTTGGAGCAGACGTACAACTATGAGCAGCCAACTCAAGACGAAGCTGTAAAAGTTATTGTCAATGAGTCACCAGAAACGCTTGAAAAAATTATTAAGAACAAGAAGTCTATCGATTTTTTGTACAAACATGAGGGTAAAAAGTTAGTTGCATTAGGGTTTCGAGCTGATAACAAAGTCTATATTTTGGACAATACGGATATGTGCGAAAAATTTCTCAAAGCAATTATGGAGGACGTTCAAGTTGAGAAAAGAACTCATAATATAAAAATCTTTTATGAAATTATGAGCACCTTAAATATCGTTGTAAAAAATGTCAAAACCGATACACTTTTAGCGGCCTACTTGTTAAATCCTTCAAGTAAAAATTATGATGTTGAAACGCTGCAGCAAGAGTATGGTGTGCCAAAAGTAAAAATATCCAACGAAAATAATGACGATGACAACTTTGTTCAAAATGTAGCCGCTTTTAGCGGTTTGTGTAAAAAAGTTGAGGCTGAAATTGACGAGAATTCACAAAGAGAGCTTCTCGAAAATGTAGAAATTCCTCTGGCAAAAGTGCTATCAGATATGGAGCAAGTGGGGTTTTTAGTCGATGCAGACGGTATAAAAAGTTATGGAGAAAATTTAGCCTCTGAAATGCAAACAATACAGGATGAGATTTTTACTCTTGTGGGCCATGAGTTCAATATAAATTCTCCGAAACAACTTGGTGAGATACTCTTTGGAGAGATGAACTTGCCCAAAGGTAAAAAAACTAAGAATGGATATTCGACCAATGCGGAGGTGCTTGAATCTTTACGCGGCTACCATCCTGTTGTCGACTTGATTTTACAATACCGTGCGTTGGCCAAACTTAAGGGCACTTATTGCGATGGAATGCTCAAAGTAATCGGCGATGATGGCCGGATTCATTCGCAGTTTAACCAGGTTGAGGCTCGTACCGGCAGGATAAGTTCTTTGGAGCCAAATTTACAAAATATTCCTGTTCGCACTGAGCGCGGTAAAGAGTTGAGAAAATTTTTCTGTGCCCGAGAAGGATGGGTTCTAGTGGACGCTGATTATTCTCAAATTGAGTTGCGAATTTTGGCACATCTTGCGGATGACAAAAATATGATCGAAGCTTTTAAAAATGATTTGGATATACACAAAATTACAGCCTCACAGGTGTTCAAAATGCCAGAAGATATGGTAACTCCGCTGATGAGAACTCAGGCTAAGGCTGTGAATTTTGGCATAGTGTACGGAATAAGTGCGTTTTCTTTGGCAAAAGATATTGGCGTGACGCGCAAAGAGGCTCAAAATTACATCGATAACTACTTGGCACACTATGCGGGCGTGGCAAAATATATGAAGGAAATTATTGATAATGCCAAAGTAAATAAATTTGTAGATACGATTTTTGGTAGAAAAAGATACTTGCCAGAATTAGCGTCCTCAAATTTTAACTTAAGATCGTTCGGAGAGCGCGTCGCGCGAAATATGCCAATACAGGGCACGGCTGCGGATATTATTAAAATAGCGATGATTAATGTAAGTCGGCGCTTGCGAGAAGAAAACTTGAAAGCTAGGCTAATTTTACAGGTCCACGATGAGCTGATAGTGGAAGCGCCAGAATCAGAGGCTAGTGCGGTTTCGCAGTTATTAAAATCTGAGATGGAAAACGCAGCTCAGTTAAGTGTCTCGCTAGTCGTAGAGGCAAATGTCGGAAAAACTTGGTTTGATGCAAAATCGTAACGAAAAGAGAGGATTGTTTTTATGCATGTACTTTTTGTTTGCACCGGGAATACTTGCAGGAGCCCAATGGCTGCGGGGATTTTTAGGAAAATTGTCGATGAAAAAAACTTAAAGAATATGGAAACTTCAAGTGCCGGAATTGCTGCAGATAACATGTCTCCGGCTACGCAAAATGCTATTGAGGCGTGCAAGAAAATCAATGTGGACCTTAGCGCACATGTCTCGAGAAGTATTGTTGACGTTAACCTGAATTTAGTCGATAAATTCGTCGTAATGACTGAAATTCACCAGGCAACATTGTTAGAAATGGGTGTTACTATGGATAAAATATATGTTTTAGACGGTGGAGTTTTGGATCCCTTTGGTGGAAGTTTACAGGTCTATGAGGCTTGTCGAGATCAAATTTACTCGGCACTTTGCGCTTTGGTCGAACAATGGTGTAAATCGTAATGGAATTTGTTATCGAGAATATGCAAGAGCATCACATAAAAGCAGTTGCTGAACTAGAGAAAATGTGTTTTTCGCAACCGTGGTCAGAGGTCTCTTTGCGTGACGAGTTAGACAAAATTACCTCAAAGTTTTTGGTAGCTATAAATGAAGATGGACAAGTAATCGGTTACGTTGGGTTTAATTTTGTCTTGGATGAGGGGTACATAACTAACATTGCAGTGAGTGAAAATTGTAGAAAATGCGGCGTAGCAAAAAAAATGATGAGAGAAATTATTGGTTTTGCTAATGGCAAAGAGTTGCGATTTGTTTCTCTTGAGGTTAGAAAATCTAACGTTGCGGCGATTTCCTTGTACGAAAAGATGGGCTTTTCGCAGGTTGGTAAGAGAAAAAATTTTTATGTCGCTCCAATAGAAGATGCTCTCATTATGACTAAATTTTTAAAGTAAAAAATGGAGGTTTACGCAGTGAAATGTGAGTTAAGACGTTTAAAGCTTGAAGACGCCACAGACCTTGCAGTGGCGGCGAATAATTCAAATGTAGCAAGATATTTGCGCAATGTGTTCCCGCACCCGTATACTCTGCAGGATGCAATCGATTATATCAATTACATAACGGACAACAGCGATGAGTTGACCTATGGTATAATTGTCGACGAAACGGCTTGCGGGTGTATTAGTGCCAAGTTTAGAAGTGATGTTTACTCTAAATCGTGCGAGCTTGGCTACTGGTTAGGTGAAAAACATTGGGGTCAAGGCATTATGACTGCGGCAGCTAAAGAATTTTGTAGTTTTATCTTTGCAAATTACGATATTCACAGAATTGATGCTGAAATTTTTGCGGACAATATTGGTTCAAGAAAAGTTCTCGAAAAAGTAGGTTTCGAGTTAGAAGGAGTACATAAGCAGAAAGTTTACAAAAACGGTAAGTTTAGCGATGAAGCCGTTTTTGCCTTGCTACGAGATTAAACAGTAAGGTCGCTGCTGGCTAGCGCGCGGGCACCGCGGCCGGACACTCTTACAATATAAAAATTTAATGTTTGAGTGTCCGGCAGGCCTGTCGAGGTTATCGACGGGCGGAGCGCGAAGCTCTCCACGCGGTGCCCGCGCGCTAAAGTCTAGGTCTAACATCAAGAAAGGAAGTTTTTATGAAAATATTAGCAATAGAAACCTCGTGCGACGAAACGGCCGTGTCGATTGTTGAAGATGGCCGAAAAGTGTTATCATCGGTGGTAGCCTCGCAGATAGAGGAGCATAAAAAATATGGCGGGGTAGTACCAGAGATAGCGTCAAGGAGGCACATAGAGGCCATTTCGGAGGTAACGAAAACGGCACTACAAGAGGCTAGCCTTCAACTAAGCGACATAGACGCAACAGCAGTAACTTATGCCCCGGGGTTAATAGGCTCTTTGTTGGTTGGCGTAAACTTTGCTAAGGGGTTAGCGTTGTCAACAGGGCTACCGCTAATACCAGTACATCACTTACGGTCGCACATAGCGGCTAACTACATAACGCACCTCGATTTGGTACCACCGTTTATGAGTTTAGTTGTATCTGGTGGGCACACTCACATAATAGAGGTGCAAGATTACACAGCATTCAAGGTGTTGGGACAAACTCGAGATGATGCAGCTGGCGAAGCTTTTGATAAGGCGGCACGAACAATGGGTATACCATACCCGGGCGGGGTACATCTTGACAAAATAGCAGAGACAGGTAGCGAAACAGCGTATAAATTACCGCGACCAACTTTTCTCGGAGATGGGTACGACTTTAGTTTTTCTGGCCTTAAGACCGCGGTAATAAATTTAGCTCATAACGCAGAACAAAAAGGGGAAAAAATAAGCGTTGTAGATATGTCAGCCTCGTTTAGAGCCGCAGTTGTAGACTGTTTGGTAGGTAATTTTATTAAAGCGGCGCGCGATTTTGGCTATGATAAACTCGTTGTCGCTGGAGGGGTTTCGGCAAATCGGTTGTTAAGGCATCGCTTAGAAGATGAATGCAAAAAGCGCAACTGGAATTTGTACATGCCTGAGTTATCTCTTTGTGGAGATAATGCAGCAATGGTCGGAGCACAAGCATATTATGAGTATAAAAACGGCAATCTAGCTGCGATGGACTTAAATGCTGTTGCGACGCTAAACATTGAGAGCCTATGTTGAAAATTTGTATAATTCATGCAGGCTGTTTATAATAAAAAGAGCTAAACTTTTATGGCTAAGGGGATGGTTAACGCTATGACTAACAACAAATCGGTTCTTGCTTGGCTGCAAGCCATGAAGGATATTTTAAATCCAAATGATGTAGTTTTTATCGACGGGACAGAAGAGCAACTTGAGAAATTAAGAGAACAAGCTTGTAAATCTGGCGAAATAATAAAATTAAATCAAGAGAAATTACCAGGGTGCTACCTGCACAGAACCAATACTAACGATGTAGCTAGGGTGGAGGATAGAACATTTATTTGCACTCCGACCAAAGAAGAGGCGGGCCCAACAAATAATTGGCTCCCTCCCGAAGACACGTATAAACTGCTTTATGATATTGCGAGGAATAGTTATACTGACAAAACTATGTATGTGATACCATATTCAATGGGGCCTATTGACTCACCGTTTGCGAAAATTGGTGTGGAAATCACGGACTCGATATACGTTGTGCTAAATATGGCAATTATGACTCGTGTTAGCCAGAGGGTCTGGGATGTGTTAGGTGACAGCAATGATTGGGTGCGAGGCCTTCATGCGACTTGTGACTTAGACGAGGAAAAAAGATATATTTGTCATTTTCCACAGGATAATACCATAATTTCGGTTAACTCGGCGTACGGAGGAAATGCGCTTCTTGGCAAAAAATGCTTTGCACTAAGAATTGCTTCGTACTTAGGTCAAAAAGAAGGTTGGCTAGCTGAGCACATGCTAATTTTGGGTATAGAAAATCCCGAGGGAGAAATCAAATACATCGCTGCTGCATTTCCCTCAGGTTGCGGAAAAACAAACCTAGCTATGCTTATACCGCCAGAAGAATATCGCAAAAAAGGCTACAAGCTTCATTGTGTCGGAGATGATATTGCTTGGTTGCGTATCGGTGAGGATGGTCGTTTATGGGCTATTAACCCCGAAAATGGTTTTTTTGGGGTGGCACCAGGAACAAATAAGAAATCTAACCCGAATGCGCTTGCCTCCACAATGCGTGGGACTATTTTTACCAACGTTGTGCAAAATTTGGACGATAATACCGTCTGGTGGGAGGGGCTTGATAAAAATCCGCCAGAAAATGCACTTAACTGGAAGGGAGAACCCTGGAACGGTAAAACCTCGCAGGAAAAAGGTGCGCAGCCAAATAGTAGGTTTACGGCGCCTGCAAAAAATTGTCCGTGCATAAGTTTAGAGTTTGATTCAGCAAAAGGTGTTCCTATCTCGGCTATTATTTTTGGCGGAAGACGTGCAAATTTATTGCCGCTTGTTTACCAAGCACGCGACTGGAACCATGGAATATTTATCGGCTCAATAATGTCCTCGGAGACCACTGCAGCTGCAACGGGTAAAGTCGGTGTGGTTCGTCATGACCCAATGGCGATGTTACCGTTTTGTGGGTATAACATGGCTGACTACTTTGCGCACTGGATTGAAATGGGCAAAAAACTCGGCGACAAAGCGCCACAAATTTTTAATGTTAACTGGTTTAGAACAGATAATGACGGTAACTTCTTGTGGCCAGGTTTTGGCGAAAATATGCGTGTGCTTGAGTGGGTTTTGGATAGGTGCGAAGAAAAAGTTGACGCAAAAAGTACACCAATTGGAGATGTACCATATATTCAAGATTTACATGTTGATGACTTAGATGTTGATGTCTCAACGCTTGAACAGTTGCTATGCGTTGATGTTAAGCTTTGGCAAGAAGAAGTCGCTGAAATACGAGGCTTTTTTCAAAAGTTTGGTTCCAATTTACCAAGGGAGCTCGCTGAAGAGTGTATCAAGTTAAATGAGTCTTTACAGGATGTGTAGCGAGCTATATAAAAAAATAGAAAAGAACCTCTCTTAAATTAAGGGGGTTCTTTTTGATTGCGAAAGTTGTTAAAAAAAATTATCAATAGCACGCTTTATCAGCTTATTAACAATATTTCAAGTGAATAAACTTTTTGGGAGTGTCCTATAGAAATGTTAATGCTTATAAATGTAAACATTTCTATCAGGTACCCCCTATTTAGTATTTTTATTGTTTTTGATATTAATAAGTGCTAAAATGTAAGTGTTAAATTTTTTAGGAGGTAAATTCAATATGTCTTATAAAATTAGTGATGAATGCATTTTTTGCGGTGCGTGTGAAGCTGAATGCCCTGTTGGCGCAATCTCTTCTGGCGATGGAAAATTTGTTATAGACCCAGAAGTTTGTATTGATTGCGGAGCGTGTGCAGGTATTTGTCCTGTAGGAGCTCCTTCTCAAGAGTAAATATTATATACATAATTTATCAATGGGCGTCATCCGCCGTAGTTATGGCAGTTGATGCTTGTTTTATTTTTGCGATCAGATTATAGGCAAGCGTAGCGGTCCGCACGATTTTTATCGTGCTGGCTGACAAAATTTTTTTGTCAGCTACCGCAAATTGAAAATTTGCGGGGACCGCTACCTTGAACGCAGCAAGGAAAGAAGGTTAAACTTGTTAAAAGAGGGAGAACGTATTGAGCATCTTTCAAATGACATAAAAGTTATAATTTCAAAGGAGCATACCTTTGGAACGGACACTTTGCTACTGGCGGACTTTTCTATGCCTAAAAAACACGAATTAGCGGTTGAGATAGGTACAGGCTGTGGTGCAATACCTTTATATTGGTGTAGCACAACTGATGTGAAAAAGGTTACAGCTATAGATATTCAGGAGAAGGCGTGCGACCAACTTAGCCGTTCCAACAAGTTGAGCAAAGTAGGAGATAAAATTGAAGTTTTACACGCAGATATAAGAGAAGCTATACCTGGCATTTTGCCTCACAGTTGTGATTTAGTTGTGTGTAATCCACCATATAAAGCTGTTGGCAGTGGAATTGTCAATCCAAATCAAGAAAGACGGATTGCGCGCCATGAACAGGAATGTACCATTGATGACGTGACAAGTTCGGCAAAAAGGCTTTTAAACTTTTGGGGGAGACTTTGTCTTTGTCATCGTGTGGAGCGCTTATGCGATGTAATGGAGTCTATGCGCAAAAATGGCATAGAGCCCAAGAAAATACGTTTTGTGCAGCAAAGGAAGACATCGTCCGCAAAACTATTTTTAATAGAGGGAAAAAAGGGTGCAAAACCAGGTATAATTGCAATGCCAACACTTTTTATCGAGGATGACAATGGAGATTTATCGGACGAGATGAAGCGAATTTATAAGTACTATGGAGAACGGTAATGAGAGGAAAATTAATTGTTGTTGGCACGCCTATTGGTAATTTGAATGATATGTCCACACGCGCGTTGAGTGCTCTTGAGATGGCTGATTTTATTGCTGCAGAAGATACTCGTGTGACAATAAAACTGTTGAATCATTTTGGAATAAAAAAGCCGATGATAAGCTATTTTGAGCATAATAAGCAGCAAAAAGGTGAGTACATTGTTTCGAGAATCTTAGCGGGCGAAACTTGTGCTTTAGTTAGCGATGCGGGTATGCCTGCAATATCTGATCCCGGTGAAGAGCTTGTGGCTCAGTGTCACGAGAATAATATCGAAGTTACCGTAATTCCTGGTCCTTGCGCATTTATTTCGGCTCTGGCGGTCTCTGGGCTTCCTACGGGTAGATTTACCTTTGAAGGTTTTTTAAGCGTTAATAAAAAAAGCCGTATGGAACATCTTGAAAGCATAAAAAAAGAGCTTCGTACCATGGTTTTCTACGAGGCTCCACACAAACTTTTACGCACATTAAATGATTTATATAAAACACTTGGTAATCGCAGAATTTCTATCGTTCGAGAGCTTACAAAGGTTCACGAGGAAGTAGTTTTAACGACATTACAAGAAGCCATTGCTAAATATGAAGTTATAACTCCAAAGGGTGAGTTTGTTCTTGTTATCGATGGATATAAAGAGTCTCCAACTGAGGGGCAAACGCCGCTTGAATTGGCAATAGAAATGGCGCAGGCTTTACTCGAAGAAGACTGCACCATCTCGGACGCTGCTAAACAGGTAGCTAAAGCCACAGGCTTGAGAAAAAGCGACATCTACAAAGGGCTTCTGCAATAAAAAATATATACACAAAATTATTTTTTGCCACAGTGCTTTTACTTGTTGTACTGGAGGCAAATTGGTTTTATTATAGACCAATGTGACAATGGTAATAGCTCTACTGTGCTTACGATTCAGAAAAATAAAAGTAGGACTTGAGGCAACCAGACGTTACAGCTACAACATTCTCGGATTTCTGCTGGACAAAGGCCTAACAACCTACGTCACCAACCCTTTCTGTTCTTAAAATATTCATATTTGCGGCTGCAAATTTTTTAAGTAATTCAACGAGTCATGCTTACCTCGCTCGAAACCTTACGATGCGCCCGCTAAGAGAAATTTCCCTTCCATTTCGTAAATTTTCCAGATCTCCCACATTCAGCTGCACAACAACATTAACATCATTGTTTCCAAAAGCATATTCAACAACGTCTTCAAAATCCGTGAAACTATTATTACAAACTGGTTCACCATTACGGTTATATACCACATAGCGACCATTATTAATGAGACCAGTATATAACATCGTGCCTCCAGCCACACTTTTAATCATGTCCTTATCCAACTTTTTCTTTGCCATAAATATCAATTCTTTCTGTTATTAAAATATTTATTTTTGCAGCTGCAATTCTTCAAGTTTTAAGCAAATCAGTTATTGATTGTGTTGTAGGTTGGCCATTCCTTTGCGCTCAAGAAACGGAATTGTACCTCCATTTTGTAAAATTTCCAAATCTCCGGCTTTTAATTCCACTACGAGCTCCACATTATTGTTGATGGAACCAAATGCTTCTCTTGCCACATCATCTATACTATGGAAAGTTTGATTAGAAATTTGCACGCCGTTAGTGTTATATACCACTAATCTACCATCGTTACCAGAATAGACATACCAAATGTTACCACCAGAAATATCTTTTATCATGTTCTTATCCAACTTTTTCTTTGCCATAAATACCAATCCTTTCTTGTTTTAAGATATTCATATTTGCAGCTACAAACATAATTATACATATTTATTTTTTGTTCGTCAACACTTTTTGGTTAATTTTTAAAACTCGTGTCTTGCACGTTAGTTTTAAGCAATAGATCATACTTTGTATCGGCTAAAATATCAGCAATTTGGTGGTAGTTTTTTTTGAAAAACTTAACGTAATTATTCATAAGGTACTTGTGAAAATTAAAAATATCGCTTTTATTTTCCTTAATACAAGTTGTAATTACGTTATTTATCAGCTCGGTTAAGCGCTCGTTTATCGCTTCTTTTACGTCCTCTTTGTTTATACTCTTATTGATATTGTATAAATCAATGTTGGTTTTCAAATTTATCTCAAAAACTGGCACATCATCTTTTAGCGCGACTTTTATATTAGTTTTGACCTTATTTAACTCAAAAAATATATTTTCAGCATCGATGTTAACATAGTCTGAGATATTTTTGGTTTTTCCAAGAAGTAAAAGTGCACCTTTTGTGCCTTCCTCGTCGAGCACCGTGAGTAATTTGTCCTCTTTGAAAATAGCTATTTTTGAACAAGTTACTGTCTCATCTTCATTTTCAAGGTACCATACCTTAGCTGATTTAAATGTATTTTCCAGGTCGCCAAGTAAATATCTCAATGTTGAATGAATCGCATCGTCTTTTTCTTTACCTACTCGCGTTATAGATAAAATATCTTCGGCATTAAATTTATTCTCTCTCGATAAAATATCCTTAGCAGCAGAGTTAGAAATTAAAACCTCGACTGTTGGTCTAAGTTTGTGGTTAGTTGAAAAAAATCGAGCAATCTCCCCTACCTCATCTTTTGCCGTTTCCTCATTAATAATTAAAACTATCGCATGCGAGTAGAGAACTTTTTTTCCTGTTTGGTTTTCAAGCTGCTTTACCGCCTCTAGTAAAGTTTTTCCTGTGGCACTCGCTGTCGTCACATTTTTTTTCGAGTCGTTTGAACTTGAATCCTCGGTATTTTGCGTGTTTAAAGCTTGTACAGTCAACTCATAACTATCTTCGCTTTTGTCCACGCCAATACCATAAATTATCATTTGTTCATCGAGGCCAGAGACATTATTACAACCCGTCAAAAAGCACAGTAAAGTCAATTCTAATATAATAAAAAATTTTTTAGCAATCATCCTTCTTCACCTTTCCTCAACTGCATTTTGTGTCGTATTAAAATTATAACTGGAATTACAAATGCCGTAAGAACCGTAAACACAACAATGAAATTTATATCGAAAAAAAACTTTGCAACATCCCTAAAAATGGGCACCATCAAACTAAATATCAGCAGAAAAACATCTCCGCCAAATATTATTTTTTTGCTGTGCTTAGATCCAAATAACTTCTTCATCACGAGAAAAAATGCAAACAAAAATATCGCTACCATGATAAACAGCCCAGCTGTAAAAATTCCCAAATAAATTGCATCTAACCGCCGAAAAACTCCTATCTCCGCTACACTAGTGGCAGTGTAAAGAGGAAAACTTTGTGTCTGTAGGTAGTCGCCCAAAGCCCCAACTACAACAAAAATTGAAAAAATAAAAAGTATATAAACACAACTGTTTGTCGCTATCAAGGCTTTCTTTATGTTTCCCTTAGAAAACGGCGCAAGAACTGCAGCAAGTGGCAAAAAAAACGATAGCGACATCAAATATAGCGTGCCGTTGAATGTATCTGTAACACCATTGTAGAGTAATGGCGAAAAATTCAGTGGCTCAATTTGTGGAAAAAGTGCTAACAAAATGAAAATTATCGCCAAGCAAATGAGAAATAAAATTATCGAGCAAGCTCTTGCTAAGCCCTCTATCCCCTTGCAGGCAGCGTACGAGGCCGCCAAAACCACGCATAATGTTAACAAAAAAAGCGAAATCTCTGGGTTAATTATATCCCTTACAAAAATGTTGAATAACGATAGGACATAGCAACATGCAAAAAGATAATATATTCCGTAAATAGTTAAAAATATCTTGCCTAATCTCTCAAAACTCACCGCGCAATGGTCAGCTATATTCATTGCAGGATTAATTTTTCGAAGCTTATAAATTGGAAAAATAAATAACGTATTTATAAAAAAGGCAAACACCGCCGATAAAATATGATCCCACATACTGGTGCTTTTCGCTATCTGTAAGTTGTACGTAATACCGGTAATTATATTGCACAACAATAAAAACGAAAACAGTTGCGGTGCTGTTATGACATCTTTTCGTTCCATCTTTGGCTCCTTAAGTTATTTGAGAGTGCCCTATTTGATATTGTTTATCTGTTTCCATCGCCATCGCGGCCGCGAGGCCAAAGAAAATAAATATTTATTTATTTTCTTTGCACACCCAAACTCAATCAAATTGAGTTTGGGTGTGGCCGAAGGCCCAACGGGACCTTCGGCGCCTCGCGGCGCCCTATGTCTTGATGCAGCTTAGTATTTAGCAGGGGCACTCTCAGTTATTTAATGTGGCATGTTTTGTATGTTTTTATTTTTCTGCGATAAGGTTTTCCATCCGGCCCTCGTAACGACGTCTCTTAGGCTATACAAATTAAATGGCGCAAGTGGCGCTACAAAAGGTATTCCAAAACTAGATTTTGCGCAGATGTTCACGATTAGTACAGAAAAAAGAAGCATAACTCCCCATATGCCCAAAATGCCTCCAACTATTATAAAAAGAAGTCGTAAAATCGCTGTTGGCTCGTATAAGTTTGGAATGACGTAGGATGAAATTGCAGTTAGAGCAACGACCATCAATGTGGGTGCGCCGATTAAACCTGCATTTACTGCAGTTTCCCCGATGACTAGGCCACCAACGATACTTACTGCATGTCCTAGCGGTCGAGGCAACCGTAGTCCAGCCTCGCGCATTATTTCGTAGATAAAGTGAATAATTAATGTTTCAAGCATCAACGGAAATGGTGTGCCAGCAATAGCTGTTGCAATTTTACTGATGAGCCTATCCGGAAATACTTCTGGGTTGAATACCGCAAGTGCTACATACAGTCCTGGCAAAAGCGTCGAAATTAAAAACGCAAAATACTTGAGCCACCTGGTCAGCGTGGCAAAGTATGGCCTTTCCGCGTAATCATCAATAGTTTGAAAGTACTCAACAAATAAATATGGCACAATTAGCGCCGTTGGAGTCCCATCAACTAATATTGCAATACGTCCCTCAGCGATTTTCCCGCAAACTGTATCAGGACGTTCAGAAAAGCCTACCCCACTAAATAAAGATAAGTCACCTTTTTCCTCGAGATACGGAATCAAATACTCCGCGGCGAGTACATTCTTAAGGTTTACTTTTGATATTCGACGTTTGAGTTCTTTCAAAATTTTGTTCGAGACAGTTCCGTTAATGTAACACAAGCAAATATCTGTCTGGCTAGTTTCTCCGACAGATAAAAACTCAAACTTTAACTTGGGATTTTTAATGCGGCGTCTAACAAGGGTCAAATTTATACGCACAGCCTCCACAAAACCCTCTTTTGAGCCCTTTTGCATGACTTCGGTTTCTGGTTCAGCTATGCTTCTAAAGTTAAACCCCTGTACCCCGATAGCCAATGCTTTTGAGCAGTCATTGAACATCAACAGCGCAAAGCCAGACATCACCAACTTAAATGCCATCTCAAAGGTGTCTACGTCCATAACCTCGCTAATGGTCAAAATGTTATTTTTTATATACTCTAGTTTTTCCTCGCCAGATAAATTCTCCTCGCAAAAAGCGTAAACTATAGGATTCATCACACTGTTTGCAAACATTTCCTTGTTTATCATACCCTCCATCGTGACAATAGCCGCGCTTGTATTTAAAATTTTTATCGGTCGTACAGTTAAGTCGGCACTCTCATCAAAGGATTTCTTAAAATACTCGAGATTTTTTTCCAATTCTGCTGTTAACGGATGTTGTTTCTCTTGAGTTGGCTTTTCATTATCAGCTATAAACGTTTGCATCAAATTTTTAAAAAACTTCATCATGACAAAATCATCTCCGAAGTTAATTGTTTCCATATTTTTCACAAATTATACAGGTTATTTACAAATAAAAGCAAATCCCTCTGGCAAATGTCAGAGGGAATTTTTTATCCTAGTATTTCCACCGGGTCAATGAATTTATCATCTTTCTTGATAGACAAGTGCAAGTGATACCCATCGGCTGCCTCGCAAGGAATATCGTTAATTGAAGCAATTTCTTGTCCTGATTCTACCGAGTCATCGACGTTAACCAAAGTAGTTTCACCCAAGCCGGAGTAAAAAGCTGTAAAGCCACCATCATGCTCTATTACCATTGTCGTACCAAGAAGCTCATCGTTGAAAATATCTATCACTTTACCGTTGGTAATCGCCTTTATGGTGCTACCTTGTTCTGCCGCAAGGTCAATACCATTATGCACACGCCAATCGTTTAACGTCGCGGAGAAAACCGGTGTGTCGCCACTGTATCCTTTGACTATATCCTTTGAAGTAGGGTATATTATAGCAGCCGCTTCCGCAACCATCGTTTCCTTTGCCAAGGGTGATGCACTTGTAGGGACTTCTGCAACATCTTCTGTATCCGGAACCGGAAAATCTAAATCATCATCACTTGGCTCAAAGGCTGTTTGCACTTGATACTTTTGTTGCGTTTTAGAAACAAGCGTATCCTCCCCTGGCCCCGCAAAGCGTTTTATACTATCGTATGTTGTGTAGCCTGCAACGCCAACTGCTAAAATACAAATACCAACTGCCGTATAAAAATGTGCACCCTTTTTCTTTTTTTTCTTCTCTTCTGGTTGATTATTTAAATTTAATTGATTCATAAAACTGCACCTCCGGATTATATTGTTACCGAAAAAATGCAGTTATATGCTCCAAAAAATAAAATCTTTTTTACCTTTCGGAAAGTAATTTTTTTAGAGATTTTTGTGAATGACTACCGCAAACAGCAACGATTTGGTCACCGGAATAAATTTTCGTATCGCCTTGCGGAATTATCAATTTCTCGTCGCGTAAGATAGAAATAATAAGCGAAGATGGCGGCGTTTGTAAGTCTTTCATAGCAAGTCCGTTCACTTTTGCCTCCTGCGGGACAACTATCTCGCAAATAGCAGCTTGTCCTTTGTTAAGACTAGCTAACAACCTCATTTCCGTACTTTCGACTTCTTGCTCAATAAGCCGAGTAATTATCTCGGTACTACTCACAGCATTTTCTATGCCCAGTTTTCTAAAAGCCTCTAAGTTGTGCGGATTATTCGCTCTTGTAATGACTTTTTTGACCTGAAATCTCTTCTTTGCCAGCTGAGAGGCCACCAAATTATCCTGGTCACTCCCCGTGACGGCAATAAAGTAGTCTGCCTTATGTGTACCAGCATCTGCTAAAACCCGAATTTCTGTTCCGTCTCCGCAAACAACTTCAACATCTAGCACATCTGCTAAATGCGCACACTTGAGTTTGTTTTTCTCTATTAGTTCGACTTCATAGTCTCGCTCCAGCATAGTTTGTGCTAAGTGGTAACCTAATTTTCCGCCACCCACAATAACAATTCTCATACCCGCCGTTCCTTTCTTGTCTAGTCATTAATTCGATTAATAATAAGCTTGTCTTTTGGATTCAAAACTATTTTCTGTCTTCCATCATAAAGATAAAGCTTACCTGACTCTCGTAAAACACCCATGATAGATTCTCCGGTTTTCATGGGTAACGCATCTACTGTTCGTCCAACAAAAATTGCATCAATCTCTTTAACACTAATGCCAACGGTGTTATCTCCAAAATGTAATTGTTTTTCGGTAAATTCCTCAACCAGCGCCGAGTATAATGCTCCACAAGCTAAGTTAGTCTGGCAAATAGTCTTTAGACCAAACTGATGAAAAACATCTTCTCGGACTGGGTCAGTGATACGCGCGACTACGTTTTCAACATAGAAAAATTCCTTAACAATCTGCGAAACCGTTATATTAAGATTATCGTCGTCCGTTACCACAGCAACAGCATCGCAGCTTTCAACACCGGCATTTCGAAGAACGTTCATATCCATGGGCATACCTGCAACGGTCATACCATCAAAATCATCATCTAGTTGCTCAAACGTCTCTTCGTTTTTGTCCACGACCGAAACATCATGCCCGTGATAACTTAACATATTTGCAAGGCGCGAGCCCAACTTGCCACAGCCAATTACAAGTATATTCATCGTCGTTGCCTCCTAGTCTTAACATTTAACTGAACAGCCACATTATACTTGTTTCGCACTATAAAAGCAAATCGTCATCATCTTAGTTTTGTGTAGCTGCTTAACCTTGGTACCGCTGCGGCCGCGAGGCCAAAGAAAATAAATATTTATTTTCTTTGTGGCCAGGCACTCAATTTCATTGAGTGCCTGGCTGGCCGAAGGCTCTAAAAGAGCCTTCGGCGCCTCGCGGCCTCACTTAGCTTTCTGCTTTGCACTTTTATCTTTTCTTCCGAGCACAACTCTCTCAATATTATTTAAGTCTTTTTTCACCACAATGTCCTTCAAGCCTTCTTGTAAAAACATAGCTGCAACGTCTAGGGCTTGTCCTTTTCCAACTTCCACACAAAGAGTTCCATCGTTTTTTAAAAGTCTCGTCCAACTTTTAGCTATTTCTCGATAAAAAATTAACCCATCATCTCCGCCGTCCAAGGCAATTTTCGGTTCTTTTTGGACCTCTCTTTGAAGACCTTTCAGCTCACTTGTGGGGATATACGGAGGATTCGAAACGATTATGTCAAAATCGATGTACGGAAATAAGCTTGACCCATTTAGTACGTCAAACTGAATTGGCACAACGTTTTTTACATCATTTAAAGCTATATTTTCGCGCAAATAACTCAATGCAACTTCTGATATATCTACCGCTACAATATTCGCCTCACGGCACTGCTTTGCTAAACTTATCGCAATAGTTCCTGGCCCTGTGCATAGGTCTAAAACTTTAGGAGACTTAATATCCTTGATACATTCTAAAGCCGTGTTTACCAAAACTTCGGTATCGTCTCGAGGAATTAGCACTCCCTCACCGACTTTCAAATTAACGTCCATAAAGCTCCAATAACCTAAGATATATTGCAAAGGTCGTCCTCCCGCACGCTGATGAATCAATTCAAGGAACTTGACTGTATCAACATCGTTTGCTACGTCATTCCTACGCAAGATTATATCCTGCCGACTTAATTTAAAACAAAACTCAAAAATACGCATGGCATCAAAGGCCGGCGCCTCACAACCTGCCCTCATAAGTATATTTTTCCCTTGTGTGTAAATTGCATTTAACGTCATACGAAAGCTCCTTTTCTCCACCCTGCTCGCCTTATCTCATTTAGAAGAATTATTCTGTCGAGCTGCGCCGATTGAGCCGCGAGGCCAAAGAAAATAAATATTTATTTTCTTTGTAATCCCCCAACTCAACAACGTTGAGTTGGGGGGTTGGCTGAAGGCCCTTTTAGGGCCTTCAGCGCCTCGCGGTGCGTCGGCGCGCCACGGTGTTTGATTAAACTTATTTTACGCCATACAAAGAAAGTCTTAAGTATTATCATCGGCATTTTCTGTCGGGATAGCCACCGTTACCACCGTTCCTATATTCTCCTCACTGGCGATGTCTAGAGTTCCGGAATGTAGCTGAACAATCTCGTTAACAACTGCAAGCCCGATTCCAGAACCGCTTTGAGTAGTATTTGCCTTGTAGAATTTATCCGTCACGTGAGGAAGGTGTTCAGATGGTATTCCGCAACCAGTATCACTCACCGATATGTATACGTAGCCAGCGGCCTCTTTTACTTTTACCGTAACTGTACCTCCGTGTGGCGTATATTTCAGTGCGTTGTCAATAATGTTAATAAACACTTGTTTTAATCGATTTTTATCGCCTAACACTGTGGACAAAATAGGTGGTTCCGCATACACAAGGTCTTTTCCCTCGGCGCTTGCTCTATCCTTGAATATATAAACGGCCTCACTAATTTCCGCTAATATGTCAATCCTCTCAAGCGATAAAATCATTTTACCGCACTGTATTCGAGAAAAATCAAGTAACTCCTCAACCAAACCACAAAGTCGTTCTGCCTCACGACTTATAACCTTAAGGCCTCTACGATTGGTCTCAATATCTTTTCCTTCACTCATTTCAAGCGTCTCCGCCCACCCTTTTATTGCTGTCAAAGGTGTTCGTAACTCATGAGAAATCGACGAAATAAACTCATTCTTAACTTTTTCAGACTCACCTAGCTTGCGTGCCATATAGTTTACTGTATCGCAAAGGTCTCCTACCTCATCATCGTACATTTTTTCCAGTCTGGCATTAAAATCTCCTAATGCCACCTTTCTCGCCGTATTTCCAATCTCACGCAGAGGCTTAACAATCGAGTTAATGAAATACGAGCTTGACAATATAACAAAAAGTAAAATTGCAAGACCAACCACGATGCAGCCAATCGTTAGCCAAAAGATGTTATTATCCACCGGTCTCATCGACACAATATACCTAATCGCACCAATAAATTCACCGTCATCCGAGTAAATCGCTTTTGTTTGAGCCATAATTTTCTCACCCTGAGAATTTCTACCCACAAAAGTGCTAGTACGAGCCTCAACATCTCTTGCATCTGCATAGTCAGACATCGTATCATCCGCATTTATTAATGTTCCCACCGAAGAACAAAGCGGTTCATCTTTGCTATTAAAAACCACTACCTGCATGGCCTGCTCACCGTCAAACTCATTCACATAGCGCTCAGACTTCTTTATAAATTCTAGCTCAGAGTTTTCCTTGTAGCCAGGAAAAGTATTTGCAAGTAGCGCCACTTGATTGTTCAACGCTTGACGTGTTTCATTATAAAAAAATTCGTGTATAAACAACGCTAAGCCGCATTCTATAACGACAAGTATAACAAAAATGAGACCTAGACTATTAAAAAGCCATCGCTTTGTAATGCCCCGTATTGCCATGTTTTTCCTCCTGTACTTTATTGTTTTTGCGCTCACACTTTTTTTACATCGTAAGCCGCAGCGGGCCGCGAGGCCATAGTAACTCAAATTTTGAGTTACTATGTGCACAAAATCCTTAAATAAGGATTTTGTGTGCGCCATTTATGGCGCGCCTCGCGGCGCTGCTGCGGCTACGACGTAAAAATAACCTTCAAGAATAAGCGTTTAATTTTAGTTAAATTATGCTTCCCACTTATATCCCAATCCCCAGACTGTCAAAATGTGCTGTGGAACAGACGGGCTATCCTCGACCTTCATACGCAACCTTCGGATATTCACATCGACGATTTTTTCTTCACCGACGTAATCGTTGCCCCAAACATGAGTTAATATATCTGTACGGCTAAGGGCAGTACTTGGATTCGAGAAAAAATACTCCATAATTTGGAACTCAACTTGAGTCAACTCGATGAGGACGCCGCGTTTAAGCAAGGTCCGATTTCGCATATTGAGGATAAATTCACCGGAATGCAGCTCTTCCTTAAACTTATTATCATAACGCATTTGAGCCAGAGCAACTCGGCGATAAACGGCATCTACTCGAGCAACCAATTCAGTTGGGCTAAAAGGTTTCGTGACATAATCGTCGGCGCCGGTCATTAGGCCAGTAATTTTATCCATTTCTTGAGTCTTAGCTGTAAGCATAATGATTCCTATCTCATTACTTTGTTTACGCAGCTCTTTACACACAGATATCCCGTCAATACCAGGCATCATGATATCCAACACCGCAAGGTCGAAATCTGGTTGTTCAGTGTAAATTTCCAAAGCTTTCTCGCCGCAATCGGCCTCCGTTACGTCATATCCTGCACGCTGCAAGTTAATAACAACGAACTCACGGATTGCAGCCTCATCTTCCACTACCAAAATTTTCTTCATATAACTTCTGGCACACGATTAGAATGCGCCCAACCTCCTCGCACAAATTAAAGCAGGCAAGCTTATAAATTTGAATTTATGTTTCAATTTTAGCGATTAAAAATTTAATTTTTATACCCTTTTCGGCAAACATTTTTTCATGTTCTGTCGGAATATTTTCAGTAAAGTCTGAGTTATGTAAATCTCGAGTAATGTAAGTTACCTTAAAGCCCGATTCCGAAAGATAGCCAATAGTTTCCTCAAAAAGATTGTCGTCGTCGGTTTTAAAGTAAATCTCACCGCTCGGCGCTAGGAACTCTTTATAATTAGCCAACTGACGTGGATGTGTTAACCTACGTTTTTTATGCTTTGGTTTTGGCCAAGGATTGCAAAAATTTATATAAATTCTTTCGACAACATCCACCGGACTTAAAATATTTACGATTTGCTCAATATTGTAAGCTGTTAAAAAGACATTATTTATTTTTATATTTTTTTCAAGATAAACTTGCTCGATATTTCTTTTTGCGAGTGCCAACATCTCACTTTTTATGTCCACCGCCAAAAAATTTTTATCCAGGTTTTCACTAGCTAAGTTGGCAATAAACGAACCTTTGCCGCAACCTAGCTCTAAATAAAGCGGTTGCTTTTTCTCAAAAGAGACTAACCACTTACCTTTATTTTCGCCCGGGTTATCCACAAAAAACTTGCAGGCCGCCAATTCTGGTCTGGCCCAAGGTTTTCTTCTAATTCTCAAATGTATCCTCCAGAAATTTCTTTTCTATTATTGTATCACAACTACGAAAAAAATTCTTCATAAAAAAATCCGCGCAAAAAAGTTGGGCGTGCACTAAACGTTGTTGTATGAAATATGTGAGTGAAAATGCGTTTTTTATAAGAGGATGAGAGTTTTTAGCAGCATCAAAAAGGTTAAAATCGTTAACGAAAATTGTAAATACCGCCGTCATTTGCAGTTACGGTGTAGGTTTAACTTTTGTCTTTTAGAGTTAGCCTAAGCGCATGTTGAGTTCTTCGACCGCAATATTGTTTCGCATACTTCCGAATAAAATAGCGACCCATGCTCAAACCGTGTCCCAAAATTCTGCGGACCGCGGCCGCTGTTTCCCTCCAAATATAAATTTATCGCCTGCTTTTTTACATCCTTGCCAAACCCTTTTGGGACTCTTTTTTAGGGTTTGGCGTATATACCTTTCCGCAGATTTTGCATTTGTATTTTTGGCTATCGGCTGCTGTTTTAGGACGCCTCATAAAAAGAATTTAAGAGATTACCTTTTTACTCCAAGACTTTTCTTTACAGCGTGGACACTGCATATATCGAGTTCGAGAGATATGCATAGAGAGCAACACGCTCTTATAAGAGGGAACATATTTATGATGACATTTTGCACACTCGTAATAACCCGCAATTTGTTCCAACTTTAGCGCGTAGCTTATTCCGATAACAAACAAAATAAACCCAATTGCAATAAGGAATGCACCTGCCCAATCTGCTAACGGTAAAAATGCTGCGCCAAGTACAAAAGAAACGCAAATAACGCTGGAGAGCAGTCCGATGACGGTTTCGGATAATAACAAAAATTTATCTGTTTGTTCTTTTTGTCGCTTAAGACTCTGCACAGTTTCATCTAAATTTTGATTTTTGTTGTCCACTCAATTTGCCTCCTTTAAAAATTTATAGTCGTTATTTAGAGTCCAAGTAATTTTGTAAAATCACTGTTGCAGCAACAGCATCCACGATTTTTTTTCGTTTTTTGCCACGGGTATTTGTTTCGTTGAGGTAATTATGCGCGGTAATAGTTGTCCCGCGTTCATCGAGCAAAAGTACCGGCAGTTGAGTTTTTTTCCTAAGTAAGTTTCCAAAGGTTTTAGCATACAAAGCACTTTCACCTTCTGAGCCGTCCATATTTTTCGGGAGCCCAAGTACGATTTTAGAGATATTTTCTTTTTCACATATTTTAAGAATTTTTTCGGATAGAATTTCTGTGTTTCTTTCCTCTATCACGCAAAGCGGTGAAGCTAATACCTCACCCATATCAGAGATTGCAATGCCTGTTCTCGCTCGCCCCAAGTCAACTGCTAAAATTTTCATATTTACTCCTTTTTTGGCCTCCGGCGGCTCAAGAGAACTTTTTAAGGAAAAGTTCCCTTGAGAATCCCTCAAAACCTTTTTCAATCCGCGTTCCAAGACACTTCTAATTTTTCACTTTCGTGCACGCGATAAATTCTTGGTGATAGCCGCTTTAAAAGCTATTCTTGCTCCGCCCGCTCCAACAGCCTAAGCAGTTCTCACCCACGCTTACTCAAATGAAATGCTTTTCGCAGAGTGTACCTTAAATGTACTGCAACGCCGCGGCGCCGCGAGGCGCCGAAAGTCCCTTGGGGACTTTCGGCCAGTCCCAAGCTCAATTTTATTGAGCTTGGGACCACAAAGAAAATAATTATTTATTTTCTTTGGCCTCGCGGCCGGCGCAGCTACCCTTTAGGTAAGATAGAAAAAGGGGCACTAGCGTTAGCGTGGGTAAAGCCGCCTTAAGAACGCACTCAGCTGGGATTTAAACAAATGCTTCTAGGGAATTTTTCAACATTGCGCACTTTTCTGAGAGAGTCTGAGCTTCTGCGCGCACCTCATCTATAACTTGTTGCGGTGCTTTTGATAAGAATCCTGCGTTATTCAACTTGGATAAATTCTGGTCGAGTTTTTTTTGGGCAACTTCTAACTCCTTCTTTAATCGAGCAATTTCGGCAGCGCGGTCAACAAGTTCATCCATTGGGATAAAAACCTTTGCATAAGCTGTTACGATAGTTACTGCATCGGAGATATCAAAACTTGGTGCGATTGTTATTTCTTTTGCGAAGGCTAAACGTTTTATGAAAAACTCACATTTGGAAAACAGTTCTGCGTTGTTTGTTTGAATGAACAAGTTAGTCTTTTTTGAAGGGACAACGTTCATCTCAGCGCGACGGTTCCGAATAGATTTAATGACGTCAATGATAATTTTTATATCATTTTCGGCGTCAAAATATTGTTTTTCAGTTGAGAATTTTGGGTACTCAGCAACCATAATAGAGTCTCCGTCATGAGGTAAAGTTTGCCAAATTTCCTCCGTAATGAACGGCATAAAAGGATGCAACAACCGCAAAATTCGGTCCATGACATAAACCAAAATACAGCGAGTATTTTGGGCAGACTCAGCGTCGGTTTGAATGCGTATTTTGGCAAGTTCAATGTACCAATCGCAAAAATAGTCCCAAATAAAGTCGTACAGTTTTTGAGCGGCAAGTCCTAATTCAAACTTTTCTATATTTTCGGTCACGTCGAGGATGACAGCATTTAATAAGCTTACAATCCACTTATCTTCTATATTGAGAGTATTGGGCAACTCGTTTTTCACGTCGAAATCATCGATATTCATGTGGATAAAGCGAGCGGCATTCCAGATTTTATTCGCAAAGTTGCGGCTTGCAGATACTTTTTCAGTAGAGAAGCGCATGTCGTTGCCCGGACTGTTACCAGTTGCTAAGGAAAAGCGCAATGCATCGGCGCCAAACTGCTCAACTATATCCAATGGGTCAACGCCATTTCCAAGTGACTTAGACATTTTTCTGCCTTGCGCATCTCGAACTAGACCGTGGATTAGAATATGTTTAAATGGTGGTTTACCGGTGTGCTCAAGGGCTGAAAACACCATACGAACAACCCAAAAGAAAATGATGTCATAGCCTGTTACTAAAGTATCTGTAGGGTAAAAGTAGTCATATTCTGGAGTTTTTTCGGGCCAACCCAAGGTTGCAAATGGCCATAAGGCTGATGAGAACCAAGTGTCTAAGGTATCTTCATCTTGTTTAACCTCGTGAGAACCACACTTATCGCACTTTGAGACAGTGGTCTTGGAGACCATGATGTTACCGCAATCTTGGCAATAGTATGCGGGAATACGATGCCCCCACCATAATTGCCGTGAAATGCACCAGTCTTTGATGTTATTTAGCCAGTTAAAGTAAATTTTATCGAAGCGCGAAGGAATAAATGATGTTTCGCCATTCTCTACGCACTCAATGGCTGGTTTTGCAAGGGGGGCCATTTTCACGAACCATTGTTTTGAGACACGAGGCTCAATAATCTCGCTGCAGCGGTAGCACGAACCAACATTGTGTTTAATTGGTTCGATTTTTATTAACGAACCTGCAGCTTTTAGGTCTTCCACGATTTTTTTACGCGCGTCTTGTCGACAGAGGCCGCAATAGGCACCGCCGTTTTCGTTGATAACAGCGTTTTCGTCCATTACATTTATCATTGGCAAGTTGTGCCGTAGACCGACCTCAAAGTCATTTGGGTCGTGCGCTGGAGTGATTTTAACTACACCGGTACCGAACTCAACCTCTACGTACGAATCAGCCACAATTGGTATTTCGCGTCCAACAAGCGGAACTCTAACGGTTTTTCCGATTAAGTTTTTGTAACGGTCATCCTCAGGGTTAACTGCAATCGCGGTATCTCCAAGCAGGGTTTCCGGACGAGTAGTTGCGAGTTCAACAAAACCGCTACCGTCAGTCAGCTCGTATTTTAAGTGGTAAAAGTTACCCTCGTGTTCCGAGAAGTCAACTTCTATGTCCGAAATTGAGGTCTTACACTTTGGGCACCAGTTAATTATGCGTTCTCCGCGATAAATGAGGCCTTTTTCATACAGTCGCACAAAAACCTCGTTAACCGCAGCTTTGTTGCCATCATCCATCGTAAAGCGTTCGCGGCTCCAGTCACAAGAAGCACCCAGTTTCTTTATTTGCTCGATGATTTTTCCACCATATTTTTCTTTCCACTCATAGGCACGTTTTAAAAACTCATCGCGACCTATATCTTCTTTTTTTAGGCCCTCTCTACGCATCGCTTCAACGATTTTGGCCTCCGTTGCAATTGATGCATGGTCAGTACCAGGAAGCCATAACGCACTATAGCCTTGCATTCTTTTAAATCGAATTAAGATATCTTGTAACGTGTCGTCTAGAGCGTGACCCATGTGCAAGTGGCCGGTAATATTAGGCGGGGGCATAACAATCGTATACGGTTTCTTATTTTTGTCCGGTTGCGCCTTAAAGTATCCACCTTTTTGCCAAAACTCATATATTTTATCTTCAACTTGTTTTGGCTCATAAGATTTCGAAAGTTCCTGTTTCATTGAATAACTCCTTGCATATACTTTTTATATATTATCTCATTTGGCAATATTCGTTGTCAATGGATAGGCGTACAAGCTGTTTATTTAAAGCAAAACGCACTTCTAAAAAGTGCTTGACACCACTCTGCAAAACGTTAATTCAGTGTCAAAAGCCTTAAAAAGTTATCCAGATAAAGGGAGTGCCCTATTTGATATCTTTTTGGAGACTTGCCGCTCGGGCCGCGAGGCCAATGAAAATAAATATTTATTTTCATTGTGGTGCAAAGCCCAACTTTGTTGTGCTTTGGACTGGCCGAATGCCTTAGTAGGCATTCGGCGCCTCGCGGCGCCGCGGCGTTTGATTATGGCACTCCCCTGATAAACCTTTGCTTGAAAATCCTTGAAATCTAATATATAATTAAGCTCAAATAGACGGTCGGAGAATTTTTATATGGATACAAATTTTTCTGTTTCATTAACAGCTCTTATTAAAGAATTAAATTTGAGCATCGCCTTTTTAGCGGACGATCCAAACAAGACACTAGTTTTTGACAAAGACGTGCATCGACTTGGTCTAGAACTTACTGGATTTTTGGAGTTTTTCAAAAGCGATCGGTTGCTTGTAATGGGCCAAACGGAATACTCTTATCTCTTTGAATTATCAGCGGATGAGCGTTTTAGGATTTTAGACTCTGTTTTTTCATATAAGCCACCTGCAGTTATTCTCACTAGAAACATTGAGCCTTATCCTGAACTTCTCAAAGCCGCGAAAAAAAATTCTGTTTCTATTTTAAGAACAAAAGAAACTACCTCAAATTTTATTCCTATTATCGTCGAATTTTTGGACGTTAAATTAGCTCCGCGTCTCACTCGCCATGGAGTTTTGTTAGAGGTTTATGGTCAAGGTATCTTTATTACGGGTAATAGCGGCGTTGGTAAGAGCGAAACTGCTATAGAGTTGCTCCAACGAGGACATCGACTGATTGCGGATGACGCTGTACAAATTCGAAAAATAAGCGACAAACGCCTTACTGGCTCGGCACCCAAGAATATCCGTCACTTTATCGAGCTGCGTGGCATAGGTATAATAAATGCCCGCCGTATTTTCGGTATGGGTGCTGTTAAAGTTACTCAAGAAATCGATATAGTAATTAACCTTGAACAATGGGATAACACAAAAATTTACGATAGAATGGGTATAGACAATGAATACACGGATATTTTAGGCGTTAATATTCCATTCTTGACTATTCCAGTTAAGCCTGGTCGAAATTTGGCGATAATCGTCGAAGTTGCCGCTATGAATAACCGTCAAAAGAAACTGGGATACAACGCAGCTAAAGAATTGCTAGATGGTCTTGGAATGGATTACTCTGGGAACGACAACGTCACGGATAACCAAACTACATTCGATATATAATTTACTCGAAAGCTTTCCCCCACAATGAATATTTATGGAGGCGTGCTATGAAAAATCAAATAGAGTTGGAAAAACTTATAACCGACTTGAAACTAGATGCTCTGCGCAAGGAGCCTATGACGAAACACACTTCATTTAAAATTGGCGGTAACGCTGATTTCTTTGTAAAGATTAAAACCTTGTCGAAATTGAGAAAATTCTTGCAGGGCCTCAAAGAGCTAGGTATCCCCTATTTTATTATCGGAAACGGCTCAAACCTTCTTGTCAGCGATAAAGGTATTCGTGGGGTAGTCATTAAGCTTGCTGGAGATTTTCAAAAAATTAAACTCATTGACGAAACTACAATTGAGTGCGGTGCTGGAGTGCATCTCATAAAATTATGTCGGTTTGCGCAACAAAATGCTCTATCTGGTCTTGAGTTCGCATATGGAATTCCTGCAACAGTGGGTGGAGCCATCTATATGAATGCCGGTGCCTATGACGGAGAAATGAAGGATGTTCTTCTCTCGACAGAAAACTTAACTCAAACTGGTGAGCAAGTTACCTTGACGGCAAGTGAGTTGGATTTTTCCTACAGACACAGTCGTTATAGCTCAACGGATGATATTATTTTGTCTGCACGGTTTAAGCTTAAAAAAGGCGAGGCTGAGCAAATTAAGGAAAAAATGGACGGCTTTTTGTCTCGACGAAAAGAAAAACAACCTCTTAATTATCCAAACGTTGGCAGTGTTTTTAAAAGACCACCCGGAAATTATGCTGGTACTTTGATTCAGACTTGTGGCCTAAAAGGGGAAAAAATCGGCGGAGCTAAGGTAAGTACGAAGCACTCTGGATTTATCGTTAATACGGGGGGCGCGACTTGCAAGGATGTTTTAAATTTGATTTCTCACATTCAGGCGACGGTACTGGAGCAGGCAGACGTTGCGCTTGAATGCGAAGTTGAAATGGTTGGAGATTTTACTTAAAGGCGGGACTATATGGAGTTTTTGATTGTAACGGGAATGTCGGGCGCTGGCAAAACGAGTACTTTGCATGCGCTTGAGGACATTGGCTTTTATTGCGTTGATAACATACCAACAAAGCTTGTGTCGACTTTTTACGAGTTGTGCCAAAAATCGTCGGATGAAAATATGAAGAAAGTTGCCGTAGTTGTGGATATTCGCGGAGAAAGCTTTGTTGACGGTTCTTTTAGGTCAATTGAGTTGCTCAAAAGCGCAGATAAAAATTATAAAATTCTATTTCTTGATTCACGCGATAATGTCTTGGTACGTCGTTATAAGGAAACTCGTCGAAAGCACCCATTGGCAGAAAATTATAATGGCTCTGTGCAAAAGGCTGTTCAGTTTGAGCGAGAACTTTTAGCAACTGTGAAAAATAGCGCAGATTACCTAATTGATACGTCTTTTGTGTCTTCGGCCCAACTTAAAAAACGCCTCTCTTCCCTATTCTTAAATGAAACTTCCGACGCATTGATGATTACTTGTATGTCGTTCGGATTTAAATATGGTCTTCCAACGGAGGCTGATTTGGTTTTTGATGTACGATGCTTACCAAACCCGTATTATGTTGAGGAGTTGCGCAACTTGACAGGTCTCGATGACCCTGTGAGAGATTTTGTGTTAGAAAAAGAGCAAACAAAGGGTATTCTTCCGCGTTTGATGGATTTGCTGGACTATATGATTCCACTTTATTGTAACGAGGGCAAAAGTCAACTGGTTATAGCCATTGGATGCACTGGTGGACATCATAGGTCGGTTGCGCTAACGCAATTTTTATACAACCATCTTCTCGAAGCCGGTAAGCATGTGCTGGTTAATCATCGAGATATAAACAAAATTTAACAATAGGAATTTTATCATGACTTTTTCTTCTAAGGTGAAAAATGAGTTATACAAGGTAAGTGAAAATGCTCAAGACTCATTGATGCCACTTTTATATGGAATTTTATTGTTTTCTCGCAATTTTAAGGCGGAAAACATTTCTTTTTATACGGAGAATCAGAATATTTGTAATCTGACGTGTGAGCTGATTTCTCAAAATTTTGGTTGTATAGTTGATATTATTTTTTCGGGTAAGGAGCGGCAAAATCTTATTTTGCAAGTGCCCGACCAAAACGACAGGGAGAAAATTTTAAGTTCATTTGGCCACTCAAAAAATGAAATTAGCTTGAAGATAAATAATAGTTTTCTAAAAACAAACGCGGATATAAAGTTGTTTTTGAGGGGCACCTTTTTATCTTGCGGAACTATAACTGATCCGCAACATGGTTACCACTTGGAGTTTGCTGTCCCTTTTATGAATCTTGCAAAAAGCTTGTTTGAGATATTGAATTCATTGCAGGACATCTCAATAAAGGTCAAGACAACCGAGCGTAAGGGTATTTTTGTCGTTTACATCAAGGATAGTACTGATATAACCGATTTTTTGACGTACATTGGCGCGCCATCTAGTGCAATGGATATGATGCAAATAAAAATGGTCAAAGAGGTTAGAAATTACGTTAACAGAACAACGAACTTTGAAGCAGCAAATATCAGCAAGACAGCCGCTGCGGCTACTTTGCAAATTAACGCGATAAAGAAGCTAAAAAAGCATGGTAAATTTAGCCACTTAACCGATGATTTGCAAGAATTGGCAAACTTACGCCTGAAGAATCCGGAAATGTCATTAAGAGAACTCGGAAAAAATTTATCGACGCCACTTACTCGTTCTGGAGTAAACCATAAAATTAAAAAAATTTTAAATATGAGCGAAAATCTATGAATCATATTGTCTAAAAAAATTGCCACCTGCATACGTATGGTATGAGGTGGTTTTTTGAAGAAATTACGTAACGAGTTAACCTTTTATTCGTGCGTTTTATGTGGATACGTTGCTTTTTCTATGCTAATTTTAAATGTATATTTCTTAAAGACGACACATCAAACGATGTCTAGTAAAGGGCAATATTTTCCGAATATCATCATCGATGCTGGACATGGTGGAATTGATAGTGGTGCTGTAGGAGTTGATAATGTACTAGAAAAAGATATAAATTTGAGCATTGCGTTAAAGCTAAAGGAGCTATTCGATGCAACGGGATTCAGTGCTACAATGACTCGAGAAATTGATGAGTCGATACACAGTAAAGATTCTGGTTCTATACGCGCCAAAAAAGTTTCTGACTTAAAGAATCGTCTAACTTTGGCTAATAGCGATGAGAACAATTTGCTTATAAGTATTCATCAAAATAAGTTTGAGGATAGCCAATATAAAGGCGCACAAGTGTTTTACTCGACAAATAATCCGAAAAGTCAAGAGCTTGCTCAAAGTATGCGTGCATCGATAGTAGGGCTTTTGCAAAAAGACAATGCGCGCGAAATTAAACCGTCACCCAAGGGAGTTTTTCTTTTAAATAAAGCAACCGTTCCAGCAGTTATCGTAGAGTGTGGATTTTTATCAAACGGCGATGATGTTAAAAATTTATTAGACAATACATATCAAGAAAAAATGGCCTTCTCAATTTATTGTGGTTTCCTAGATTTTTGGCGCAAAGCATAAAAACAAGCCCCCTTGATTTACGGGGGCTTACTTTGTTTATATCAATTATTTAGTTACCAATATTGACATTGTCTGCAGTTTGAGCATCTGCGCCGATATCAGCCACATCGCGCATATCAGAATTGAATAAGGAACTCCAGCGAGCAATTACCCAGCTTCTTGCACCGACTAGACCGCCTTTTACACTTTCCAAGTCTTTCGTGTAATTGTGATTATATACCGATGTGCCTTTAAACCAGTCTTTTGCTGATTCCAAGTCTTTTGTATAATTGTGATTATATACACGCAATAATTCAAAGCATAGTGGAGTAGATAGAAACCAATTAGTTGCAGCACCCAATGCCTTTGACGGAGCAGACTTAATACTTGCCCAGTCCTGCGTGTAATTGTGATTGTACACCGAGGTATTGGTAAACCAATCTTTTACACTGGTCAGCGCTCCGCCAGTGGCCGAATAAAAGCTTTGCCAAGATGTCTCATGTTGTGCATTGTCTTTACCAGAATTAACATCTGAAGCACAACACCCAAAATTCCCTTGGGTTAACAAGACCGATGTAGCTAATAAAATGGACAATAATTTTTTCATACTAATAGATCCTTTCAAAAATGTGATTGTATCAGTTATTATAATAATCAATAAATATTTTGTAAATAGCGCGGCTCATTTTTCGTTATTTTTTTCGAAATCCACTGTTGATTCATGCAAAAAAGCAGTGAATATTCATTTATTTTTTACTGGAACTTATTTTAACGTTTATTTGATTTCGTGTAATGCACACATAATTGCGAAGAGTTATTGTTAATAACCGCTGGAGTCTCCAACATGCAATATCCATCCTTTTGATAAATACAATCGTCGCTACAAGTTATCAACGACATAATACCACCTCATTATTAGTTTGCTAAAATTAATCTTATGACATTCAAATAGACTATGTGAATTTTTTTTACATATAAAACTAAAAAAATGTTATGCTACTTTAATATGATATCAGCCTATCCATCATTGTTTGCGCATGCGTTTAGGCCACTCAATGTCTTTAACTATATTGACAACCACACTTCGAACGTGTATAATAAACACATCCTAATTCGCGGATTAAGGAAATAGCCTTATTAAAAGGTGTACACCCGCCTTACTCTGTGTTTTATGGAAATAAATAAAAAAGGTGGAAACCAAAATGTTAAAAACTGAGAAAAAATCAATCATCGAGACTTATGCAATGCATGAGGGTGATACTGGCTCTCCGGAAGTTCAAATCGCACTTTTGACCAAAAGAATCAACGATTTGAATGATCACTTGAAAATCCACAAAAAAGATCACCATTCTAGACGCGGCCTTTTAAAAATGGTTGGTCAGCGTAGAAATTTACTCGGTTATTTGAAAAAGTCAGATATCGAAAGGTATCGTTCAATTATCGAAAAACTTGGGATTCGCAAATAATTTGTGCAATTTAAGCAGATGGCATTGCGTCATCTGCTTAACCAATTTTTATACATTCTGAAAAAAACATATCTTTTAGAAGAGCTTCTTTAGCAGTGAAACGTGTGCTTAGCTCAGGTTTAGCGCAGGTTTTTCTTGCTAAAACAAACCTCTTCATAAGATGTGAAAAATTTTATTTGGAGGAACATGTATGTTCAAAAATTACAAAGTGTTTAAAACCGATTTCGCTGGCCGTGAGTTAGTGATAGAAACCGGGAAACTGGCTCAACTTGCTAATGGTTCTTGCTTAGTCCGCTATGGTGAAACTGTCGTTAATGTGGCAGTTACTGCCAGCGCAGAGCCTCGAGATGGAATTGACTTTTTCCCGCTGTCAGTTGATTTTGAGGAAAAAATGTACGCGGTGGGCAAAATTCCAGGCTCATTTTTAAAAAGAGAAGGCCGTCCAAGTGAGAAGGCAATTTTAGTTTCGCGCGTAATTGATAGGCCTATTCGTCCGCTTTTTCCGAAGGATATGCGCAACGATGTCTCGGTTGTATGCACGGTTATGTCTGTTGACCCAGATTGCTCACCAGAGATTGCCGCAATGGTTGGAACGTCTGTGGCACTTAGTATTTCGGATATTCCGTGGAATGGCCCTATTTCTGGCGTGAGCGTTGGCTTAGTGGATGGAAAATTTGTAATTAATCCGACAGCTCAACAGAAAAAAGTTTCGCAAATGGCCGTCACGGTTGCCTCGACAGATAGTCGCATTGCGATGATTGAGGCCGGTGCAAATGAAATAGACGACGAGACGATGTTTAATGGCATTATGGCGGGGCACGAGGCAAATCAGAAAATTATTGCGTTTATTAAAAGTATTCAAGCAGAAATCGGTAAGCCTAAATTTACTTACACGACACTTGAGCCAGATGCAACTATGGTTCAGGCTGTTAAGGACTTTGCCGAAGCGGACTTGAAAATGGCACTTAGCACCGACGATAAAAAAATTCGCGATGAGCAACTAAAACCAGTATATCAAAAAGTACATGAGCATTTTGCCGAGATTTATCCGGATTCAGAAAAGCTCATTGACGAGTGCATGTATAAGGCACAAAAAAGTATCGTTCGACGTTGGCTTTTGGATGAGCAAAAACGTGTGGATGGCCGTCAAATGAATGAAATTCGTCCGCTCGCAGCAGAAGTTGCTGTTTTGCCGCGAGTACATGGTTCAGGTTTGTTTACACGCGGTCAAACTCAAGTTTTAACCGTTGCAACTTTAGGCCCAGTTAGCGATCAGCAATTACTCGATGGTATCGACGGTGAAGAGGACAAGCGTTATATGCACCACTATAATTTCCCGTCATTCTCCGTGGGCGAAACGAAACCTAGCCGTGGCCCTGGTCGCCGCGAGATTGGTCACGGTGCCTTGGCTGAACGCGCTTTGGTTCCGGTTATTCCTCCTGTAGAAAAATTCCCGTACGCAATCCGCTTGGTCTCTGAGGTGGTGTCGTCAAATGGTTCAACGTCTCAAGGGTCTGTTTGCGGTTCGACGCTTGCCTTGATGGACGCCGGAGTCCCAATTACAGCACCAGTTGCAGGTATTTCGTGCGGACTTATTACCGAGGGCGAGCGCTGGATGACTATGGTGGATATTCAAGGTCTCGAGGATTTCTTTGGCGATATGGACTTCAAAGTAGCAGGTACGCATAAGGGTATTACGGCAATTCAGATGGATCTTAAAATCGATGGCTTGACCCCTGAAATGATTAAGGAAGCCCTCCTTAAAACTCATAAGGCCCGTGACTATATTCTGGATGAAATTATGCTAAAGGCGATTGATAGACCTCGCAGTGAGTTGTCTCCTTATGCACCGAAAATGTTGACAACTTTAATTAGTGTAGATAAAATTCGGGATGTTATTGGCTCTGGCGGCAAGGTAGTTCAGAAAATTTGCGCTGATTATGATGTTAAAATCGATATAGAAGATGATGGACATGTGTTTATCGCTGGCCTTGACATGGCCAACTGTAATAAGGCTTTAGCAATCGTTGAGTCCATCGTTAAGGAGCCAGAAGTTGGCGCGATTTACACCGGTCATGTTACGAGAGTTATGGATTTCGGTGCGTTCGTTGAGTTCGCGCCCGGTAAGGAAGGTCTTTGCCATATTTCTCAGCTAGATACCAAACGTATCGAAAAAGTTACAGACGTAGTTAAGGTCGGCGACGAGATTATTGTCAAAATTACAGAGATCGATGACAAAGGTCGTATAAATTTATCGCGACGTGCGGCTCTTTCGAGTGTCGATGTGAAGAAAGTTTAAGATTAAAATAAATTTTCTGGCGTACAGATTTTTTCTGTGCGCTATTTTATTTTTTATGGTTGACAAATTAAGTGCGTTTTTTCATTCCGGAAGTGGTAAGGTTTTATTGGCTGGTTTTATGTCTTAGTGTGAGCAAAACGCCGGGGCGGGGCATCCCACAATCTAACAGATTGTGGCGACAAACTTTGTTTGTCGGGCCCAGCTTTGCTGGGCGATGCCCCGCCCCGGCGTTTTGCAGAGAGCTTATTTTTTACATACAAAGGAATGATTTTAAAATGTTAAATGAAACTGATAAAATAATCGGATACAGTGTAGACTATCGTACTTCAGAAAAAGGTACAAGTAAAGCAGCCTCTGTAATGTCAACAGGTTTTATAAGCGATCGGCCAAAGGTAAACCGTAAAGCGACTTGTGAAAAATGCGATACACACGGAGAGCTGAGCTCAATTGAGTATAATTTTGATACAATAAACATAGTCAAGCCAGCTACGAGAAAGGTAGGATTATATCGACTCTTTTTCGCGTGTGTAATGATGATTTTGTCCGTTGCAGGCATTATGATTTTGATGTATGCATTAAGTCGAACTACAATCGTTATGAGCAACTCGTCAAGTAATTCTAAATATAGCAACTATATCGCACCCGTTGTGATGCACGACCCAGCACCATTTGAGGATGGAAACTTTGAAGACATTAATACAAAGATTGCTTCGTGCATTTGGAGGAATATTTTTCAAAATGGGATATCGGCCTACAATGAATTTGACGAACAAGGCCTAACTTTGATGCCAACTTGTGACATTCAAAAAGCCTGCACAGAGCTCTTTGGTCCAAACGCAACGATAAATATGAATGAAAACATAAATGGCCCATTTTTTAGTTGCACTGCTGGTGAGGAGTGTTTTCATATTGGTACAACTAGTAACGCAAACAGTTTTGTGCCTTACATAGATAGCGTCGATGAGAAAAAAGACATGATAAGTTTGGCGGTATCTTACTTATCTCGAGATGACAAATATTTTAGCGCAAATAATGATAGTACCGATAAACCCTCGCCGGTTAAGCGGATGATATACAACTTAAAGCTCAGCGAGGGCACAAACAAATATTATATTCATTCGATAGAAAATCCATAAGTTGCCTCACACTAGAAGGTACATAAGTGCGAAAACCAAGCCTATATCTGTTGTTTCATCTAGCAAAAGCAATATTAGCAACAGTATTAAGGCTTTTTCGGGCTCACTTATTATTGAGGATAAAAAATTAAAGTTGTTTCCGGAATTTATATTTTTCGCTGTACGAGTCATATTTTTATTTACTGGCTTTGTTTTTGGTTGAGAAGACTCATTTGAAGGTTGCTCGACCATGTTAGAACTTGTAGCAGCGGCCGGTTCCTTTTTGTATGATAGGTCATTATTTTTCTGGTCAGCAATCAAGGTTTGTTTGGCACGTCTTTGCATCTCGTGTACCCTGCGAACGGCTTCCTGCTGCATTCGTTGCATATCTGCCATGGTTTCAAAATTATTGTTCATAAAGTCTCCTAACCAAAAAGTTTTTACAAAATATTAAAAAATTCCTTGACTTCGCAGGAGAGGTAACACTTTGAAGAGCTGAACTATTTTTATTGATTCATCTAGCTTTGCCTGCCTTTTTTCGCTTAAATGTGGACGTAAGGCATATAGCAGGCGAGTATTGTTATCCTCTTTATTAAGAGACGAAAGCAACGGCATTAGCTTCATAACAGTCTGTATCATGTCAATGGAAGCCACGTCGCTATTTTCCTGCGCTTGCTGATGTGCGTGCGAACTTGATTTTTCCTCCTGTTGGCTTTTTTCTTCTTCGTGGTTACCAGCTGTTGCTATGAGCTGACCTAAATTTTGAATTTTTTCTAAGTTTTCGTTGTCAGAAAGTAATTCCATAAGTTTTTCTGCTAGGTCGCTCATTTTGCGTTGTCTCCTAACAGCTTTTTAATCAAACTTTGTGCTTGTGGTGAGGCCAAAAGTTTGTTTGCGACATTTTTATCAGATAAAACTTTTTGTATTTTTTGTGCATCATTGGCGTTAAGACTGCCTAATAAGTTCTCAATGTTTCCGTTTTGTGTCGCTTTTTTTAATTCCTCTGGGCTCTTACCTAATTTCTCCGAAACTGAATTTAACAAATTATTGATATTTTGGCCATTGTTTTGAATAGACATATTTTATCACCCCTAAAAATATGTTATGATATATCTGTTAAAAGTATGAGAACTTTTGCGTCTACAAATAATTGTGTGCTTTTGTGTATATCTTTCTCTTGGCACGGTAATAACTAAGTTTAACATTTGATTTTTTTGGAGGTTGTTACCATGCAAGAAACTGTTAGGGATATTATGTCTAAAAATGTGGTGGCAGTTTTGCCAAATGATACGGCTGAGGATGCTGCTAAGCTTATGTCTGAAAATGATATCGGTTCGGTGCCTGTCATCGCAAGTGGCAAATTGGAAGGCCTTTTGACCGATAGAGACATTGTTATTCGATGCGTCTCTAAGGGGAAAACTGCAAACTCCACAAAAGTATCGGAGCTGATGACCCCTGAAGTTGCTTTTGTCACACCAGAACAGAGTGTCCACGAGGCTGTAAGTATGATGGCTGCCGAACGCGTGCGACGTTTGCCGGTTGTAAAAGATGGTATCGTCGACGGAATGGTTAGCCTTGCCGATATCGCGAGAATTCACTCTGGTCCAGAAATTGCTTCGGCTTTAACGGAGATAAGTTCAAATCAGACTTGTTGCCATACTAAATAGAAAAGAATGCACAAAAAAAGAAGGCAAGAAACCCTCCACTTGAGGCTAGAGGCTCAAACGCTTTTTGCGAATAATTATTTAACTTGATAATATGTATACGCCTTTTGCACATTTGGGTGACGCCTTCTTTTAAAAGCCTCGTTGAAACCTATAAAAAAGGAGAAAAAATGAGTACCACACCACTTTGGAATGCCCTGATGGCACATAAAAACCTAAATAGAGCGTCATTTCATACACCGGGACATAAAAACTCTGGTCGCGTGCTGCCTAAAAATATTTTTGAGCTAGACCTCACTGAACTTCCCGATACAGATAGCTTGTATGACGCGAGCGGTGCCATAAGAAAATCTGAAGAACTCGCTGCAAAACTTTATGGAACGAAAAGGACGCTTTTTTCTGCCGGAGGTTGCACATTGTGCATACAAACTATGTTAAAGCTCGCAGTACCTTTTGGTGGAACAGTTATTGCGTCGAGGATGATACATAAAAGTGCAGTTAATACTTTGGCTTTATTGAACGCAGATGTTAAATGGATTATTCCACAATTTAGCCAAAGTGACGGTTGCTTTTGGCAAGTTGTTGCTCAAGACTTTGAAAAAGCTTTAGAAGAAAATCCTAACGCTGCATGTGTATACATAACAAGCCCGGATTATTTTGGCCAATTTGCTGACGTCAAGAAAATTTCGAAAATATGTAAAAAGTATAAAGTTCCGCTATTGGTGGATAACGCGCACGGTTCGCATTTTAAGTTTTTGTCTGAGGATCTGCATCCCATTACGCTAGGAGCCGATTTAGTAGCTGATTCTGCTCACAAAACTTTGCCGGTACTAACGGGTGGAGCTATGCTACATATCGCAAATGAGGCCTATATAGAGGCGGCTAAAAGGGCTATGTCTATTTTTGGCTCAACCAGCCCATCTTACCCTGTGATGGCGTCTCTTGATATAGCTATCTCTTGGTTGGAGAAAAATGCTCAAATGGCATATTTAAAGTTCGAAAATGAGATGACCAAAATAAAAACAGTTGCTCAAAAAATAGGTTTTCTAAATCGAGAAAAGTTTGTTGACCCTACGAGATTGGCTTTATATACGACTCCGTTGGGCTTTTCGGGGGATGAGGCGGCAGATTATTTTCGCAAACACGGAGTTGAACCCGAGCTTGCAACTTTTGACGCGGTCGTGTTTATAGCTACCCCTATGAACACTAGCGAAGATTTTGACAAATTATTGCGGGCTATTGATAAATTTCCTAAAAGCGCTCCCATATTTGGTAATACTCCTATGTTTCAATCGCCTATTGTACGAAAGTCGTTGCACGAAGCCTTTTTTAGCCCATCTGAGACGGTTAGTTGCACAAAAGCCATTGGCAAAATTAGCGCGGATACTGTATGTCCGTGCCCGCCCGGAATCCCAATTTTGGTGCCTGGAGAAGTTGTTACCCAAAACGCCATCCAGAATTTGAGGTACTATGGAATTAAAACGATAAATGTGCTAAAATGAGTTCGTGAATTTGTTTTTGAGGTGACTTTTATGAAATTGGTTCTGGCAATAATTAACAGAGATGACGCTAATGCCGTCTCAAATGCGCTTACCGATAATGGCTTTCATGTCACAAAGCTCTCAACAACCGGCGGTTTTTTGAAGGTCGGCAATACGACTTTTATTACCGGCGTCGAGGACGATAAGGTCGACGATGTCATCAAAATTATCAAGAGTAAAAGCAATCGAAGGACTCAAAGTGTGCCAAATGCGACCCCTCTTGAGGTTGACATGTACAGTGCGATTCCTTTTGAAATTACGATTGGCGGCGCGACTATTTTTGTCCTTAATGTGGACAGGTTCGAAAAAGCCTAGGGTTGATTTTATGAATTTTAACAACTTTATTGGTAATAATACCGTAAAATATCAATTGCAAAATATGTTTGTAAAAAATAAAATCCCACACGCGATTCTACTTGAGGGAGCAAGAGGTTTAGGCAAACGTACATTCGCAAATATCATCGCGCAAACAGCTGTGTGTACTAATCTGAGCAATGGTTTGGCTTGTGGAAATTGTTCGAACTGCCACAAAGCACAAAAAAATATCCATTCAGATATAATTTATCCTGAAAAAAGTGGTGCGCTACAGACATTTAATATTTCAACAATTAGACAAATTCGTGCGGATGCCTATGTGGCGCCGAATGAAGCGGCTAGAAAAGTTTATATTTTTACAGATGTAGACAATATGGGAGTGCCTGCACAAAACGCAATTTTAAAAGTCTTGGAAGAACCGCCTAAAAATGTTGTATTTATTTTTACCTGTGTTGCGCCTTCTAATCTTTTACAAACAGTTCGCTCTAGACTTCAGCAATTTTCACTAAAGCCCGTCTCTAAAACTGATATGTTGGAATATCTGCAAAAAACATTCACAGAAAATGATATTGAAAACTTAAATGCTACTATAAATATTTCAAGTGGAAATATCGGGTCGGCTATAGAGTTGTTGACATCTTCGGACCTGGAAAATGTAGCAAATTTGGCAGAGAAAATTGCCTATGCTATAGCCTCTCCGAGAGAGTTTGAGCTGATTTCAGCAGTTTCTCAGGTGGCGGAGGAGCGAAAAAATTTTTTTAAAGTTTTAACTTTTCTAGAGCCCATATTGAAAGAAGCACTATTTTTGTCACAAGGTGTCAATCTGACCAAAAGCGGTATAGCGCAGCTCTTGGCACAAAAAGTTTCAACAAAACAAATTTTAAATCTTATTGAGGTTGTTGCTCAAACAAAAAAATATATTGACAAAAATGTCAACCCGTCGATTTTAAGCGCGTTTTTTTGTTCAAGTTTGTATGAAAATTCGTTCTGTACATAAAAGGTGGTGAGTTTATGCCAGTGATTGTTGGTATTAGATTTAAAGAGGTTGGAAAAGTGTATTACTTTTCCAGCAATAAGCAAACGCTGAATATTAATGACCTTGTGATAGTAGATTCTTCCAAAGGTAAAGCATGCGGGCGTGTGGCGATAGTAAAGCCAGTGGCCACTATTGATAAATCTGTTAAAAAAATTATTCGAAAAGCTGACAAAAAAGACCTCGAGCAACTTGCAAAAGTTAAGGAACAAGAAAAACGCGCTAGAAAAATATGCAATGAAAAAATAAAAAAACATAAGCTTGATATGAAGCTTATCGAGGTAGAATACGCGTTCGACGGTAGCAAAATTTCTTTTTATTTTACCTCGGAAAAACGTATCGATTTTAGACATCTAGTTAAAGAGCTTGCGAGTGCTTTTAAAACGCGAATTGAGTTACGTCAGGTTGGTGTGCGTGATGAAGCTAAAGCGCTGGGTGGGCTCGGCGTTTGCGGAAAACCTTTTTGTTGTTCCACTTTTCTGTCTGAGTTCCAACCGGTATCAATAAAAATGGCCAAAGATCAAGGTCTATCCTTGAATCCAGCTAAAATTTCCGGTACTTGTGGTCGATTAATGTGTTGCCTAAAGTTCGAGCAAGTTGGTTATGGCCCTCGGCGTGATGTTAAGACTAACTAAAAAGAATCAATTTGAAAGTTAAGATCCCCCCCCCCGCGCGGTATAGTGCGGGGGGATTTTTAATTGTTTTTTCCATGTCACTTTTTTGTAACGAAAAAAGTAACCAAAAACGTTTCGAGAGGGATTTCGAGTTCCCTCTCGAACTCTCCTTATAACGACCAGCGTGCCGCTGGACCGCAATAACTTTCGGCCGCGGGCAAAAAAAAATTAAATTGTACGCTCAATCCCAGTTCGCGACTTGTCCAGTGCGGCCACGCACCGATCAGCGTCCCGCTGGACCTCACTATCTCTCAGCCACGAGCGCAAAAATTTGAATTTTAAGCTCAACCCCCAGCTCGCGACGTTGCCTGCGCGGGCTCCGCGCCGCGACTCGTCCAGTGCGGCCACGCACCGATCAGCGTCCCGCTGGACCGCACTAACCCTTAGCCGCGGGCGAAAAAATTAAATTGTACGCTCAACCCCAGTTCTCGACTCGTCCAGTGCGGTCACGCACCGACCAGCGTCCCGCTGGACTGCACTAACCCTTAGCCGCGGGCGAAAAAATTAAATTTTACGCTCAACCCAAGTTCGCAAATTGTCCAGTGCGGTTACGCAACGACCAACGTCCCGCTGGACTGCACTAACCCTTAGCCGCGGGCGAAAAAATTAAATTTTACGCTCAACCCAAGTTCGCGAATTGTCCAGTGCGGTCACGCACTTTTCCGTTACAAAAAAGTGACTTAGAAAAAATATGTTAAATAAAAAGAGGAACCGCACTAAATCGCGCGGCTCTAGTTATTTTTTACTGAATTGAACAATCTAAATAATGCTCTAACTCTTCATCGTCTTTTCTTTTTTTCTCAAAGTAAACAATAGCAGTAGCGACTGCGGCGGCGATTGTAGCGGCAGTTGCTACAATGGCGATTAAAACTCCAAATCTGTCATTTTTTCTCATGGTTGCACCCCCATAAAAATAATAAACATATGATAACTAAAAAATTAAAAAAAGTCAACTATATTGAGATAGTGCCACAAATTTAATTGTCCTGTTGCGTATGTATTTTCTTTCCGTACTTTCATTGACTTTCGAGTGCCTTGACAATATAATAAAAATGAATTTAATTGTGATTTTTTGGATGTGATTTGTATGAAATGGACAGGACTTAATGAGTTAAGAGAGAAATTTCTTTCTTTTTTTGAGGCAAAAGAACATTTGAAGTTGGAAAGTTTTTCGCTTATTCCAAAGGATGACCATAGCTTGTTGCTAATAAATTCTGGAATGGCACCGATGAAAAAATATTTCACGGGTGAAGTTACACCTCCAAGTACAAGGGTAACCACTTGCCAAAAGTGTATTCGTACACCAGATATAGAACGAGTTGGGATTACCGCTCGCCACGGAACTTTCTTTGAGATGCTGGGTAACTTTTCGTTTGGAGATTACTTCAAAAAGGAAGCAACAGCTTGGGCGTGGGAATTTTGCACCAAGGTGCTGGAGCTACCGATTGATAAAATCTGGGTCTCAATCTACGAGGAAGACGATGAGGCCTTTAACATCTGGACGAAAGACGTTGGTGTAGATCCATCGCACGTGGTGAGGCTGGGGAAGGCTGATAATTTCTGGGAGCACGGTGCAGGTCCTTGTGGGCCGTCGTCTGAATTGTACTTTGACCGTGGCGAAAAATATGGATGTGGCTCTCCAGATTGTAAAGTTGGTTGCGACTGCGACCGTTATATTGAGTTTTGGAATCTTGTCTTTACTCAATTTGAAAACGACGGGAATAATAATTACACGAGCCTGGAGCACCCAAACATTGACACCGGTATGGGACTCGAACGATTGGCTTGCATTATGCAAAATGTCGATAATTTGTTCTTGGTCGACACTGTTCAAAATATTATGCGGCATGTTAGCAAGATTTCTGGTGTGAGCTACGGTGATGATGAGAAAAAAGACGTATCCCTACGGGTGATTACCGACCATATTCGAAGTGTGACTTTTATGATTGGTGACGGCGTTATGCCTTCGAATGAAGGACGCGGATACGTCTTGCGTAGACTTTTGCGTCGTGCTGCGCGCCACGGTAGGCTTTTAGGCATAACACAGCCGTTCCTTGCCGATGTGTGCTTGACTGTTATAAAGGAAAACGAAGGCGCCTATCCAGAACTTCTGCAGAAGAAAGACTTCATCCAAAAGCTGATACATGTGGAAGAGGAAAGCTTTGCAAAGACTATCGATCAGGGCCTTGAGCTCTTGACTGAAGCAATAGAGTCGTTGGCTGGAAATGTTTTGTCTGGCGAGGTTGCTTTTAAATTGAATGACACTTTCGGATTTCCGATTGATTTGACTAAAGAAATATTGGCTGAGCGTAACGTAACTGTGGACGAAGAGCGATTTAATGAGTTACTCTTAGAACAGAAAAAAAGAGCTCGTGCGGCGAGAACCAATGCCGGTGCTGAAGCTTGGTCAAATGGAGCATTAGACCTTTCGCAACTTGAGTCAACAAAATTTGTTGGATACGATAAGCTAGAGGCTGATGTTCGTGTCGTGAAGATAATTAAAGATGAAGCTTTTGTTGAAAATGCTGCTAAAGGCGAAAAAGTTACTGTGATTTTGGATGAGTCTCCATTTTATGCACAAAGCGGCGGCCAAGTTGGCGACGTTGGTGAGTTATCCTTTGGAGATGTTGTCGCAAAAGTTATAGATACTCAAAAAAATAACGCTGGAGTATATCTTCATACAGTTCTCATAGGGCATGGAACATTAAGAACCGGGACAACTTGCCAGGCTACAGTTGATGTGTCTAAACGAAACAAAATTATGCGAAACCACACAGCGGCTCACCTCTTGCAGGCAGCTTTGCGTCAAGTTTTAGGTACTCACGTGGAGCAGGCGGGACAACTTGTGGACGCAAATCGTGTTCGTTTTGATTTTACTCATTTTTCTGCGCTCACTGAAGACGAGCTGACAACAATAGAAAACATTGTTAATAACGAAATTTTGTGCTCAGACGAGGTTACTGTCGCAGAAATGCCTATTGAAGAGGCTAAAAAAATCGGCGCGATGGCTCTTTTCGGAGAGAAATATGGAAAAGTCGTTCGAGTTGTCAAGGCCGGTGAATTTTCTACCGAGCTCTGTGGTGGAACTCACGTTAAAAATACGGCTCAACTTGGTGTTTTTAAAATTTTGTCCGAAACTTCTGTTGCTTCCGGTATCCGGCGCATTGAGGCGGTTACTTCCTTGGGTGTGCTGGAGCTCTTACATGAAGATAAAAAAATCTTAGAAGGGTGCCAAAAGGCTCTTAAAATAAATCAGGTTTCAGAGCTGGTTACTGGTTGCGAAAATCTCGTAGCCCAGCTAAAAGAACAAGATAAAATTATTAGAAAGTTAAACTCTCAACTAGCGAACGCAAAAATCGATGAGCTTCTCAAAGGAGCCAAGGATATTCACGGTATCAAATTGGTTATTTCTAAACTTTCTGATGTAGATACAGACTCGTTGAAGTCCATGTGCGACGAGATTAAGTCCAAGTTTGATAACTCCATTGCAGTCATCGCAAGCGTCGGGAAAGATAAGTCTAACGTTATCGTCAGTGCCGGAAAAGTTGCAGTTGCTCACGGAGTTAACTCTGGAGTTTTAGTTAAAGAAATCGCGAAGCTTCTCGGAGGAAACGGTGGTGGCCGCAAAGACATGGCTATGGCGGGCATTAAAGAGCCTAAAAAGTTTGAGCAGATTTATGAGCAAATTTTTAAAATCGTTGAGGCCAGTTTAAATGCATAAAAAATAGCTTAATATTACTTGTTTTGGCTTAACGCAGGGGGGCGCCGGCCGGCTCGATTTTCAATCGAGCCGCAAGCCAGTGAAATAATATTTCACTGGCTTGCCCCACGGCGAACGCTACCGCCGTGGGGCCGGCGCCCCGACTGCGCTAAGCAACAAATCTTGAGATTTAGGAGGCTACACATATGGACTGTATTTTTTGTAAAATAGCGAATAATGAAATTCCGAGCAATAAAATTTACGAGGATGAAAACATCGTGGCATTTAACGATTTAGATCCTCAGGCACCGATACATGTACTAATAATCCCGAAAGAGCATATTCAGAGCGCAAATCAAATTAGCGAAGATAACCGTGACGTAATTGGCAAAATATTTATGGTTGCGGCAAAGATAGCCAAAGAGTTAGGACTAGAGAAGGGATATCGAATCGTAAACAATTGCGGAGAAGACGGTGGACAAACGGTTCAACATTTGCATTTTCACTTGCTTGGTGGTCGCAAAATGAACTGGCCAGCAGGTTAAGTTTGAGCAAAGACATATAGAATATGTGTGGGAGGGCTCAAAAATTCGATGAAAAGGCCATTGACAATAATAGGGTTTTCGTATTTAGCTGCACTAATTGCAGCTACTTATTTTAATGTCACGATTTCCAGAATTTTGGTGTTGCTATTTTTACTTCTTTTCGTCATTTGTCTTTTTATAAGGTCAACGCGAAAAAAGAAAGTTCTCCCACTCGCCTTTTTAACTATATCCATAGCCTTAATCGCGCATGATTTTGTCGCCAGTACGGTGATCCAGCCAATAGAGGCGCTCCACGAGCAAGATGTTGAGATTTCCGGGCGAATTTGTGAACTTCCATACACTGCTTACAACAGATATTATTATGTAGTGGAGACCGACCAAGTTAATTATGAGGGTGCACCGCAAAAGATGAAACTGCGGATATCCATGTCTAAGGCGCTGGACGCAGATTTGTATGATAGAATAACCGGGAAAGTACACATGTTTTTGCCAACGGACACCGGCGGATTTTCCTCGCGCACATACTACGCAGCCAAGGGAATTCACATGTTGTCGTACCTATATGAGTATGAGGATTATGGTGTAGAGGAGCAAGCGGACAAGCCTATATATTATTATTTCTTGAAAGCAAAGCTGGCACTCATTGAATCCATACGAATGCTTTTGCCGAAGGACCACGCAGCTATGGCAGTGGGTGTATTGTTGGGTGATAAATATTTCCTCGATGATGACACAAAGTCAAACTTTAAAGAAATTGGTATTTCACACTTGCTAGCAGTTTCTGGCTTACATACGTCAATGATTGCCGCGGTGTTTTTTCAAATTTTTCAAGCTACCAAGTTGCGCAAACGGTTATGTTACCTCTTAACTTGCGCTTCAGTGGTAGCCTTTATGGCGTTAACCGGATTTTCAGCCTCCGTGATGAGAGCTGGAATTATGCTTATAGTGTTTTATCTAGGGAAGTTTTTCTTTGCGAAGGCGGATTCTCTCAACTCGCTAGGTATAGCAACTTTACTTTTAACCGTAGTGAACCCATTTGCGGCAGGAGACTTGGGCTTATTGCTTTCAGTTAGCTCGACTTTGGGTATAATTTTATTCGAGGAATACTTTGAGAAATTAATCAAACGATTTGGCGAAAGGCTCAAGGGAAAAACCGCCATAGTTAATAAGCTGGCCGGTTCTGTTGCCGTAACCCTCAGTGCAACACTTGCTACCATGCCAGTAATTATGTTAAGTTTTGGCCGAATATCTCTAATCAGCATCGTATCAAATATTTTATTGGTTTCTCCAACGATGTTAATGATGATATTTATCTTATTAGCATCTGTTCTAAATTTAATACCTATGCTTACTTTTCTCGCAATGCCTCTTGCACTTTTATCTGGAATTTTAATTAACTGCATAACCTTGTGTGCTGACTTGCTTGCGAAAATTCCATTTGCATCAGTTCCGACAACTCAACCCTTGATTTTGTTTTGGCTAGCCGCAACCTGTATTTTGGTTGCGTTGGCGCTGTTTTTATTTGAGAAGTACAGTGGTCTAAAGCTAGCAGCAATTTTATCGGCGATAGTGTTGTTTGTCGGAATTTTTTCGTTTCAACTTTTCGATAGAGGCGTAACACATTTAGCCATTTTAGATACAGGAAATGGCTGCTCTGCGCTACTTTCAAGAGATGCTCACGCTGCAGTTTTATCCTGCGGTGGCGACGAAATTAAATCTTCAATAGTAGAGGCATATTTAAATTCACAAAATATAAAAAAGCTGGATTATGTATTGCTTAGCGATTTTGAAGACTCAACTGCCGCTTATGCAAACGATTTAATTAAAAAATTTGAGCCACAATATGTAGTCCTTTCTGAGGATGAGCTGGTTGATGACAAACTCGAACGAAATCTCGCAGATAGCAGTAGGGCTGTTTATTTTAGAGAAAAAGCGAACATAACCTTTTGGGACAACGTTAAAATCACGCCGTTGAAGTTTAACGACCAGAGTTATATTTACTTAACGATAAACGATGTGAATATTTTAATTAACCCGTCTGGAGGGAATGCTGCGGTTTTGCCGGATGACTATAGATTTTGTGACATTTTGGTTACCGCCAGCAACTTTGAAAATCTAGAAAATATCTCAAGTGCGTATGGCATCGTAACTGCTGATTTACCCAACTCGAGCGACTTTGTGAGAAAATTAGCCCAGACTCAAAAAGTACCTCTTGCGACCGCTGGAGATGGCAATATAATTATCGACCTAAAAGACAAACGAAATATTTCCATAAAAAGGATGGTATAACATGGCTACAATAACTGAAACAGAATTTCTCGCACAGATTAAGTCACTTGACTTTAAGCGCGCATATTTTATTTTTGGAGAAGAAAAATATCTCGTAGATTACTATACAACTTTGCTTGTTGATAAAGTTTTGCAAGGAGGTAATAACGCCTTTAACTTGCAGGTATTTTCGTCCCCAGACTTAGACATAGATACCTTAGGCGACGCCGTTGAGGCATTGCCCCTTATGGCACCATTTAAGTGTGTAAAAATAATTGATCTTGATATAGAAAAGGAACCTCAAGAAACGATAAAAAAATTAAAGGATATTATTAGTGATATTCCCGAGACAACCGTTTTAGTTATAAGCATAGCTAGCCTTAATATTAACCTAAAAAAAGCTGCTAAGTGGTCATCGTTCGTAAAGTTCTTTGAGAAATATGGGGAAGTTTTAAATATTCCATTCCTCACTACGGCAAAATTAAAAAAACAGCTCGTAAAATGGGCGGAGAAGTTATCATGTACGTTATCGGAAAAAAACGCGCAGGCTATAATAGACCGATGCGGCAATGATTTACTAACGCTTAAGCAAGAACTCGAGAAGTTGTGTGCATATATTAATGGCAAGGAGATAACTTTAGAAGATATCGAGGCTGTAATAGTTGAAAACATTGAGGCGAATATATTTGAACTAACAAAAGCTCTCGCAGCTAAGAATTATAAGCACGCGTTTGAGTTGCTTGAGGCTTTACTCGATAAAAAAGAAGAACCAACTGCAATTTTAGCGATTATGGCGTCGCACTATATTGACTTGTATCGTGTTAAGGCGGCAGAACAAAGCGGAAAAACTATTTATGATGTAGCAGAAATTTTTGATTATAAGCGAAAAATGTTTCGCCTTGAGAATGCACAGCGATATGCCAAAAGTATGTCTATGGACTATATCCGAATGTGTATAAAATTAATTGCCGAAACAGATTCAAAATTAAAAAGTTCCCGCGTAGAACCGCGCTTTTTATTAGAAGAACTTATCGCAAAGTTTGCACTTCAAGAATAATTTATAAAAAGCCTTGCATTTCGGTTTAGTTTGTGGTAAAATTACACCAAACAGGAAAAGAGGTGAGTATAAATGGATTTAAATAAGTATCGATATGATGGCACCAAACAAGTAAAAATTAAACATTTAGAAACAAAATTAAAGAATTTAGACACAGAAAAAGAAGTTATTATTGAAAAAAGTTTACTGAATATGAAACGGATTGAAATTTTGCAAGATAAACTTTACGCTCAAGGAACCGAAGCCGTTTTGATTATTATCCAGGCAATGGATGCCGGCGGCAAAGACAGCGCTATTAAACATGTGATGACCGGTGTGAACCCACAAGGTGTGGAAGTCTCAAATTTTAAGTCACCATCAACAGAGGAGTTATCACACGATTATCTATGGCGGTGTACCAGAAAAATCCCGCCTCGTGGCAAAATAGGTATATTTAATCGTTCGTATTACGAGGATGTCCTGGTAGCAAAAGTTCATGAGCTTTATAAAAAACAGAATTTACCTAAAAGATGCAAAAATGAAAAAATCTTCGAGCAACGATATGAACAAATAGTTAACTTCGAAAAGTATCTTTGGGAAAACGGTATCCGAGTGGTAAAGTTTTTCTTTAATATCTCAAAAGAGGAACAAAAACAGCGCTTTATGAAGCGAATAGATGAGAAAAATAAGAACTGGAAATTATCGGACGCTGATACAAAAGAAAGAAAATACTGGGACGACTATATGAAAGCCTATGAAATTGCCATCAATAAGACTAGTACCCCGTATGCGCCTTGGTACATCGTTCCCGCCGACAAAAAATGGTTTGCGCGGTACTTTTTGTCCGAAGTGTTAGTTGATGTTCTAGAGCAAATTAACCCAGCATATCCAGCTGTAACCAAAGAAAAAGAAAAAATAATTGAATCCTGTAGAGACTATTTGCTAAATGAGGATAACTAAAAAGTCAATTATCTGGTATAACAGTATATAAATTTGCCGTGTGAGCACTTTTCAAAACAAATCGCATTTTTATAAAAATATAGCAACTTCACAAAAAAACTGATGGCAAAATTATATATATTAAAATTTAGATAAATTTGCAAATAAGAAAGGGTGGTTAAAATGAAAAATAAGCAAATTCAAGAGTTTTTCACAAAAATGGCACAAGATGAGAGATTTAAGTCAGAAGTTTTAAAACTCAAAAAAGAAAATGAGGTAAAAAAACTTTCGTGGCAGGATGTGCAAAAGTTCGTTCAAGAGATATTTTTGCCCAAAGCTAAAAAACTAGGTTACGACTTCTCTGAGAAGGATATGGCTACATTCAGTAACTCACACGAGATATCAAGCCTAATAGAGCTTTCTCCAGAAGAGTTGGCAAATGTTAGCGGTGGATTTTCAATGCTTAGTTTCATGGTTGCAATAGCTTCCTTACTGTTCAACAACGTCGGCGCAGATTCACCACACCACATTAATGAATTGGAACTGGAAGCTCAAGCTATGTCCGTTCAACAACAGGAATATATTGGTACTTCTGTAAATGAAACTGACGAAAACCAAATTTCTATTTATCAACAAGACATAGAACGCTACAAGCAGGATATCATGGATTACAATCAATATATTGAAGAGCGTAACCAATACATCAACAATAGTGAACAAGATATCGAACAGCGCAAACAATATATAAAAGACAGTGAACAGACTATTGCAGACTACGAACGATGGATCAAAGACAACGAACAACGTATTAAAGACGGCCAAGAACGAGCCAATCGTTATTATCAGGACGCTAAAACTTTTGAAATATACGCGAATGAAAGTGAGGACGAGAATAAAAGTGAAGAGTTCCGAAACATGGCGGTAGAATGGCAGCAATTAGCTGACGAAGAAAGTCAATCGGTTCAAGAATTCATACAAGCTATTGAACGCTACAAAAAGGAAATTCTTAATAGCAAGGAAAACATTAATATCAATAAGCAAGCTATTAATGCTTTAATGCAAAGTGTTACAGCAGATAAACAGAAGATTAGTGAGCTAGAGCAAACAGTTGTAGAATGCACACAGGATATTGAAAGACTAGAACAATACATAGCACAGCATAGAGAGTGAATATTTTTCTATTTTATTTATACTCTACAGCACTCAGCTAGCGCGGGCGCGCCCGCGTGGCAATTTTATTGCCACGCGTTATTTTTTTGTAAAAAAAATAAACGCCAAGGAATCTTTACGATTCCTTGGCGGGCGCGTCCTAACCCGGGGCTACGCTCAAATTTAATGTATTGGCATCAAACCAAAATTACTCATTGATAGCAGTAACAACGCCTGAACCAACCGTACGTCCACCCTCACGGATAGCGAAACGCAAGCCTTCCTCGATAGCGATAGGTGTAATGAGCTCAACGTCCATAACAACGTTATCGCCAGGCATACACATCTCTGTGCCTTCTGGAAGCTTAACAATACCGGTAACATCAGTTGTTCTGAAGTAGAATTGTGGACGATAGTTGTTGAAGAAAGGAGTATGACGTCCACCTTCGTCCTTAGTAAGAACGTAAACTTGGCCTCTGAACTTGGTATGAGGATTAATTGTTCCTGGCTTTGCAAGAACTTGACCACGTTGAATTTCATCTCTTTGGATACCACGGAGAAGTACGCCAACGTTATCGCCAGCCTCAGCATAGTCAAGGATTTTTCTGAACATCTCGATACCAGTAACAACAGTTTTTCTACGCTCTTCGTCTAAACCAACAAGTTCAATTTCCTCGCCAGTCTTAAGTTGACCACGCTCTACCCTACCAGTTGCAACAGTTCCACGACCAGTAATTGTGAAAACGTCCTCAACAGGCATCAAGAAAGGTTGGTCAGCCTTACGCTCTGGGGTTGGGATGAACTTATCAACAGCAGCCATAAGCTCGTGAATGCACTTATATTCATCAGCATTTGGATCCTTTGAGGAAGACTCAAGAGCAACTAAAGCAGAACCACGAATAATCGGAGTCTCATCGCCTGGGAACTCATACTCATTCAACAAGTCACGAATTTCCATCTCAACGAGGTCGAGAAGCTCTTCGTCATCAACTTGGTCAGCTTTATTCATGAAGACAACAATGTACGGAACGCCAACCTGACGAGAAAGCAAGATGTGTTCTCTTGTCTGAGGCATCGGACCGTCTGCTGCAGACACAACTAAGATTGCTCCGTCCATTTGAGCAGCACCAGTAATCATGTTCTTAACGTAGTCAGCATGGCCTGGGCAGTCAACGTGTGCATAGTGACGAGTCTCTGTTTGATACTCAACGTGTGAAGTGTTGATTGTAATACCGCGCTCTCTTTCTTCTGGAGCCTTATCGATATTTGCATAATCAACAAAGTCTGCAGAACCACCAAGATTTAATACCTTAGTAATAGCAGCTGTCAAAGTAGTTTTACCATGGTCAACGTGACCAATAGTACCAATGTTTACATGAGGTTTATTTCTTTCAAATTTAGCCTTTGCCATTGGATTTCCTCCTTTTGATACAGAAAAAATAATAATTTTAATAATTAAAAATGCCAATGCTTACATTTTAACAATTTGATTTATAAAAATCAATAGAAATCAAATTAAGGTGTGCCAGTTTAAGGTTTTTGCTTTTATTTTGTGCTTCTGCGCAAATTCCAGTCCTTCGCGCTGGCCGCGAGGCCAACGAAAATAAATATTAATTTATTTTCGTTGTACCGATGAATTCAACATTGTTGAATTATCGGTGGCCGAAGACCCTTTGGGTCTTGGGCGC